>JAMPXD010000093.1 GCA_023701365.1 Geobacteraceae bacterium
CCCTGAACTTGGTTTGGTAATAGTCGGAACGGTCACGTGCCGTAAGCTTGGCATCGATGCGCACGATAGCGGCCAGGTCTTCCTTCTTGAGAGAACGGACCAAGACCCGGTCGCGGGACAGTTTTTCATAGTAATTGCCGCCGTTGCCGCTATGGACCTCCCAGTAGTTGCCGCCGTTGCCGCTATGGACCTGCCATCTGCCGTCCATGTGCACGGGATGCAAAACGGCCACCTCCTCGGGCAACGGCGAGGTATCGCGCTCAATGATCTGCAGGGACGCCAGATTGAACCTGGCGGAGGAAAAGAAACTGATCATCCGGCAATCCGCCCAGACAACCTGGGTCCTCAAAGTACCGATCTCTTTCTTTTTAAGCAGCCGCTCGATTTCGGCGATGACCGCTTTACCGACCCCCTTCCCCTGAGAGTGGGGATCGACACCAATGGCGTCGAGAACGGCAACCGCTCCCACGACGCCGAATTCGCCTTCCTGAATCCGGGCAAAGCCGTACCCGAGCAGTTTATCGCCATCCAAAGCCGCACAGGTAACGAAGCTCTCCGGCGTCGCCGTCGCGACAACAAGGCGTTTCTCGTGAAATCCCCTTCTCGGTTTGCCGGCTATCCGGCTGTCAATTTCGGCAACCAGGTCCAAATCGGCCGAATGGAGTGAGCGAAACTTGATATTTGACATCTCCTGTGCTCCTTTCCAGGTAATAGAATGTGAGCCTCACGTATCTGTAATCTAACGGCACCCCTTACGAAGCTTTCCGCAACTGGCCGAGGGACTGGAGTTTGTCGTGGCGGAAGGCGCCCCACAAGGCGGCGCCGATGGCGCCGGCAAACAGCGAATCGGGGTGGGTGGCCACCTTTGTCACCATCTTCTGCTTGTCCATGCCGTCCTGGATCGCCTTCACCAGGCCGATGTCGAGCGCCAGTCCGCCGGTCATCATCACCACCCCGCCCGTGACGTCGATCGACTTCAACAGCTTGATCAGACGGTCGGCCATGGATTCGTGGATGCCCCGCAGTATGTCGCTCGGCGGGATCGACCGCGACACCATGTTGATGACGTCGGTTTCGGCCAACACGGCGCAGATGCTGCTCACCTTCTCCGGGTTCGTGGATTGCACCGACAACCCGCCGATCTCGTCCTGGGCTATCCCCAGGTAGCGGGCGATGTTCTCAAGGAACTGCCCCGACCCCGACGCGCACTGGCTCGTCATCCGGTAGTTGAGTACCTTCCCCCTGCCGTCGATGGCTATGGCGCGGCCGTTGAGGGCGCCGACGTCGAGCACCGCCCGGGCCTCGGGGTTGAGATAGAGCGCGCCCCGGGCATGGGTGGTCATGGTATAGAAATGCCCGGTGCTGTCCTTGATGCTCTCTCCCTCGCCGGTGGTGGCGATGTAATCGATTTCGCTCCGCTTCAGGCCGGCCTTCTCCAGCACGTACTCGACGGATTCTTCGACCAGCTTGAAGGAGTCGCGCTGCCGAATGCGGGCGTCCCAGCGGGCCAGCCACTCGCTCTGGTCGTTTTCAACCCGGAACAGGGCGGTCTTGATGACGCCGCTTCCTACGTCTATGCCTATGGATGTAGTCATTTGCCTTCTCCTTTGAAAAACGAAGAGTAAAAGCTTTAACCACAGAGGACACGGAGGATCGCGGAGGAAAAACATAAACCTGAAGATTTTCTCTGTGTACCTCTGTGCTTTCCTCTGTGCCCTCTGTGGTAAGTGGTTTGGCCTTTCAGTTCATCACCGCCCGGCGGGCGAACTCCGCCCCGCCGAGGGCGCCGGTGTAGATCGATTCGTCGCTGATGTTGATGGTGAGCTCGCCGTAGTTTTCCTTGATCAGCTTGCGCAGCTCGTTGACCGCGGATTCGTTCTTGGCGACGCCACCGGTGAAGGTGAACTGGTCGGTGACCCCCCCGGAGCGGGACAGAATCGACATGGCGCGCAGCATGATCGCCCGGTGCAGGCCCGCCAGGATGTCGGCGCGGGACTCTCCCAGGGCGAGACGGTTGCGCAGCTCGGCGCCGGCGAAGACGGTGCAGGTGGAGTTGATCTTGGTCGCCTTGGTGGCCTGCATGGCGATCGGGCCGAGTTCATGGAGTCCGATCTTCATTTCATCGGCGATGTAGCCGAGGTAGCGGCCGCAGCCGGCGGCACAGCGGTCGTTCATCTGGAAGTTGGTGACGATCCCGTTTTCGTCCACCTGGATCCCCTTGGTGTCCTGGCCGCCGATGTCGAGCACGGTGCGGGTGCCGGGGAACATCATGTGGGCGCCGAGCCCGTGGCAGAGGATCTCGGAGCGGATGTGCTCCTTGGGGAACGGCAGCCGGACCCGGCCATAGCCGGTGCCTACCACATAGGTTTCTTCGAGCTTGATGTCGAGCACTTCCTTGAGGGCCCTTTGCGCCTCGGCTTCGCTGACCTCCACCCCGTCCAGGTGCCGGAGCGCCCGCGACAGGCCGTTCAGCAGCTGGGCGGACACGGTCTCGTCGGAGGAGACCATGCTCTCGATGTCGATGATCGATTTGTCGTAGATGTTGAGCATGGTGTCGAAGCTCAAGCCGGATTGTTTGGCGACGGCCTCGGCGATGTTCATGAAGCGCGAGCCGGCGATGTCGCGGAAGAAGTCGGATTTGCGGTCGGCGCCCGGCGCATAGATCGCCGGCGCTTCCCCTTCGATCTTGCGGAATACAGCGGACAAGGCCTCTTTGAGGGCACTCTTCATCTCGTTGAAACGCGGGCTGTCCAGGTAAGCTTCGCAGGTCACTTCCAGCTGCTGCAGTTCGGAGAGGAACTGCTCCAGCCGGAAGTTGCGCTCCAGGTCCGCCAGGAGCAGTTCGGCCCCCCCGCCGCTGCCGAGCGCCTGCTTGAACAGGGTGAAGCGCGCGCTGATCTTGGCCTCCTGCTTGGACACCATGGCTGCGACGTCGTAGTTGGAGCGGGAGTTGGTGATGCCCCGGCCGAGTACCGCGCGGTTCTCATCCATCAGCACCGCCTTGGTGGTGGTTGAGCCCAGATCTATTCCGATAAATGTACGCATGGTGTACTCTCCCTTTAGTGCGTTAGAAATTATTGCTGCTGTGTCTTTGCAGAAATAATTTCGTGAACGCACTTATCCTGTTTGTCCGGACTAGGCGGCGATGGCTGAGCCGCCGGCCCGCCGCTTCTGATCGATCATCTGGAAATAGCTCTCCAGACGGTTTTTGACGTTAGCCGCGGAGAAGTACCGCGGGTCAACCAGGTCGGTCTCGATGAAGGCGCCCGGCTTGCCGGTGAGCTTCTCCACTTCGCGCATCATCACCAGCTGCCCGGCGGAGAAGCTGTTGCAGCTCTTGATGGAGTTGATGAGCAGGCCGTCGGCCTCGTACTCGATGATGTTTCTCGCCAGCATGTCAACCCGGGTCGGGAGGTTGCGGTTGGTGTAGACCCCGAGGCAGTAGTCGGCCAGGGTTTCCAGCGGATTGGCCGGGTCGTGCCTGAAGCTGTCGTAATCATAAACCCCGCCGACCTTGGTGTAGGAGCTGGCGACGACCACGGCGCCCGCTTCGTAGAACATCTGCCAGAAATCGCGGAAGGAGGTCCAGTTGGGCGGCCCTTCGACCACCAGCCGGTATTTTTCCTCGGCCATGTCCCCTTCCGGGGTCTGGGCGCACAGCCCCTTGTCGATCCGCTCCTGGATCTCTTCGCGCAGAAGCTTGTAGTACTCGATGCATTCGTCGGTGCCGCGGAAGGCGGTGAAGATCGGCCCCATGTAGTAGACCCCGCCGAAGTAGCAGTCGATGGGGGACGGCTTATGTTTGGCCGATTCCAGCATCCAGACCAAGTCGTCCTCGGCGATGGCCGATTTGCGCAGGTATTCCCGCAGCCGGTCGATGTCGAATTTGATGCCGGAGATCTTTTCCAGGGTCGGGATGACCTCTTCTTTGAGCTGCTTGACGATGTAGTCCCGCATGTTCTGGGTGACGTGACCGTCGGCGGCGTACGGGACGTGCAGCATGACCGTGGGGCATTTGTACTGCTCGCGCAGGAGTTCGAACCATTTCAGGAAGGTGAAACAGCCGGTATAGGAGAGCAGCAGGAGGTCCGGGTCGGGAAACGGCTTGCCGTTGGGAGCGATGTTCCCCTTGGCCATCATGCCGATGTCCGCTTTCACGTAGGTGCAGACGTCTTCGGAGTGGCCGCTGCGCTCGGCCTCCATGATCATCTCGCCCGACTTCTTGCGCATGGCGTTCTGGATGGCGTTGATCTCGGGGAGGTTGTTGGCGATGTCGAAGCACATGAGCAGCTCGTTCAGGTTGCCCGGCACGAAGGTGGAGGAGACCTTGACCTTGCCGCTGGTGATCTTGTCGTAGTTGCGGGTGATCATCTCTTTTTGCACGTCTTGCGAATTGGATTTCACTATTTTCTGGTCGCTCATGCTGCACCCCACAATTTGATGGAATCGGCAAAGGTGCCGGCTTGCTCGCGAATCGGCTGCATCTGGCCGGAGTTCTCGGCGTATTGCATGGTGATGTAAGGGATCTTCCGGGCCTCCACACGGCTGATCAGCATCGGCTGGTCAAGAAGAGCCGGGTCGCAGAAGCTCGGCGCGGCGAAGATGACCCCGTCCGCTCCCCGCTTGGCGATGGTGTTCAGCAGATAGGCGCCCTTGACGTTGATGTCGTCCTCGTACTTGGCCGGGGTCTCGGCGGAATGGTGCAGAAACGCCTTGACCAGGTTGTCGATGGGGTCGCCCGTGGCCGGCACGTCTCGCTGCAGCCAGCGGTTGACCATCATGAAGTCGTCGTCGACGATGTAGCAGCCGGCCATCTCCAGGGACTTGATCAGGTTGAGCGGCGGTTGCTCGCAGAAGGCGCCGGTGAGGACGACGCGGCAGTTGTCCTTGACCGGCCGGCTTTCGGCATCGGCGGCGGCCAGGTACTCCTGCATCAGCCGGGTATGCTCTTCCACCGGCAGCACCATCCCGGCCCGCATCAAGAGATAGACTTCGGCGGACGGCGCTTTCCAGGGGTAGTCGGAGCGGAAATCGTAGACCCTGTTCACCCAGCGGCGGTTTTCGTTGTAGAGGTCGATGGAGTTGTTAATGTCCGCGTCGGTGATCTTCCGGCCGCCCAGCTGCTCCAGCCCCTCTTTCAGCTCGCGCAGCTCGTTGGCGTAGAAGACCCCGCCGACTTCGTCCTTGAAGTTCTGCGGAGCGTCGAAGTAGCGGACGTACTTGTCCTTGAACAACAGCTGCCAGATGCCGGAGAGGTTGCGGATCACGTCGCAGATGGACGGGAACATCATCCCGTCGACGAAATCGAGCTTGCCGGTGATCGCCAGCTCGATGGTAGAGCGCGGAATGCGGCAGATGTAGCTCTGGTAGTAGGCGTCGCCGTGGATTACCTCCATGTCGGCCCCTCCACCGAGGATGCCGAGCGGCAGCATCCCGGCGGCGTGGACTATCTCGCGCGGCACATACACCGGCATGTAGCCGATCACCTTGCGCCCGGGCACGGCCGCTTTCCATTCACGCGCTCTTCTGAAGTCAAGATCCTCGAAGATTTCCTGGCAGTTCGCGACGATGTCTTTCACGGTTTTTGTGCTCATAAGGTCGGTTCTCCTCTCTTGGGCAAATCGGAACTATAAATTCATTGCCGGCGCATCAACTGCTATTTAGTAAAATAGTACTATAATACCAATTTATTATCAAGCAAAAATTTCCTGGTCTCTCTTAAGCTGCCGGGGCTTTCAATTCTCTGGAGCGGGAAGCAGGATTCAGGTCCGTTTTTTATGGGCTCCGGCGTGCAAATCCGGGCCTATGAAGGCATCCCCCTTCTCATCTGCTCCTGAAGCATCTCATGGATCTGCAGATCAACATTGTCGGCAGTAATTCCGGATTTGCGGCAGATCCCTTCGACATGCGCCATCCGCTCGGCACTCTCCATGTCACCCAGCCGCAGGAAATATCCGGCTCTTTTGCCGACCTGAAACAGCGCCCTGCGTCCCGGATCCATCCCGATGAAGGTGCGGAGGACCTCCAGCAGGCGTTCCTTGTCGTGCGGCAGGGTGCCGTCTATTTCCTGGAACAGATTGTACATGTGATCGCTCTTGACACAGCTCGTTATGTTTTCGAGCTGCTCCAGCAGCAGCAGGATCTCCTTTGCCAGGACCAGGTCGGGCGACCATTGATACGAACAGCCCTCCGGGCTGTCAAAGAGCTTGACACTGTCAGGAATATGCAGGGTTCTGAACCGGATGAAGTCCGGATTGATCCGGTTTAAGGCATCTGCCGTCTCAATGGCATGCTCCTGAGAAAATTCGCGGCCGCCGATGCCCGTCAACACGTATTCCGAAAGCTCGATCCCGGCGTTTTTTGCCTTGAGCCCGGCCTTGATATGGATATCCTTGGTGACCCCCTTGTTGATCATCCCCAGAATCTTGTCGGAAGCCGTTTCCATCCCTATATGAATGCGATTCAGACCGGCCGCGGCGAGCTCTCCGAGGTTGGCATCGCTGATACGGGCAACGCTGTCTGAGCGGGCGTACGACGTGATTCTTTCCACCCGGGGAAAGCGCATCTTTATATGCCTCAGTACCTTGACGAGCTGCTCCGGTCTTATTACCAGACTGTCGGCATCCTGAAGAAATATCGATTCCATCCCTCCTGAAAGCCAGTTCCTTGCCGCATGGAAAGCCTCCTCCTCGGCTGGAGACAGATTCCCTGGTCTGCGCCCCGGGACCCCTTGATCTTCCTGGAGATAGCTGACGAAGCGGAAAATCGTGTCAATATCATGGATGATGTCTTCAACGGGCCGCAGAGAAAACTTCTTGCGCTTATAAATCGAACAGAAGGTGCAGCGATTCCACGGACAATTCCGGGTCACGCGAAGCAGCAGACTGAATGCCTCGCTCGGCGGTCTGATCGGTCCCTGCTCGAATACCCTCTGTGATTCCATCGCGTTAGCTCCTGAGACGAGATTCGCGACATAATCCTGTATGCCGCTACCGGTTTTTGCCCCTGATAAACCGGTACCACTGCACCAATTTATTTGTCAAGAAGTTTTTCCCGGACCTTGCCCCTGTTGTCAAGAGAGACACCGGTTGCAGACGGATAAAAAAAACTTGTATTCCCCCGATAATCATGGTACTAAAATACCAGATTATTTTATCGCGCTGAACCTTCTATGGATCATGACATGAAAAATCAGTTCTCCATCCGTAATGCCAAGCAGAGTGATTTCGACGCCATCATCGCCTTGGATCAATTCGGCCCCAAGGGAGATAAGACCGATTACTGGCGCGGCATATTCGACCACTATGTAAGGGGTGGGAGAAAGGACCGGCTGTTTCTCGTCGCCGAAACCGATGAGGCCATTGTCGGCTTCATCGTCGGCGAGGTGCGTGCCTGGGAATTCGGCTCACCCCCCTGCGGCTGGGTGTTTGCCCTTCTGGTCCAGCCGGACGCGCGCGAAATGGGGATCGGCAAACGAATGTTCGATGAAATATCAAACCGCTTGAAAGAGGCGGGAGTTACGACCGTGCGAACGATGGTGGAACGTGACAACAAACTGACGATGTCGTTCTTTCGCAGCCTGGGGTTACGGACGGGCAAGTATATCGAACTGGAGAAAACCATCGACTAGCCTGGAAAAGGCGTTTTCCACAGTGGACAGCCGTCTCTGCAGGTTACAACTGGAGCAGGAAAACTATGAAGCTAAACAAAGCCAGCCTGTTTGCCCTGTTTGCCGTACTCGAACTGGCCAGCGATCCCGAACGGCAACTATCGACCACGGATATCGCCGAAAAATACGACATTTCCACACACCACCTGGCCAAGGTCATGCGCAACCTGGTCCATGAAGGGTTGGTTCAGGCCGTGCGCGGCGCCGGCGGCGGCTACCGGTTCGCCGGGAATGTCAATCGCACCACGTTATTGGACGTCATCCAGTTGTTCGAATCCCTGAGCTCGGAACTCGACGTGCCGAACCAGTGGAGTCATGCAGGCGACCCCATCATTGTGGAATTGCAGGCCATCACCCGTGAAATAGATGACCTTACCAAGTCCGTGCTGGACACCGTGACCCTGGCGACCGCACTGAAAAGCACTCGCCAGCGGGCCGAAACGAGTGCGCACGGCACAGATGCGACCGCTCCCCCCTCCTCCACGCAAAGAAGCTGATCTTTCCTGCAAAATACACCCGCCTACATTTCGGCATTGATTACCGTAGAGACGTTGCATGCAACGTCTCTACTTATCGTTTGTAAAAATAAAAACCCTAAACCATGGGGACGCTGAAAAATCGGAAAAGGCGGATCAAAGCTGATTTAAAAACCCATATTGTTTGGGTTTAAGGGTTAATCCGCCGTTATCAGATTTTTCCGCCTTTTCTGCGTCCTATTAGGTTTTGCTTTTCCTCGTTGCTTCCGGCTTAGGACTCCCGATTGAACCGGAACTCGGCCTGGTAGGTATCCGATTCCCGGGAATAGACCAGTGAATGGCCGAGACTGCGGTGGTAGTCGAGCATCGGTTCGTTGCCGGGCAAGATCTCGGCGCAGAACCCCTCGATCCCCTGTCCCCTGGCATGGCGTTCCAGCTGACCGAGGAGGTAACGGGCAATGCCGAGCCGGCGATACTCCTCGTGGACCACGACGGCGGTTTCCGCCATGTTGCTGCGCGGGTTGTTGGCATAGCGAGCCACCGCCACGATTCGCTCGGCGTTGTCCTCCTGCTGGAACACGGCCAGCGCCATGCGACCCCGATAATCGACACAGCAGAGCTTTGCCGCTTCGCGATGGGCCAGCTGCAGCTTCGGGGCAAAGTAGCGGTTGAAGATGGTCTCCGGATCATGGGTATAGAAAAACTCCTGCAAGGTCCGTTCGTCCGTGGCCTTGAGGGGCCGCACCAGCAGTCTCACCTGACCGAACACCCTGAATTCCTCCAGCTCTTTCGGATAGCGATCGAGCGCCTGTTGCCAGACCTGCTCGTCCTCATAGACATAATGCTTCTGCTTGACGAACTCCAGCAGCTCCTGGCGGAAATCGGGGTGGGCAATTGAGATCAGCGCCAGGGCGCGCTCGCGAATGGTTTTGCCGTGCAGATAGGCTGAGCCGTACTCAGTCACCACGTAGTGGACGTCACCACGGCTGGTGACGACGCCGGCGCCATCATCGAGGCGATGGGCGATCCGGCTGACGGCCCCCCCTTTTGCGGTGCTGCGGAGCGCGACTATAGGCTTGCCGCCAGGGCTCATGGCGGCGCCACGGATGAAATCGACCTGACCGCCGATGCCGCTGTAGAACTTGTAGCCGAGACTGTCGGCGCATATCTGGCCGGTAAGGTCCACCTGCAGCGCCGAATTGATCGCAACCACCCGCTCGTTCCGGGAGATGACCAGCGGGTTATTGACGAAATCGGATGGATGAAATTCAACGCCGATGTTTTCATCGACGAAATCATAGAGCCTGCGGCTGCCGACGACAAAACTGGTGACCGTTTTGCCGGGATGGATATTTTTCGCCAGGTTGGTGATATTGCCGTTTTCGATCAAGGGAATCAGGTCGTCACCGAACATCTCGGTATGGATGCCGAGATTGCGTTTATCGGCAAGGAACTGCAGCACCGTGCCGGGAAGGGTGCCGATCCCCATTTGCAGGCAGCTGCCGTTCTCCACCAGTCGCGAAATGTGGTAGCCGATTTGCAGCGCCACCTCATCAGGCTCCCTGGCAGTGATTTCCAGCACGGGGCCGGCGGTCTCCACGAGAAAGTCGATCCTGCTCAGGTGGATGGCAGTCTGGCCAAAGGTGCGCGGCATATGGGGGTTTACCTCGGCGATGACCATTTTGGCCCGATCCAGTGCGGCCCGCTGAATATCGACGTTGATCCCCATGCTGCAGAAGCCGTGCCTGTCGGGTGGCGACAGCTGCAACAGTGCCACCTGATTGCCCCGCTGCCCATGCCGGATCAGGTCGGGGATCTCGCTGAGAAAAATCGGGGTATAGTCCGCGCGCCCTTCGCAGACGGCCTGCCGCACGCTTTCACTGATAAAGAACGAGTTGTGCCGCAGATGTCCCGCATACTGTTCGTTGACGTAATCAGAGTTCCCAAAGCTCAGCAGTTGGATCAGCTCGACATCATGCACTGCGGCGGCGTTGCGACAGAGCGCCGCAACCAGTTCCCGGGGCTCGGCACAGCCTGACCCGAGAAAAACCCGCCACCCTGAGCGGATATGGCGGACAGCCTCATCCGCCGTTGTCAGTTTCTGCCGATAGAGTGCCGAGAGTTCTCCGTTCATGGCTTATCCCCCCCCCACCTTGTCGCGTAACCTCTGCCTGTCTACTATAACGCAATTCCGGCATGTCACCCTAAAACAAAACCATCGAGAGAATCCCTTTCACTTCTTTACACGACTTCTCAGTTTTTTACACGAGCAAGGCAGTTGATACTATCGATATAACAATGTGTTTACCGTATACCGTTTTCATTTTACTTCAATTACGGATAGTTATATACTTAATTCAGGCTTCGCCTACCATTGGACTGCTATTTGCAAAACATTATTTTAGCAATTGCGCATATCGACAGCAGCTGCTTTTCGTATGTTCAGCGCAAAAAACATCGGAGGTACGCCATGCCTTACAATCTCAATCTACCGGAGACTTTCAACGCGGCCGACTATTTCGTTGATCGCAACGTCCGCGAGGGACGCGGTGACAAGGTCGCCGTCCTGTGCGAGGACCGGGCCTTCACCTATGGCGAGATTCAGGAGGGGGTAAACCGCTTCGGGAACGCGCTGAAATCCCTCGACGTCCGCATGGAGGAACGGGTGGCGCTGCTGCTCCTGGATACCGAGGTCTACCCCCGGGCGTTCTTCGGGGCGATCAAGATCGGCGCCGTTCCGGTTTGCCTGAATACCCTGAATCGCTCCAAGGATTTCGAGTTCTACCTGAACGACAGCCGGGCACGGGTGCTGGTTGTCGATGCGCCCTTGCTTGAGCAGATTGAGCCGATCCGCGGCAACCTCCGGTTCCTGGAAAATATCATCGTGGCGAACGGAGCCGCCCCGGCCGGCGACCTGAGCCTGACCGAACTGACCGCCTGCCAGTCCTCAGTCCTGGAAACCGCCCCCACCTGCCGCGACGACTCCTGTTTCTGGCTTTACACCTCGGGCTCAACCGGCTCCCCCAAGGGGACCGTCCATCTCCAGCATGACATGGTCTATGCGGCCGAAACCTACGGCAAGAAAGTCCTGGGGATCAGGGAGGCCGATGTCTGCTTCTCGGCGGCCAAACTCTTCTTCGCCTATGGTCTCGGCAACGGCCTCTACTTCCCGTTCAGTGTCGGGGCAACCGCGGTCTACCTCCCCAGGAGGCCGACCCCTGACCAGGTCTTTGAAACCGTGCGCCGTCATCGGCCCACCCTCTTCTTCGGGGTGCCAACCCTCTACGGGCAGATGCTGGAGGAGGAAGGGCAAATGGGCCGGGTGCGGTTGTGCGTCTCCGCGGGAGAGGCGCTGCCGGCAGCCTATCTGCACCGCTGGAAGTCCCGCTTCGAGCTGGACATCATCGACGGCATCGGTTCCACCGAAATGGCGCACATTTTCATCTCCAACCGACCGGACGATATCACGGCCGGCAGCTCCGGCAAAGTTGTGCCGGGCTACCAGGCCCGCATCGTCGGTGAGGAGATGGAGGACCTTGCCGCGGGCGATATCGGAACACTGCTGGTCAGGGGGGACAGTGCCGCTGCGTTTTACTGGAACAAACACGAGAAAACCAAGCAGACCATAATCGGAGACTGGCTCAACACGGGAGACAAATACTACCGCGACGAGCAGGATAATTACTACTGCGCCGGCCGCTCCGACGACATGCTCAAGGTGGGGGGGATATGGGTCTCTCCCAACGAAGTGGAGGCCTGCCTGATCCAGCATCCCGCCGTCCTGGAATGTGCGGTAATCGGCGCCCCCGACGAGGACCAGTTGATCAAGCCGATGGCGTTCGTGGTTCTCCACAAGGCGCAGGAGGCCTCCCTCGAATTGGAAAACGAGTTGAAGGAGCATGTGAAGTCCAGGCTGGCGCTCTACAAGTACCCACGGTGGATACGGTTCATTGACGAGCTCCCCAAGACCGCCACGGGAAAGATCAAGCGATTCGAACTGAGGAACCTGCTCCAGAGCCAGAACGGTTGAGCGCGCCGGCGTCCGCCTCTGTGCCCTTCGCCGCGCTGCCTTTTGCCATAATCTCCTGTTGCATGTTCAGCCATTTCAACCCTAACCCGAGGAGGAGGCGTCACATGAAACTGTTCAAGGCATGCATGATGATTACCGGAGCCGCCATCGCGCTTGGAGCCGGCGTTGCCGGCGCCGCACCGGAGGTGGTGACCCTCAAGGTCGCCCATTTCCTGCCGGTTAATTCGACCTTTCACCAAAAGAATCTCATCCCATGGTGTGACAAGATCAACAAGGAGTCCAATGGCCGGCTCAAGTGCCAGCTCTACCCCTCCATGCAACTGGGCGGTACCCCGGCACAGCTGTTCGACCAGGTGCGGGACGGGGTAGCCGATATTGTCTGGACCCTGCCGACCTATCAGGCGGGACGTTTCACCAAGTCCGAGGTCTTCGAACTGCCGTTCATGGTCAAGAGTGCGGAAAAAGGGAGCCAGGCCATGTGGGACTACGTGCAAAAGAATGCCATGGACGAGTTCAAAGGGGTCAAACTGATCTTCACCCATGTCCATGACGGTTCCCAGATGCACTTCGGCAGCAGGGCGGTCAAGACCCTGGAAGACCTCAAAGGGCTGAAGCTCCGCGCCCCGACCCGTATCGGCTCCAAGACCCTGGCTGCGCTCGGTGCAATCCCGGTGCAGATGCCAGCCCCGGCCATACCGGAATCGATTGCCAAGGGGGTGGTGGATGGCGCCAGTTTACCCTGGGAGGTATCGACGTCATTAAAAATACAGGAAATCAGCAAGAGCCATACCGAGGTTGCGCCACATCATGCCAAGCATTCCAACGCGATCTTCGTGTTTGCGATGAATCAGGCCAAATATAACGGCCTGCCTCCGGATCTGAAGAAGGTGATCGACCAGAACAGTGGCGTCGAGACATCCAGGTGGGTGGGGAAGATCTGGGACGAAGGTGCGCTCGTATCACGCAAGATTGCTGTTGAGCGCAAAAACAGCATCAATGTCTTGAGCGATGCCGAATACCGGCGCTGGGTGAAGGCGACCGAAGCCGTTGATGATGAATGGATCAAGGAGGTCAGCGCCAAGGGGGGCAACGGCAAGGCGCTCCTGAATGATGCCAGGGATCTGCTGAAAAGGTATAAGGATTAAACCTAGTACCCTGTAACACTATATATTTCGCAACCTCTTACCCCCCTCCCGACCTCCCCCCGCTTGGGGGAGGAGCTTGACACCCTCCCCAGGAGGGGGAGGGAGG
>JAMPXD010000278.1 GCA_023701365.1 Geobacteraceae bacterium
CTTCAGCCACACCCAAAAACTCCCTCCCCTTCAAGGGGAGGGGCGGGGTGGGGATGGGTACTGGCAGCCTCGAAGCCCCCCATCCCCCTCCTAACCTCCCCCTTGAAGGGGGAGGAAGCTGAATAGCTGAAGATCAGCGATAATCAGGAGGGAAAATGACAATGGAGATTGAACGTTATCTGGAGACCGCCGTCCGCGCCGCCAGGGCCGCCGGCAGGCTGCAGCGGGAGCGGCTCTGGGGCGAGCACAGTATCGAGTTCAAGGGGGAAACCGATCTGGTGACCGAGGTGGACCGGGAGTGCGAGGAGATGGTCGTCGCCGCCATCCGGGGAGACTTCCCCGGCCACGACATCCTGGCCGAGGAGAACGCCTACCCCCCCCTGAACTCAGGTCACAAGTGGATCATCGACCCGCTGGACGGCACCACCAACTATGCCCACGGCTTCCCCTGGTTCTGCGTCTCCATCGCCCTGGAGATCGGCGGCGAGGTGCGGCTCGGCGTAATCTACCATCCGATGATGGACGAGCTCTTCAGCGCGGTGAAAGGGGAAGGGGCGTACCTGAACGGCCGGCCGGTCCGGGTCTCCCGGCGGGAGCCGCTGAAGAACTCCCTGCTCGCCACCGGTTTCCCCTACGACCGGAGCCGGGACAACGAGAACAACTTCGGCAACTTCATCAACTTCCAGATGAAGGCCCGGGCCGTCAGGCGCGCCGGCGCAGCGGCCCTAGACCTCGCCTACGTGGCGGCGGGGCGGCTGGACGGTTACTGGGAGTGCAAGCTGAAGCCGTGGGACGTGGCAGCAGGGCAACTGCTGGTTGCCGAAGCGGGGGGGCTGGTCACCAACCACAGCGGTGAGCCGTTCTCCATCTACGACCACCGCATTCTCGCCTCCAACGGCCTGATCCATGGGGAGATGGTGGAAACATTAAGGATGAAGGATGAGGTGACTTGAGACCTGAGACCTGAGACCTGAGACCTGAGACCTGAGACCTGAGACCTGAGACCTGAGACCTGAGACTTGTGACTTGTGACTTGAGACTTGAACCTTTAGCCTTCAGCCTTCAGCCTTCAGCCTGCCTCATCAAGGCTGTGGCAGAATCAGGGTAAAGGTTGCCCCCTCCCCCACCTTGCTCGTCACCTCGATCCGGCCATTCATCCGCTCCACCAGTTTTCCGACGACATAAAGTCCCAGGCCGGTTCCCTCACCGCTTTTCTTGGTGGTGAAAAAGGGGTCGAATATCCGGTCGAGTCGTTCCGGCGGGATGCCCTCACCCGTATCGGCGATCTCGATCCGCACCGTGCGGTCATCAGGCATGGATGTCCTGACGTGCAGGACACCCCCCTGGTCCATCGCCTGGAAGGCGTTCATGATCAGGTTGATGAAAATCTGCTTGAGCCGGTTGCTGTCGGCGGCGACCGGAAGGACATCATAATCCAGCTCCTCGATCACGACGATGGAGCGCTTGCGCGCCTCATGGCGCAGGAAGGTCATGACCTCCTGCAGGACCTGGTTTACGTCCGCCTCGGCCTCGCTCTCGGCCCCGCTCCGCGCGAAGGTGAGGACCCCCCTGGTAAACTGGGAGAGCCGATGGACCTCTATGTCGATCCGCTCCAGCATTTCCCGGACGGATGGCGGGACCCCCTCTTCCCTGAGGATCAACTGGACTGCCGAGGCTATGACCGAAAGGGGGGTATTCAGCTCGTGGACAATCCCCGCCGAAAGCCTGCCGAGCTCCGCCATTTTTTCATTATTGGCCAGCTGCGCCAGCAACTGTTCGTCGATGAGGCCGCTGGCGGAAAGCTGTCTGGCAAGAGGATTGTCCATATATACTCCACAACACTCATGTATCGTAACGGAGCGGGCAACCCGGGCCCCCTCTTGATATTATACAGGCACAAGGCATGCCAGCAACCAGGAGCCACTGTTTCAGCGGGTTTAACGGATTTCAGACGGTCATGAACAGATTGTCATGCCGGAAAAAAAGGCAGGAAAGAGGCGACGGTGCCCTGATTTTCGGCACAACCGTGAAGAGTAAAAAGAAAGCCGCCCGGCGGGCGGCTTTCTTTCTCCTGTACCGAATGATCAGAACTGCTAGTTGTAAGCGGTTTCGGAATGCTGGGTCTGGTCGAGGCCGACGATCTCGTCCTCTTTCTCGACCCTGAGGCCGATGGTCTTGTCGAGGACGAAGGCGATGACCAGGGTGACGATGAAGGCGTAGGCGCCGGCAGCGGCCACGGCGATCACCTGGGTGATGAACTGCTGCATGTTGCCGCCGAGCAGACCGGTGGCGCTTACCGTGGCAAACACGCCGGTGAGGAGGGCACCAACGGTCCCGCCCACGCCGTGCACGCCGAAGGCGTCCAGGGAGTCGTCGTACTTCAGCTTGGCCTTCATCAGGACGCCACCGTAGCAGACCACACCGGCGATGAGGCCCATGATGAGCGCCGCGCCCGGCTGCACGAAGCCGGCGGCGGGAGTGATG
Source organism: Geobacteraceae bacterium (assembly GCA_023701365.1). Lineage (GTDB taxonomy): Bacteria > Desulfobacterota > Desulfuromonadia > Geobacterales > Geobacteraceae > JAMPXD01. The sequence continues at coordinate 2,485 of JAMPXD010000278.1, forward strand.
ACGACGAGACCCGCCACCACGCCGGAACCGAAGCCGAGGGCGGAAGGCTTGCCGCCGTGGATCCATTCTGCGATCATCCAGGAGAGGCCGGCTGCCGCGGGAGCTATGGTAGTGGTGGTGAAGGCGAGACCGGCCAGGCCGCCCGCGGCATCCACGTTGTTCACGCCGACCACGGCGCTGCCGGCGTTGAAGCCGAACCAGCCGAACCAGAGGAGGCCGACACCGATCAGGGTCAGCGGCAGGCTGTGGGGAGCCATCCGCTCGGTCGGGAAGC
>JAMPXD010000094.1 GCA_023701365.1 Geobacteraceae bacterium
AAGGGGATACTGAGAAGTTTCGGCGTGCCGGTCCCCGATGGTCATGTCTGCTACAACGGCGCCAGCGCCCGCGAGTGGGCCAAGCGCCTGGGGGAGGGCCCCTGGGTGGTCAAGGCCCAGATCCACGCCGGCGGCCGCGGCAAGGGGGGCGGGGTGAAGCTGGCCCGCACCCCCGACGAGGTGCGCAACACCAGCCGCGACATGCTCGGCATGATTCTGCGCACCCACCAGACCGGTCCCGAAGGGAAGGTGGTGTCGCGGGTCCTGGTTGAGAACGGCTGTAACATCGCCCGGGAGCTGTACGTCAGCCTGCTGGTGGACCGCTCCGCGTCGCGGGTCACGGTGATGGCCTCCACCGAGGGGGGGATGGATATCGAGGAGGTCGCTGCCAAGACCCCGGAGAAGATCTTCCGCGAGGCGGTCGATCCCCTGGTCGGCCTCACCCCGTTCCAGTGCCGCAACCTCGCCTTCAGCCTCGGGCTGGACGGCAAGCTGACCGGCAAGGCGGTCAGGATGCTGGAGGGGCTCTACGCAACCTTCATCGCCTGCGATTGTTCGCTGCTGGAAATCAACCCGCTGGTGGTGACCGCCGAGAACGAGCTGCTGGCCCTGGATGCCAAGTTCGGCTTCGACGACAACGCCGTGTTCCGCCACCCCGGGATCGGCGACATGCGCGACTACGACGAGGAGGACCCCAACGAGGTGGAGGCCTCCCAGCACGACCTCTCCTACATCTCCCTCTCCGGCAACATCGGCTGCCTGGTGAACGGCGCCGGCCTGGCCATGGCCACCATGGACATCATCAAGCACTACGGCGGCGACCCGGCCAACTTCCTCGACGTCGGCGGCGGGGCCACCATCGAGCGGGTCACCGAGGCCTTCAAGATCATCCTCTCCGACCGGAACGTGCAGGGGATACTGGTCAACATCTTCGGCGGCATCATGAAGTGCGACGTGATCGCCACCGGGGTCATCGAGGCGGCCCGCCAGGTCGGCCTCCATGTGCCGCTGGTAGTCCGCCTGGAAGGGACCAACGTGGCGCTGGGCAAAAAGCTGCTGGCCGAGAGCGGCCTGAACATCGTGGCTGCCGACGGCATGGCCGATGCGGCCGAGAAAATCGTCCGGGCCGTGAAAGGAGTCAACCAATGAGCATTCTGGTCAACAGGGACACCAGGGTCATCACCCAGGGGATCACCGGTGCGACCGGCCTCTTTCACGCGCAGGGCGCCCGCGACTATGGCACGCAGATGGTGGGGGGGGTGACCCCAGGCAAGGGTGGCACCGTCATCGACGGCTTCCCGGTCTTCAACACGGTCCGGGAGGCGGTCGAGAGGACCGGCGCCACCGCCTCGGTGATCTACGTGCCGCCGCCGTTCGCGGCCGACTCCATCATGGAGGCGGTGGATGCCGGGATCGACATGGTCTGCTGCATCACCGAGGGGATTCCTGTGCTGGACATGGTCAAGGTCAGGCAGTACATGGCCGGGAAGAAAACCCGGCTGATCGGCCCCAACTGCCCGGGGGTGATCACCCCCGGCGAGTGCAAGATCGGCATCATGCCCGGCTACATCCACAAGCCGGGCAAGGTCGGGGTGGTCTCAAGAAGCGGCACCCTGACCTACGAGGCGGTCTGGCAGCTGACCGGCTACGGCCTCGGCCAGTCAACCTGCGTCGGCATCGGCGGCGACCCGGTGAACGGCACCAGCCATGTCGATTGCCTGCGGATGTTCGAGGAGGACCCGGACACGGAGGCGGTGATCATGATCGGCGAGATCGGCGGCAACTCCGAGGAGGAGGCCGCCTACTTCGTCAGGGATCACATGACCAAGCCGGTGGCGGCGTACATCGCCGGCCGCACGGCGCCGCCGGGAAAACGGATGGGCCATGCCGGGGCGATCATCTCCGGCGGCAAGGGTACGGCGGCGGAGAAGGTGGCGGTGCTGGAGGAGTGCGGGATCAGCGTGGCGGCCAGTCCGGCCGAGATGGCCCAGGCCCTGCTGAAGATCTATACCCCGTAACCGGCCGATCCCCGCCGGCCCGTGGGGAAGGAAATCGATGGAACCAGCAGTCTGAACATCGCGGAGGAGCTGAACAATGGGAAGTATGAAAGAGAACCCGCGCTACAATATAGTCTCGATGCGGATCAGCCAGGAAGAGAAGGCCGAACTGGACGCGGTGACGCGTCTGACCCGGAAGAGCATCTCCTCGCTCATGAGGGATGCGCTGGAGCTCTATACGCACCAGCTCGGGCAAGGAAATTCAGGCTGTCAGGCTGAAGGCTGAAGGGATGATCGAACTCAACCTTCAGCCTTCGGCCCCCAGTCCAGACACCTGGCTGTAGGAAAGGAAACAGCATGGACCAGACATTTATGAAGGAACTGGCCGCCATCGTCGGCCAGGAATATACCCTGTCCGACCCGGAATCTCTGGCGGTCTACGGCTACGACTCCACCCCGGAGCTGGAGAGCCGGCCGGCTGCCGTGGTGCTCCCCGGCACGAGCGACGACATCGCACGGATCATGGCGCTGTGCAGCGGCGCCGGGGTCACCGTCACCCCGCGCGGTTCCGGGACCAACCTTTCCGGCGGCTCCATCGCCTGCAACGGCGGGGTGGTCATCCAGACCAGCCGCCTCAACCGGATCCTGGAGATCGACGAGGAGAACCTGACCGCCACCGTGGAACCGGGGGTGATAACCTCCGCCCTGCACCGGGAGGTGGAGGGAAAAGGGCTGTTCTATCCCCCCGACCCCGGCAGCATGAACATCTCCACCATGGGGGGGAACGTGGCGGAGAATTCCGGGGGGCTGCGCGGCCTCAAGTACGGGGTGACCTCCGACTACGTCATGGGGCTCACCACCGTCCTGGCGAACGGCGAGTGGCTCAAGACCGGCGGCAAGGCGGTGAAGAACGTCGCCGGCTACAACCTGAACGACCTCTTGGTCTCCTCCGAGGGGACCCTCGGGATCTTCACCGGGATCATGGTCAAGCTGATCCCCAGGCCGCAGGCGAAAAAGACCATGCTGGTACATTTCCCGGAACTGGAGCAGGCGGCGCTCACCGTCTCGCACATCATCGCCGCCCGGATCATCCCGGCGACCCTGGAGTTTCTCGACAAGATCACCATCAGGTGCGTCGAGGACTACGCCCATGTGGGGCTCCCCCTCGACGTGGAGGCGGTGCTTCTGATCGAGGTGGACGGCCATCCCGCCCAGGTGGAGGATGATGCCGCGGGGATCAGGGCAATCTGCCAAAAGCACCGCTGCTCCTTCTTCCAGACCGCCGCCACCGGCGACGAGGCCCTGAAGCTCGCCACCGCCCGGCGGGTGGCCCTGTCGGCCCTGGCCCGGTCGAAGCCGACCACCATCCTGGAGGACGCCACCGTGCCGCGCAGCTGCATCGCCCCGATGGTCAAATTCATCCAGCAGACCGCAGCCAAATATGACCTGACCATCGGCACCTTCGGCCATGCCGGGGACGGCAATCTCCACCCGACCTGCCTCACCGACGAGCGGAACAAGGACGAGATCGCCCGGGCCCATGCGGCGTTTGCCGAGATATTCGATCTGGCCATCGAGATGGGAGGGACCATCACCGGCGAGCACGGAGTGGGGATGGCGAAGAAGAAGTATCTGCCGAAGCTGGTGGGGGAGGCGGGGATCAGGGTCATGCGCGGAATAAAGCAGTCTTTCGACCCGAAGGGGATATTGAACCCGGGGAAGGTCATATGACGACAGGTAGAGGTATTCGTTCGCTTGCGCTCACAGGTAAAGGTAGAGATCTTGTCTTTACCTCTACCTCTACCTTTACCTGAGGTTTACCATGAATTACGAAAAATTGATCAACTGCATGCGCTGCGGCATGTGCCTCCCCCACTGCCCGACCTACAAGGAGACCTTCCTGGAAACCGCCTCGCCGCGCGGCCGGGTGGCGCTGGTGCGGAAGTTCCAGGAAGGGGAACTGACTATCAGCGACAAATTCCTGGAGTATCTCTCGCTCTGCCTCGACTGCCAGGCGTGCGCCTCGGCCTGTCCGTGCGGGGTCAACGCCGGCGAGCTGGTGGCCGAATTCAAATGCGAGAGAAGGGAAGGGGAGGGGCTGTCCTTCATGGAGGAGCTCATCCTCCGCAGACTCCTCCCCCACCCCGACCGCCTGGAGGCCGCCACAACTCCCTTGCGGCTCTACCAGAACTGCGGCCTGCAGAAGGTGGTCCGCAAGCTCGGCCTGCTCAAGATGTTTTCACCGAAGATGGAGCGCATGGAAGGGCTCCTGCCGCAGCTGCCGGCCCGGCCGCTCCGCCGGACCCTCCGGGAGGTGACGCCCGCAGTCGGGGAAGAGCGGGGGACGGTCGGCTTTTTTCTCGGCTGCGTCATGAGCCTGGTCTTCTCCGAGGCGAGCCATGCCACCGTGCAACTCCTCTCCCTGCTCGGCTACCGGGTCATCACCCCGAAGGCGCAGAAATGCTGCGGGGCGCCCAACGTTCTCGCTTCCGACCGCCAGGGACTTCTGGATGCCGCACGGTTTAATGTCGACCTGTTCAGCGGCCATGACCTGGACTACATAGTGACCGACTGCGGTGGCTGCGGGGCGGAGCTGAAAAAGTACGGCCACCATCTTGACGGTGACAATGGGGCGGCGGCGTTCAGCGCCAGGGTACGCGACATCTCCCAGCTGCTGTACGACCGGCTTGAGCTTCTCGGGGGAAAGCTCAAGCCTCTCCCGCTCAGGGTCACCTATCATGACCCCTGCCACATCGCCCACTGCCAGGGGATCAGGCGTGAGCCCCGCGAGCTTCTCAAGCTGATTCCGGCACTGGACTACCGGGAGCTGGCCGATGCGGATGCGTGCTGCGGCAGCGCCGGCACCTACAACATCGAAAAACCCGGGATGTCCGACCTGATTCTCGGCCGCAAGCTGGAGAATATCCGCAAAAGCGGGGCGGAGTACCTGGTCACCAGCAACCCCGGCTGCCTCCTGCAACTGAGAAAGGCGCTTGCGGAGAACGAGCCGGGTATCAGGATCGTACACATTACGGAGCTGCTCGCGTGGAGTCTCCTCGGTGGACCTCCCAGGTGACAACCGCTCTTTACAGACGGCATCGATCATGTTAAATTGACACTCGCTTTAAGAGAGAGGCTGGCCCTCTCGCTGTGAACCGCAGCTGGTTGCAGCAAGAGGGCTTTTCTCTGCACTTTTCAGTAGTCCGGGGGGCGCATGTTCAACAGGCTGTCCGTAAAGATTGCCGCCATTCTTATCCTGGTCATGACCGTAATCATGACCATCTTCACCGTCTATTTCGTCAGGTCCAGAAGCGCCAATATGGAGGAGGAGCTGCTGGAGAAGGGGAGGTTGGCGACTCTTGCCGAGGCCAGGATGATGGAGCAGGTGCTGACTCAGGCTATCAAGAGCGGCAGGCTTACCGAGGAGGAAGTCTTCGACGAGAAGTACGTCCCGATCCCCGACACCGACCCACAGAAATATCACACCAGGTATGACGCGTATCTTGACGAAAATATTCAGGGCATCGAGGACGAGTTCCTGAAGGACGACCAGGTGGTGTATGCCGTGCTAGTGGACCGCAACGGCTACCTGCCGACCCATCACCGGGGGAGCTCACTGGCGCTGACCGGTGACAAGGAGAAGGACAGGGTCGGCAACCGCACCAAGCGCCTCTTCGACAATGAAGTGGAGCTCGCCGCGGCGAGAAACCGGGAGTCATTCCTGAAGCAGGTTTACCGGCGGGACACCGGCGAGACCATGTGGGACCTCTCGGCGCCGGTCTTCGTCAACGGCAGGCATTGGGGGGGGGTCAGGCTCGGCTTCTCGATGGTGAAGACCGACCAGAAGATCGCGGCACTGCGACTGCAGATCATCGGCGCCATGTGCATCATGCTCTTCATCTCGAGCCTGACCATCTTCATCGTCGTCAGTCGTTTCGTCCGGCCGCTCCTGCGGCTGACCGAGGCGGCGGGGCGGATCGCCGACGGCAACCTGGACGAGGAGGTGCGGGTCGAAAGCCGCGACGAGATCGGGGCTCTGGCGGAGGCCCTCAACAAGATGACCACCGTGATCGTGAAGAACCTCAAGGGGGAGATCGAGAAGAGCAACCGTCTGTTCGACTCCATACGGGAGGCGATGGTCCACCTTTCCAGTTCCGCCAGCGAGATGATGGCGATCAGCGCCCAGCAGTCTTCCGGGGCTGCGGAGCAGGCGAGCGCGGTGCAGGAGGTGACGACCACCTCGGAGGAGATCGCGATCACCGCCAAGCAGATCACCGACAATGCCAGGACCGTCGAAGCGATGGCGGAAGAGACCAGCCAGAGCTCCCTGGCGGGTACCAGCGATATGGCGAACGCCACCGCGGGGATGGGGCGGCTGAAGAGCCAGGTGCAGAGCATCGCCGAAAGCATGCTGCTGCTGGGTGACAACAGCCAGAAGATCGGCGGGATCGTCGAGATCATCGACGAGATCAGCGACCAGACAAACCTCCTGGCGCTGAACGCGGCCATCGAGGCGGCGGGGGCGGGGGAGGCGGGGAAGCGCTTCGCCATTGTGGCCCAGGAGGTGAAGCGGCTGGCGGAGCGGACGGTGGATGCGACCAGGCAGATCAGGGGGCTGATCGAGGAGATCCAGAAGGCGACCAACTCGACCATCATGGTCACCGAGGAGGGGACCAAGGCGGTGGACAAGGCCGCCGGGCTGGTGGACAAGGTACAGCTGTCGTTCGGCAATATCATCGGGATGGTGAAGGAGACGGCGCGGGCGGCGAAGGAGATCAGCCTGTCGACCCAGCAGCAGACCTCGGCGTGCGAGCAGATGGCGGACACCATGACCGAGGTGCGGGATGTGGCCCTGCAGGTGGCTGGCAGCGCCCGCGAGACCGAGCGGGCCATTGCGGAGATCACTGAGCTGACCGGAAGACTGAAGGGACTGATGGAAGAGGAGATCCAGTCCAAGGGAAAGGCCGAGGCCCTGGCCGGCGCCAGGCTCATGGAGAAGGTGCTGGCCGAGGCGGTTGCGGGCGGCAGGTTTTCCCTGGAGGAGATATTCGACGAGCAGTATATTCCCATTCCCGGTACCGATCCGCAGAAGTATCATACCAGGTACGATGCCTATATGGATGAAACCATCCAGGGGCTGGAGGATGAGTTCCTGGAAAAGGACGATCAGGTCTATTTCGCCGTACTCGTGGACCGCAACGGCTACCTGCCGACCCATAACAGCAGGTATTCCCTCCCCTTGACCGGTGACAGGGAAAAGGACAGGGCCGGCAACCGCACCAAGCGGATGTTCAACAGTAATGAGGTGGAGCTGGCCGCCGCCCGTAACGCCAAGGGGGTGCTCGTTCAGGTATACTACCGGGATACCGGCGAGAAAATGTGGGACATCTCCGCGCCGGTCTTTGTGAACGGCCGGCACTGGGGCTCATTCAGGATCGGCTATTCCATGTAGTCAGGCTGACGACTGCGGGAAATCTTTTCCTCCCTTGCCTCGGGGGCGAGTGGGGAAGGATGCAACATGTGCAAATTGATTGCATTCAATTCATAAATATAGTATCTAAAGATTAAAATTACCCCTCTCTCTCAGGAAATCATGATCTTCAAACCCATAAAACCGAAGAAGGTATCATCCCAGATTGCGGAGCAGATCCGCTCTTCCATCCTGGCCGGGGAGTTCAGCCCAGGTGACAAGCTCCCCCCGGAAAGGGAACTGGCGGAGATGTTCGGGGTCTCCCGGCCGTCCGTCAGGGAGGCCCTGAATATCCTGGCAGCGGCCGGACTGGTCGAGTCGTATCAGGGTGGCGGGACCGTGGTCAAGTCGCTGGTCGAGACGGCGACCGGCTCACCTCTGTCCGAACTGATCAAGGTCGAGCAGGAGAGGGCGCTGGATGTCATCGAGGTGCGTAAATGCATGGAGGGGTGGACCGCCTACTATGCGGCGCAGAGGGGACTGCCCGAGGATCTGCGCAAGCTCGAAGGGATAGTATCCGAGATGGAAAGGAACCTCGAAGGCTTCAAGCCGTCCCAGGACCTCGATGCCCATTTCCATATCGTCATTGCCCAGGCCACCCATAACATCGTCTGGCTCCACCTGATGCAGAGCATCTTCGACGCGATGAAGGAGTTCCAGCAGAGCGTCTGGCGCGCCGTTTACCTGACCGACGAGGACCACCGGATACTGTTCACCCATCACCGGGAGGTGTTCGAGGCGATCCGTGCCAAGGACCCGGAGCGGGCCAGGGATGCGATGCTGAAGCACCTCAGCTTCGCCGAACAGAGAAGCAGCCTCTACGTGCGGCAGGCAAAGGAATAAAGGTTGATAGGCTGAAGACTGTCAGGAATAAATCATGTGCGATCAGACAAGAAGGCCTCCCGGAATGAACCGGGAGGCCTTCTTTGTCTGTTATCCTGAAATTATGGAAGCGGTCACTAGAAATTCCAGAACTCGTCGATCTCTTTCCCCGTGAAGGTCCAGGTTACGTTGTGGGGGGGGCAGGGGTCTTCGCTGAAGAATTCCGGGAGCCGGTCGTCCTCCCTGGTAAAGCCGGCCGCCAGGTTGAAGGCGTGCTCGGTCTTCAGCACCGATTTCCCGAGAGCGACCACGTCGTCCCCGGTCAGGCTGCCGCCGAATTTGGCGTTCAGCATGTCGATGATCGCCGTCATGGTCTCCGGGATGTCGAGGGCCGGGAAGGCGACGAACAGGCAGAGGCCGGTCGAGTCGATGGCCGCGGTGGCGATCTGCAGGTTGCGGGAGAGCTCCACCTGCCCCTCGTTCTGCAGCGGGTCGACGAAGCCGCCGACCTTGAGGATGTTGGTGGCCACGGCGTAACCCATGGTGTGGTCGGCCCCCTGGGTCGAGGTGGCGTAGGTGATGCCGATCCCCTTTACCGAGCGGGGATCGTAGGCGGGAATTCCCTGCCCCTTGACCACCGGTACCCGGGTCAGGCCGTAGGCACGGCCGACTGAGGCGGCGCCGTTTCCCAGGATGCGGCCGAGCGGGGTCCCCTGGCCGATTTCCTCCAGCAGCTTGAGGACCCCGGGGCCGTCGCCGAAGGGGATGATCCCGGCCTCCATGGCCACCCCCATGATGACCGCCGACTCGATGGAGTCGATGCCGATGTCGTCCATGATCCGGTCGGCCCGGGCGATCACGTCCAGGTCGTCGATGCAGCAGTTGGCGCCGATCCCCCAGATGGTCTCGTATTCGAAGCCGGAGGTGACGTATTCCCCCTCCTCGTCGCAGTAGACCTGGGAGCACTGGATGATGCAGCCGGCGTGGCAGCCGTGCTTCGGTTTGCCGCCCCGGGCGATGATGGTCTCGCGCATGGTCTCGCCGCTGATCTTCTCGTGTCCCTCGAACTGGCCGTAGCGGAAGTTCCTGGTGGGGAGGCCGCCCGCTTCGTTGAGGACGTTGACCAGCACGTTGGTGCCGTAGGTGGGGAGCCCCTCGCCGCTCACCGGATGTTCCAGGATCGCCTTGGCGAAGGCGCGGGCCGCGGCCTTGAACTTCTCCGGGTCGGCGATCGCCACCCCCGCACCGCCTCTGTCGTCGATGGTTACGAACTTCACCTTTTTAGCACCCATCACCGCCCCCAGCCCGCCCCGGCCGTGGCTGCGGATGTTGCCGTCCGGGTCGCGCACCGAGATGTTGGCGGCGGCCATCCTCATTTCCCCCACCGGGCCGATGGTGAGGACGCCGACTTTCTGGTCGATCCTCTCCATCAGCGTCTTGATCACCTGATAATTTCTCTTCCCCACCAGCTCGGTTTCTTCCCGGATCGTCACACCGTCCTTGTTGATCTGGATGCCGTAGAACTTGTCCTCGGCGGGCGCCCCCTCGATGATGAGCGCCTTGATGCGCAGCTTCGCCAGGTTCTGGGCCGCGGTGCCGCCGGCGTTAGACTCCTTGATGGTGCCGGTCAGGGGGCTCTTGGCGCCGGCTGACAGGCGTCCCGACTGGGCCGCCGGGGAGCCTGCCAGGAGCCCCGGCGCGAAGACCAGCTTGTTCTGTTTTCCGAGCGGATGGCAGGTTGGGGGGACCTCCTTCGCCACGATGGCCGAGGTCAGCCCTCTGCCGCCCAGTCCCTGCCATTCGGCCGGCACCTCCTCGAAGGTGCCGGTAAGGGTCGTCATGTTGACGCGCAAGATCTTTTCTGACATGTATTTATCTCCTTTCGTTGATTACATGGCCGCCTTGAAGATGCCGATGACCTGCTCCAGGGTGGCGCTGCGCGGGTTGGTCAGCTGGCAGGCGTCCTTCTTGGCGTTTTCGGCCATGACTTTCAGGTCAGCCTCCTTGACGTTCAGCTCCTTGAGGCCGGAAGGGATGCCGATCGCCTTGGAGAGCCTGCGGATCGCGTTGATCGCCTTTTCTCCGGCATCAAACGCGGAGAGGCCGGCGATGTTGCCGGTGATGTTCTCACCCAGGGCAACGGCAATGTCGGCGAAACGCTTCGGGCAGGCGATCAGGTTGAACTCGCTGACGGCCGGGAGCAGGATGGCGTTGCAGACCCCGTGCGGCAGGTTGTAGAAGCCCCCCAGCTGATGGGCCATGGAGTGGACGTAGCCGAGGCTGGCGTTGTTGAAGGCCATCCCGGCCAGGTACTCGGCATAGGCCATCGCGTCGCGGGCCTCCAGGTTCTGGCCGTTGGCCACCGCCACGCTCAGGTACTTGGCGATCAGTTCGATGGCCTTGATGGCGCAGGCGTCGGTGATCGGGGTGGCGATGGTGGAGACGTACGCCTCGACCGCGTGGGTGAGGGCGTCCATGCCGGTGGCGGCGGTCAGGGATGGGGGCATCCCCACCATCAACAGGGGGTCGTTGATGGCGATGTTCGGGGTGCAGCGCCAGTCGACGATCGCCATCTTCACGTGGGTGTCGGTGTTGGTGATGATGCAGAAGCGGGTCATCTCGCTGGCGGTGCCGGCGGTGGTGTTGATGGCGAGGAAGGGGGGCATCGGCTTGGTCGACTTGTTGACCCCTTCGAAGTCGCGGATGTTGCCGCCGTTGCCGATCACCAGACCGACACCCTTACCGCAGTCGTGGGAGCTGCCGCCGCCCAGGGAAACGATGCCATCGCACTTGTTGTCCTGGTAAACCTTCACCCCGGCATGGACGTTCTTGTCGGTCGGATTCGGCTCGGCGCCGTCGAAGATGACCGCCTTGAGACCGGCCTCTTCCAGCTGGGCCTTGATCTGGTTGGCGACCCCCATCTTGGCGAGGCCGGCGTCGGTGACGATCAACAGCTTGCTCGCCCCGAGTGCCTTTGCCTGCGGGCCCGTCTCCTTGGAGCTGCCAACCCCCATCAGGGAAACTGTGGGAATGTAGAAACCGAATGTCTGATCTGCCAGTGCCATGGTCATTACCTCCTTTTGTTGTTGCTGTTGCGGTTTGGTTGGCGCAAAAAAGTGGTATCAGCTGGATCGAGCTTGACGGGAATTCTTCTTCGGGTCTCAAGGAGGTGGATGGCAGCGGAAAATGCAGCGCAGCCGGACAATGTGGAGCTGTGTGCGGCGGCTCGGGATGGTGAAGGAGTTCTCCGTTGAGTCCTTCCGTAAAACTTACGAATGAAAGCGTACCTCTCCGGTACCGGCTGTCAAGGAGAAGGCTTTCGAAATAGTTTCATCCCAAACGTGGAAGGATCGGGGAGAGAAAAGGGATTTTCAGCCGGGGAGGGGAAGACGCCCCTGTCAGCAAAGAGCCGGCAGGGGAAAGAGGGGGGAGGGAGATGCGCAAAAGAAAAGGCCGGGGGATACCCGGCCTTTCTGTTTGGTGCGGTGGAATGGACTCGAACCATCACGAGCTTGCGCCCGCCAGCCCCTCAAGCTGGTGCGTCTACCAATTCCGCCACCACCGCAATTTTAAACTACCTTAGAACCTGCCGAGCGATGAATTCAGCCACATCGACAGGGATTCATCTTGTACCATTTTGCCCGTTTGATGTCAACAGTAAAATGGTGCGATTATTTCTTGGGGGTCGCCGGTGCAGGGGAGGGCTGCGGCGCCTGCTGGGGCGGTGCGGCCGGCTCGCCGGCAGGTTTGGCCTGGATCGGCTGTTGCGGAGGCGCTGCCTGTTGCTGCGGGGCGGCCTTCTGCGCTCCCTTCATTATCGACCCAGTGCCCGGCTGACCCGACCGGTATGCCAGGGTCAACGAGGTGAGCATGAAGATAATGGCTGCACCGGTGGTGAGCTTGCTCATGAAGGTGCTCCCACCCCCGGCGCCAAATACCGACTGGCTGCCGCTTGCGCCGAAAGATGCGCCCATTTCGGCCCCTTTGCCCGACTGCAAGAGAACAATGGCGATGAGGGCGATGCTCACCAGGATGTGCAGGATGATGAGGAAGATGGTCATTCTCGTCTATACCTCCGAAACAATTAGGAAACTATTCTAATAACACAAAAGAAGGGAAAATAAAAGAGATTAATATCACCCGGCGAAGTTGACTATGGCGGCGAACGAGTCTGCCTTGAGGCTTGCACCCCCCACCAGGGCACCGTCGATATCGGGCTGGGCCATGAGCCCCTTGATGTTTTCCGGCTTGACGCTCCCCCCGTACAGGATCCTGATCCGGTCCGCCGTTTCCTTGCCATGGAGCCCCGACAGGGTCTCGCGGATGAAAGAATGGGCCTCCTGGGCCTGGCCGTCGCTGGCCGTCCTTCCCGTGCCGATTGCCCAGACCGGCTCGTAGGCAACGATCACGCTGTCGAGCTGTTCCCTGGTGATTCCGGCAAGGCCGCCCGAGAGCTGCTTCTTGAGGATGACGAAGGTCTTATCCGCCTCCCGCTCTTCCAGGGTTTCGCCGATGCAGAAGAGGACGGAAAGGCCTCCGTCTATTGCCGCCCGGATCTTCCTGTTGACGGTCTCGTCCGTTTCACCGAAGTACTGGCGCCTTTCGGAATGGCCGATGATCACATGGCTGCATCCCGCATCGCGCAGCATTCCGGGCGATACCTCGCCGGTGTAGGCGCCTTCCTCTTCCCAGAAGCAGTCCTGCCCGGCGAGCCGGATGTTTGAGCCGGCCACTGCTTTGGCAACAGAGCCGAGAACCGTAAAGACCGGAGCAACGATGATCTCGACATCCCTTGCATGTTTTACCAGCGGGGCGAGATTGCCGACCAGTTCGACGGCCTCTCCGGTAGTCTTGTAGAGCTTCCAGTTTCCCGCAATTACAGGTGTTCTCATGTTTCCTCCGAAAAGATCATGTGCAAGCGGTGAAGCGGATAAGCGGTGAAGCGGTGAAGCGGTTAATACCATCTCCGCATCCCCGCATCCCCGCCGTCAATTACCGCTCTCCTCCAGGACCCTGATGCCTGGAAGCTTTTTCCCTTCCAGGAGCTCCAGGAAGGCGCCGCCGCCGG
>JAMPXD010000095.1 GCA_023701365.1 Geobacteraceae bacterium
CAGGAGGTCATGGTCTGGCGAAACAGGGAAGCGAGGGCCGCGGGGAGGAGCCGCTCCTCATTTCTGACAGGGAGGAGAATGGAAACCTGCGGTGGGGTCATGGCGAACTCTATCGGTAAGGGCTGGGGGAAATTTCCCGGCGGCTCTATTTATAGCGGTTCCTGCGGCAGATTACAACGGCTAATCCGCCCGCTCATTCCTGCCACTTGAACTCGGTCTCCACCGGGGCCGGCCGGGCAGCTTCCCCCGCCCCCGCCCCCTTGCCGCGGGTCGCGGCCTCCCTGATGGCGGTAAACAGATGTTCGAGGGTGATCCTGTTCTGCACCGGCGCCACCGTCACGCTCAGGTCCTTGACCCCGAAGATGTTGGTATGGGAGATGTCCAGCAGGTCGAAGGTGATATAGCCGTTCTCCAGATAGCCGCGGATCTCACCCCGGTCGTAGGGGCGGTCGGCGCGGAAGAACAGCCCCTTGAATTTCCTCCCGGCCAGTTTCTGCAGGAATTCCTTGCTGACCAGCATCTTTTCACCAGGGGCGCTGCGGGCCCAGATCTCGGTGAAGCCGCGCAGCCCCTTGAGCCCCATCCCTTCGCCGGACAGGCTTATGATGCCGTCGACCCTGCCGGAGATGTACCCCCTGGTCTTGGGTGAGGCGTTGCAGAGCGCCCGGAGGCTCAGGTCATCGACGGTCAGGTCGGCGCCGTAGCGCAACTTCTTCCCGTAGTGGAAATACCCCTCGCCCCGCAGGGTCCCTTCGAACAGCGTGCTCTCCAGCGAGGTCAGCTCCACCAGGCCGTTGCCCGCCCTGACGGCCAGGGAGGTCTCCCCCAGTTCCACCCCGCCGAAACGGACCCTGCCGATCCTGAAACTACGCTCGGTTTGCGCCGCCTGGCGCAGGGCCCCGAGCAGGGCAGGGTAATTGTCCCTGCTGTAGCGCCGTTTCCCGGCTCTCCCCCCCCCGGCGGCGCCGCTCAGATCGAGGGAAAAGGGGATGGTTCCCGCCATCTCCTCCGCGCTGAACTTCTGGGCCGGGATCTGCAGGGCGGCATTCTTCAGGGTAACCGCGCCATCGACCAGCACCTGGCTGCGGCCGAGGCGCACCCTGCCGCCGGCGCCGACTGTCCCGGTGGCGCTCGCCTCCTGGAGCCCCCTGGGGAGGATGGCGATGAACGTCTCGAGCAGGGCGTCGAGGGACGTTTCGGCAACAGCGAGGGAAATCTCTCCGCTCCGCTCGGGGGAAAGGAAGCGGGCCACTTCTCCCGTCCCCTTCAGCTCCACCCCGCTGCCGGCGCCGGCCACCCCTTCCCTGATGAAGAGGTCCCCCCCCGACAGCTCGCAGACCGTCCGCACCCGGCCGTCCGCCAGCAATCTCTTCCCCCCCTTGCCGGTCAGGGCGATTTCCCTGCCGTCCGCCTCCACCAGGCAGCGTACCCCGGCGCCGGCGGCGTAACTCCCCGCCAGTTTCACCCCGAGCACCCCGCCGGTAATCTTCACCGGCCGGCGGCCCGGGTCGAAGGCCGCCAGCCGCGCGCAGCGGGCCCCGACCAGATTCATGGTGAAGTCGACTTTCTTCCGCTCGGCAAAGGGGTCGAGGGTGACCGCCCCAGCCAGGCGGCCGTCCAGCAGCGTGCCGTCGATCGCGGCGGCGGCCCCGGCGCTGGTGAAGCTGAGCGCCCCGGCGAGAGCGCCGATATCACCCCCATTGTAGAGGAGCTTGGCGACGGCGAGGCTGCCGCTCCCCTCCAGCCAGCGTCTCCCCTCTGCCGCGAGGTAGTCGAGCGCCAGCCTGCCGGACAGGCCTTCCAGGCCGGCAGCGCCGCTGCGCGCCGCCAGGCCGGTCAATTCCAGCCGGAGCGGGAGCCTGGTCACTCCCCCGGCCCGTTTCAGCCGGGGGAACGGGCCGCTGAGCCGGCCAAGGCGCAGCTCGGCCCGGTCCAGCCTGACAGTGCCGTCCGCCAGGTAAAACGCCCCTTCCCTGAGCCCGTAGGAGACGGCGAACTCCCCCCGCCTGTCGTCAACAACGGCGCCGCTGCCGCTAATCTTCCCCGCCACGGAGAGCCTGCCGCCGCTGCCGCTGAATTCCGCCTCGCCCTCCCCCCCCTGGAGCGCGAACCGTTTGCCGAAGGCAGTTCCCGCCAGGCCGGCGAGCTCCCCCCGCACCTTTCCCCTGAATTCCCGCGGGCCGCTGCCGGTCGCCCGGAGGGAGAGGGCTGCCGTGCCGGCGGAAAATGCCACGTTCTTCCCGGCGAGGAAGCGGTTCAGCAGCGGCAGCGACGCCCGCCGGACCTCAAGCAGACAGGCAAGGGGAGCGGGCGCCCCGGAGCGGTAGCCGACTCGCCCGGTCGCGGAGATGCCGAGGACCGTGGCGGCAATAGAGGGCGCCTCGGCGGAAATGGGTTTCAGCCGCCCGGAGAACAGGGCCGAGAAAGGCGCATCGAGGGCCTGCAACGCCCCGCCTGCCCCCCCGTCCCCCTGGAACAGCCGCCCGCGCGCCTGCCACCCCGCCTTCACCCTGGTGAGGGAGAGATCGGCGGAGAGGTCCTCCACGAGGAGCCGCCCCCCCCTGGTCAGCCCCCCCCCGCGCAGGGAAAGCGTCCCACCACCCGCGGTTATCCCGTGGGCGGCGTCGCCGGAGACGCGAAAGGGGGAGGCGGCCAGGGTCCCGGCGGGGACCAGGTCGCGGCGCAGTTGTTGCGGCAGCAGGGTAAACAGGCTGTTCACCTCTATCTTGTCGACGGCAACGGTCGCGGCAAAGGACCTTTTCTTCCGCGCCTGGCGCACCGTGCCGGCGGCGTGCGCCGTGACGATCCCGTCAAGCCGCAGGGAACAACGGTCCAGGGAGGCCTCATCGCTCTTCACATCGTATCTTCCGGCGACATCCAGCTCCCCTTTAACGGGGATCGTGCCGTTCTTGACCGGCAGGGCAAGCTGCTCGAAGCCGAGCTTTCCTTCCGCCGCCACCTTGCCGTCACGGAGCCTGATGATCAGGGAAAGTGCCCCCCTGCCGTCGCCGAGGGCCGGCCCGGCCTCTCTGCCGAAGGTCCGGGCGATGGTCTGCAGGGAAAAGGAAGGTGCCGCGAGGGCCACCTCCAGGGACGGGGCGGCGCCGAGCCGGGCGCTCCCCTCGACGCGGAGCGGGTTGCCACCGGCGTCCTTGCAGGTCAGGAGGAAGCGGGAACCGGTCGTTCCCTTGGTGGAGAGGTCGCTGAGATGCAGCGCCAGGTTATCGAGGCGGAGCCCTTCCACTGCCAGCGCCGACTGGCTGACGGTGAGCCGCTTTATCGACGTCTCCCCTCCCCCTTTTTTCTCCGAGAGCAGGCGGGCCAGTTCGTTGAAGTTCCAGTCGCCCTTCTCATTCCTGGCGACAGTGATCCTGAGTCCCCGGATCGCGATCCCGTCAAAGCCTCTCCGCCCCTCCAGAAATGCCCATAAATCGGGACTGAGCGCTATCGACCGGGCGGAGGCGAGCTCTCCCCCCCGGAACTGAGCGGGATTCCCGAGCGTCAGGCCGTTGACGGAGAGTGTTCCGCCGGCAAGGGCGAGGCCGGTCACGGTGACCGGATAATGGAGATAATCGCTGAGGAGCTGGGAGGCCTGGCGGGCGGCGGCGGGGGTGCGGAGATAGATCGTTGCCGAAAGGTAGACGCCGAGGAGAAGGAGGCACAATGAGGCAGAGAGCACGGCAACGAACCGTGCGAGCCGGTGGCTTCCCTTTTTTTCCGTTTTCCGCGCGTCTGTCATGGCAATGGGCGTTCCAATTCAGACTTTACCTTGTGCCATGTCATTTGGCAAGACGCTGGAGAGTTTTATCAGTCGTTGAAACCTGAGGTATCCTGCCAAGGCTTGCGGGAGGGTTGGTTTACCAATGAGCCCATCGGCCCATGAAAAAGAAAAGCCCGGCAAGGCCGGGCTCTCACTGCATAACAGTCCCCAGAATCGGCGTTACTTCTTCTTGGCGACCGCATCCTTGAGGGCCTTGCCGGGACGGAATTTGGGCACCTTGGCAGCGGCAATCTTGATCTCCTTGCCGGTCTGCGGGTTTCTGCCGGTGCGGGCCTTCCTGCTGGCAACTTCAAAGCTTCCGAAGCCGACCAGGGTTACCCTGTCACCTTTTTTCAGAGCGCCGGTTACAGTGGAAATGAACGCCCCTACCGCCTTCTCTGCCGCCGCCTTGGTAAGACTGGCAGACTTCGCAACCGCTTCGACGAGTTCTGCTTTGGTCATGGTAAACCCTCCTTTATAGTGGTTTTGCAGGTATACTATAGCCATAAATTTGCAGTTTGCAAGGGATTATTGAAAAAATTTTACACTTTTTTCAAGGCAGAGTTGATTTTACCGCCGCCGCTCTCCGCGCTGCCCGGCGGGGTGTGGCTCGCCGTAAATGGCAAAGCGTCATCCCGGCCAGGAAAAAGAAGGAGTCAGCGACCGGCCGAGCGAGTCCGGTCTCCAGGCGCTGCGCATCCGCTACGGCTCGCCCCCCCCTCCCCTTGCCGGCTCGCCGTCATAGGCGGTCGGCTCGGTCCCGCTGACAAAGCATTCCATGGTGCTCCCCTCGCTCCCCTCCCGCGCCAGCCGGCCGCTGCGGGGATTGACCAGGGCGAAGGTCACGTTTGCCGGGGGGGTGAAGCTCTGGGCCGGGATCAGCGTCAGGGAGCGCTGCATGAATTCGGTCCAGATCGGCGCGGCCGCCTGCCCCCCGGAGCCGCTGGAACCGAGGGACTTCTCCTGGTCGTAGCCGACCCACACCCCCGCCACCAGCTGCGGCACATAGCCGACAAACCAGGCATCCTTCATGTCGTTGGTGGTCCCGGTCTTGCCGGCCACCGGACGGCCCAGCGCCCGGGCCCGCTGGCCGGTGCCGCTGGTCACCACGCTCTCCATCAGATTGGTCATCACGTAGGAGGTTTCGGGAGAGATGACCTGGACCGGGGCAAGCGGGGAATCCACGGCCGGCGCCGTGCCGGCGCTCTCCCCCCCCTTTTCCCCGGCGGAGCTCAACTGGGCGAAGGTCGGTATCGCCGGGGGGATGATCTCCTCCAGGACCTTGCCGTCGCCATCAACCACCTTTGTGACGAAATAGGGGGTGAGCCGGTATCCCCCTGAGGCGAACACCGCATAGGCGCTGGTCAGCTCCATCGGGGTGAGGCTGGACGAGCCGAGCGCCAGGGTCAGGTTGTTGTCCAGCGGGGCGGTGATCCCCAGTTTCTTGGCATAGTCGATGGCGTAGTCCACCCCGATCTGTTCGAGGATCTTGACGCTCACCACGTTGATGGAATTGGTCAGCGCCCCCCTCATGGTGACGGCGCCGCGGTAGATGTTGTCGTGGTTCTTCGGTCGCCACGCCTTCTCCCTACCGCTGTCGTACTCCACCGGGGAGTCGTCGAAGATGGTGGCCGGGGACATCCCCTTGTCGATGGCGGCGGCGTAGATGATCGGCTTGAAGGCCGAGCCCGGATTGCGCCTGGCCTGCATGGCCCGGTTGAACTGGCTCTTCTTGAAGTCGTAGCCGCCGACCATCGCCCTTACCGCACCGCTCTTCGGGTCCATGGCAAAGAGCGCCGCCTGGGCCTCGGGCACCTGGTCCAGGGCGAAGACCGCGCCGGCCTTGTTGACGTCAGGGGTCACCACCGAAACCTCGATGACCGCGCCAAGCACCAGCGCCTTCCCCTTGGCCGGGTCCGGCTTGCCGTAGGCCTCAACCAGGCTGACCCGGCCGGCCCAAGCCATGTTCTTCCGGGTCAGGGTGCCGACCCGCTCGCCGACCCGCACCGTCAGCTCCCCCTTGACAGGGTCGATCGCCATGACGACCCCCTGGTAGGTCTCCCCGGCCTTCAGGGAGGCGGCATCGATCCCGTCCTCCACCTTCTTGCAGAACTCCTCCACCTTCTCCCTGTCGAGGTAGTGGAGGGGGCCGCGGAACCCCTGCCGCTTGTCGAGGGCCTTGAGACCGTTCACCACCCCCTCGTAGGCGGCCTTCTGCATCTCGGCGTTCATGGTGGTGTAGATCTTCAGCCCCCCCTTGTAGAGCCGGTCCTCGCCGTACTTTTCTGCGAGCTGGATACGGACCTGTTCGAGGAAATAGGCCGACTGTTCGCTGTTCACCTTTTTCCGGGAACGGATCAGGAGCGGCAAGCTCCTGGCGTGGTCCGCCTCGGACTGGGTGATGTAACCCTCCTTGACCATCCTCTCCAGCACGTAGGCCTGCCGTTCCCTGGCCCGGTCCAGGTGCTTGATCGGGGAGTAGCTGTTGGGGGCCTTGGGGAGCCCCGCCAGAACAGCCATCTCCGCCAGGTTGAGTTGGTCCACATCCTTGCCGAAATAGGTTTCCGCCGCCAGCTGGACCCCGTAGGAGCCGGCGCCGAGGTAGATCTGGTTCAGATATATGTAGAGGATCTCGTCCTTGGAGAGCATCTTCTCCATTCTGGTGGCGAGGATCGCCTCCTTCAGCTTGCGGGAGAATTTCTTCTCCGGGGTGAGGAGCATCGACTTGGCCACCTGCTGGGTGATGGTGGAGGCCCCCTCCTTCTTCCGGAGCGAGATGAGGTTTTTGACAGCGGCCCGGACAATCCCCAGGTAGTCGAGCCCCCTGTGCTGGAAGAAGTTCGAGTCTTCCGCCGCCACGAAGGCCTGGATCAGTTTCTTCGGAATCTTGGCGACCGGCACCACGGTGCGCCGCTCCAGGTAGAACTCCCCGACCAGGCTGCCGTCCTCGCCGATCACCTGGGAGACGATGGGTGGTTTGTAGTCGGCCAGCCGGTCCACCTTGGGGAGGGTGAGCATCAGGTAGAAAAAGTAGGCGGCCAGCGCCAGAGCGGCGATTACAGTTGCCGAAACGGCCGTTTTCAGAAGGAGCGGGCCGATGGCCGGACCCTGCCGGCGCTGTCTTCCGTGGTTGCCATGCCGCTGCCCCTGGTAAAGTTGCATATTCAGCCTTGTCTCCGAAACCTGGGTATTGACTCTGCGTAATTCGGCATTATCGCGTGATCGGCCGGCGAATTCAAGCAGATTATCGCTCCTACGGCCCGCGGGTGAAAGGGGTGCGGAAAGAACGCTTTTTTCTTAAATACTGGCAAACATGAATGAAATCTGATACATTTTGCCAGCTCCACGAGGCTTCTCCGTTCAAATGTGTAATCCGCCCCTGCGCTCTGTTTCGCGAACCTACGGCAGGGCGTGGCAGTATTTGACAATTGGTGGTGTCCTTGTATGACCGACGATAATATTCATTCTGGCCATCGAGAGCGTTTGCGGAAACGCTTTCAGGAAGAAGGTCTCGATAATTTCGAGGATCATCAGGTCTTGGAGCTGCTCCTGTTCCACGCAATCCCTCGGGGCGATATGAACCCGCTTGCTCACCTTCTGATTAAGCGATTTGGCTCGCTGTCGGCGGTACTGGAGGCCGATCCAAAGGATGTTGCGGCCGTGAAAGGCATTGGGGAGAAAGCGGCTTCATTCCTCGCCATGATTCCCCAAGTGACACGCCGCTATTTCCACGACCGGGTTCTGCGGGACCGGCCGAAACTGAACAGCTCCGAGGCGGTAGCTGATTATCTCATTCCGCTCATGGCGGGACGGCCAGAAGAGGTGTTCTACGTCCTCTGCCTCGATACCCAATGCCGCGTCGTCTATCCGGCGCTCATCAGCGAAGGGACGGTGAAGGAAGCCGCAGTATATCCTCGCCATGTCATCGAGGAAGCAATCCGCCATCGTGCCGCGTCGGTCATTCTTGCCCACAACCACCCGGCGGGCACTGCCAAACCCTCCCAGCAGGACCACAAGCTTACCCGGTTGCTGGTCCAGGCGCTTGGGCCGCTCGACATTAAGGTGCTGGACCACATCATAGTCGCCGGAGATAAAGCCTACAGCTTTGCCAGAGAAGGCATCCTGCCGGCATACGAGGCTGTTTAAAGGAGTCTGTTGTGGAATATACCCCCAATCAAGCCGCGGCAATGAACCATTTGGACGGTAATCTCCAGATCATCGCCTGCGCCGGCTCCGGAAAGACGCAAGTCATTTCCCAACGCATCGTAAATATTCTCCGCGAGAAAGCCCCTGAAGGCATCACACCCGCCAATATCGTCGCCTTTACCTTCACCGAGAAAGCCGCCGGTGAGCTGAAAAACCGCATCCATAACCTCTGCCGTGATCAGCTTGGCTCCGAATTCGGACTCGCGGAAATGTATGTCGGGACGATTCATGGTTTCTGTCTCGACCTGCTCCAGACATATCTGTTTAAGTTTCTGAAATACAGCGTACTGAGCGATGTCCAGCAGCGCCTTTTGATTGATCGCCACACCCAGGAATCTGGTTTTAAGTCACTCACTACTCTTGATGGCAAGCCCCTTAAGCAGTTTGTTGACTCAAAACTTTACCAGAAGATTCTAGCGATTGTTCGAGAAGCCCAGATAGATGAAGCTGCACTTGGGGCGCACCCGATCAGGGAGGCTCTCGAAAAATATCATGCTCTCCTGAACAAGAAGGGTTACCTGGATTACAGCCGCATTATTCACGAAGCAGTTACGACCTTAGCCGTGAATGAGGAGTTGCAGGCAAAAATAGCCGAACGGATCAAATACCTGATCGTTGACGAATATCAGGACGTAAACCCCTTGCAGGAATGCCTGATCAAGCAGCTGCATGATCTTGGCGCACAGCTTTGCGTTGTTGGGGATGATGACCAGACGATCTACCAGTGGAACGGCAGTGACATCGACAATATCCTGAGCTTTGCCAAGAGGTATCCCGGTGTGCGGCAGATTTCCCTGGCGGAGAATTTCCGGAGCAGCAAGGGCGTGGTAGAAACAGCCAAGAGTGTTGTTGAGAGAAACTCGGAACGGCTGCCGAAAACAATGGTCAGCAAGGAAAAACAGCCTTTCATGCATGGCGACATGCTGTGCCAGAGGTTTTCCGATCCGGAATCAGAAGCGGAATGGATTGTTGGAAAGATAAGGGAACTGGAGGGAGTTCCTTTTACGGAAAAAGACGTAACAAGGGGGCTTGCCCTCCAGGCTCTTCGGGCTGCAAATATTCCCTATATTGTCAAAGGGATGGCCGGCCTATTCGATACTGCTGAAGTGCAAGCCGCAACCGGCATCTTCTCTTACCTCATTGGCGAAATCAACAGGGACGCGCTGGCAAGTTTATGGATGACGGCCAATCTCGGCCTCACACAGGGAAAAATCGCTTCAGCCGTCGGCATGCTCGACCAGCGCAAAGCTTCATGGACTGGAGAATGGCGGAAATCAGTATATTCCTTGCAGAAAACCTATCTCGTATTTCTCGAAGCAATTGGCCTGCGTGAAGAAGCCATACCGGACGACGATGGAGGACATCGTTCCCACGGAGAGATTGTTTACTACAATCTCGGCAAGTTCAGCCAGCTCATATCCGACTACGAGACGATCAACTTCAATCTCGATCCTGACAGCCTGTATAAGTATTTTGCAGGATTTCTCCAACATCAGGCAGCCGACTACTACCCCGAAGGGTGGGAAGGAGCTGGGTATGCGGTTCCCAATGCCGTTCAGGTCATGACGGTTCATCAGGCAAAGGGAATGGAGTTTCCCGTTGTCTTTATTCCGAACCTTCTGAAAAACCGCTTTCCCTCAAAAAAACAAGGTGGTCGGAAATGGTCGCACGTCATTCCCCAAGCTGCTGTTGTTGGCGCCGCGCGCTTTGACGGCTGCGAAGAAGACGAGCGCCGTCTTTTCTATGTCGCCTTGACCAGGAGCAAGAAGTATCTCTATTGTTCTTGGGCTCCCGAGGCGCCCAATGGGTTATATGCCAGGGAGTCCCAATTTGTCCGTGAAGTCACAAGCTCAACCTATGTGCTCACCCACGAACCGGCACAAGCACCGCTCGAGAAAATTGCCTCAGAATCAAGCACCGAAGAGTCTGAGGTCATCCTTACCTTCAGTGAGCTGAAGTATTTCTTCGCATGTCCCTATCAGTTCAAGCTTCGCTTCATGTACGGCTTCAACCCCGGTTTCCACGAAAAGATAGGGTTTGGCAAATCCTTGCACGATGCCTTGGCGGAAGTCCATCGAAAGGCGCTGGATGGGGTGTACCTGAATCCCGAGCACGTCCCCCAGTTGCTCGATACGCATTTCCATCTCCCCTACGCCTGGCAAAGCCTGAAAGACGATATGCGGCAGCAGGCGGACAAAGCCTTGCGCCGCTACCTCAAAGAGAACGGGATGATTCTCGACAAGGTGAAGTATGCCGAGCAGGCGATAGAGATAAAGCTGGCGGAAGGGATTGTCGTTCACGGGCGGATCGATCTGATCCGCCGCACCGACACAAATGAAGTGATCATCATCGACTTCAAATCGACGGAACGCTCTCAGGAAGAAGATGTGACCCGCCAGCAACTGCACATCTACGCCCTTGGTTATCAGCAGTTGACCGGAAGCAGGGCCGACCTCGTGGAGATCTACAACCTCGATGAAGGGGTCGGTGCCAGGGTGCGGGAACTGGTGGATGACGGCATGCTCCGGCAGACTGAAGATTCGATAGTTCATGCCGGCCGGGAGATCAAGGCGAATCGCCTCAGCCGAGCCGTTCCATGTGGGGAATGCGGCGTATGCGATGTCCGGGGTATCTGTCGCAACGATGTCAGGGTGGCGCCATGACCGCCAGGAAGCAGATATTCGTCAGTTCCGTGCAGAAAGAGCTGGCCGACGAGCGTCGGGCGCTGAAGGAGTATGTCCACGGCGACCCGCTTCTGCGCCGGTTTTTCGAGGTATTTCTCTTCGAGGACCTGCCGGCTTCGGACCGGCGCGCCGACGCGGTCTACTTGCACGAGGTGGAGCACAGCACCATCTATGTTGGTCTTTTCGGCAACGACTACGGTTATGAGGACGCCGAGGGGGAGGGGATATCTCCGACTGAGCGCGAATTCGACCATGCCGCAGCCCTTGGCGCGGAGCGGCTCATCTTCGTCAAGGGGAACGACGACTCCGCCCGCCATCCGAAGATGCTGGCCCTGATCCGCAAGGCGGGAGATCAGCTCATCCGCCGCCGCTTCGGCACGATCCCCGAACTGACCGCCATCCTGTACGCCAGCCTGATTGAATATCTGGAGCGTACCGGCGATATCCGCTCGCTTCCGTTCGATGCCTCGGCCTGCCCCCGCGCAACACTTGACGACCTTTCCGAAGAGAAGCTGGCCGATTTTCTGGAGCGGTCTCAGCGGGGACGAGGTTATCCCCTTGGCCCTGACACACCCATGCCCAAGGCGCTTGCCCATCTCAACCTGCTTGACCACGACCAGCCGAGCCATGCCGCTGTGCTGCTTTTCGGGAAGCAACCTCAGCGTTTTATCATCAGTTCCGAAGTAAAGTGCATGCACTTCCACGGCACGGAGATCCGCAAGCCGATCCCTTCCTACCAGATATACAAGGGAACGGTCTTTGAACTGGTTGACCAAGCGGTGGATTTCGTCATGTCGAAGCTTGCGGCGCGGGTCGGCACTCGGGCCGAGGGTCCTCGGGCGCCGGTCACCTATGAAATCCCCCGCGATGTCGTGGCCGAGGCTATCGTCAATGCAATTGCTCATCGCGATTACGCCAGCAACGCCTCAGTTCAGGTCATGCTCTTTGCCGACCGTCTGGAAATCTGGAACCCCGGCCAACTCCCGCCGCCACTGACACTCGATGCCTTGCGCAAGCCGCATCCGTCCATACCGCACAACCCGCTGATTGCCGAACCGCTGTTCCTTGCCCGCTACATCGAGCGCGCAGGTACCGGTACGTTGGACATGATAGCACTATGCCGCGAGGCGAACGTTCCCGCCCCTGAATTCAAGCAGGAAGTCGGCACCTTCATGCAGATCATTCGGCGGGCTGGATACGAGGCCCAAGTGACCGGGGAAGTCGGCACCAAGTTGGCACCAGGTCGGCACCAAGTCCTGCAGCCAGAGTCACAGCCAGAGTCACAGCCAGAGTCGTTGGAAATGAGAGTTTTGCGTCTACTGGCAGATGGTCCACAGAGCAAGGCTGAGTTGTCGGCTGGTCTAGGCCAGAAAGAAGTCTCGGGACAACTTAACAAAGTCGTCCGCGTTCTTCTGGCAGATCAAGCCATCGAATACACCATACCCGACAAGCCCAACAGCCGGCTGCAGAAATACCGGCTCACCGCAAAAGGCAGGGCTTGGCTGGCCGCACAGACAAAAGGAGCAAACTGAATGCCCACAATTGACATAACCAGGCCCGAGCTGATCTGGCCCGGCAAGTACGACGAGAACGGCAGCCGCGTGGAGAGCCGCGGCACGGCCCTGCCGTTCCAGGTCCAGACAACGCTGAACGGCGATGTCCACTGGATTCTGGAAACCAAGGGGCGTGAGTTCGAGGATACCACTAGTAAAGATTTCCACATGGCCCGCTGGTGCGAAGATGTGAGCCGGGAATCCGGCGAAACGTGGCGGTATCTGAAGGTACGGCAGACGGTATTCGATGATTTTATCCGGCGGGGGGATTACCGGCGGTTTGAGGCGCTGGTGGATTGGAATACAAGCCGGCATGGGCTTTTTCAATAGGCGGACTAGATTGACTTTGACGCACCGCCGCATGCTGATGCGGATTTACGATTTCCACGTCTCTGTAAGTAAGTTTATTATCTAATGCGCTGGATAATAAATCTTGAAATTCGTGAAAACCTTATAAAATACAATAATATGAAAGAACCGTTTTATCTTTTTACCAGTTTGGACCTACCCGTGCGAGCGAACCGATGAAAAACAATATCCATTTCCAAGAATCTTCAACATCAAGACTCCACGGCTTTCTCCCCTTTCGACTCGTGGTTCTAACTCTGCTGCTCCTCCTCCCCCACACCGCCCACGCCGCCCCGATCACCCCGTTTTACACGCAGAACCAGAGCCCGCTGGCCCTGATTTTCGGCCTTCCGGCGGCGGGGGCCGCCGCAATCCTCGCCAAGGGAGAGCTGACCGGCACCCTGGCGGTCGATATCGCCAACAACTTCGCCGCAAACGCCAAAACCGGCGAGGCGATCCTCCTGGACGGGGAAAGCTGCCGGGTCAACCTCGCCCTCCGCTACGGGATCGCCAAGGGGGTGGAGGGGGGGC
>JAMPXD010000096.1 GCA_023701365.1 Geobacteraceae bacterium
CCGAGGAGGTGGAGTGCGACTTTCCGGCATTCGAGGCGGAGCTGCTGGGGATCATGGACGCCATCAGGACAAGGAGAGCCGAGGAGGAGTTCGGCCTCATGGAGGGGTGCGACGGCAGCGCCTGTCCGTTCCGGCCGCGCTGCATAACGAAAACCAGGCTGAAGGCTGAAGACTGAAGGTTTACCTCGGGTTTCCCTTCAGCCCTCAGCCTTCAGCCTTCAGCCTGTTCTTATCTCGTCCAGTTCACCCGGACAAAGCTGTCGGCCTGGCTCCAGAGAAAGTGCAACTCACCCTTGTGGGCCTTGAATAATTCCCGGCCGAGTTTCTGGGCCAGCTTCGCGTCGGTGGTGGAGATGGTGAGGACCTTGTTCTCTTGGTTTATCTCCATGATCCGGGCCAGCGGGTTCTTGGCCCTGGTGACGGCCTCAACATGCTTGATCATGTTGAGGATATCATTCTCATGCTGCAGCAGATAATCGCCGCTGAGGGACAGGACCCCTGCCGGGTTGTCGTCGTGCATCCGCTGGCAGGCCGGGCAGACCGCCTTGGCGGTCCCGGCTTCCGCCTGCGCCTTGGTCAGTGCGGCCGCGTCCGTGGACCAGCGCTTGTTCCAGTAGAAGGCATTGCATTTCGAACAGAGAGTCACCTCCCTGGAGCCCCCCTTCGGCAGGTAAACATCGGTGCTGCGCTCGGCCATCTTCCCCATTTCTTCAAAACCGATTTTTCTCGGGCCTCTCGTCATCTGTCCCCTCTCCTTTCATGGCAGAATACCTTTCATATAAAATATACCACCCGCAGGGTTTCCCGCCACCATCGTCGAGAAAATTTACTCCTTCTCCTCCCAGGCAACCACCCGGTTTCTGCCGCCTTCCTTGGCCCGGTAGAGCGCCCTGTCAGCCCTGTCCACCAGCTCCCGGGAATCGTTCCCGTCCATGGGAAAGGTGGCGATCCCGATGCTGATGCTGAGACGTTCCGCAGAGCTGGCTTGCTGTAGCGGGAACAGATGCTCCGCAAAGGCCTTGCGCAGCTTTTCCCCGACCAGCAGGGCCAGTTCCTTGCCGGTTTCCGGCATGACCACGACAAACTCCTCCCCGCCGTAGCGGGCCACCATGTCCGAATTGCGGACATGTTCCCGGAAGATCTCCGCAGCCCCCTTCAGGACCTCATCCCCTTGGAGATGGCCGAACCGGTCGTTGAACTGCTTGAAAAAGTCGATATCGATCATGGCCAGGGAGCAGAAACGGCTGTAGCGGCGCGACCGCTCGATCTCCCGGTCGAGGACCTTCCAGAGCTGGCGCAGGTTGAACAGCCCGGTCAGCGGGTCGGTGTGGGCCTGGGTGACGGCGATGTCGAAGCTTCTCTTGAGGAATTCGTGGTTGAGTTTCTGGGAGATCAGGAGTTTGATCTTGGAGAGGAGTTCCCGGATATTGAGGGGCTTGATGAAAAAGCCGTCCGCCCCCACCTGGGCGCTTTTCACCTGCTCGACGCGGGCCGTTGAGGGGATGACCAGCAGAACCGGCACGTATTTGGCGCTGGCGTGGGACTTGAGGCGGAGACAGACATCGTAGCCGTTCATTTCCGGGAGGGGGATGTCGAGGATAAATAGGTCCGGCGGCTGGGAAACCCCGCGGTCGAGGGCCTCCAGACCGGTGGCGGCGGTCGCGATCTCGTAACCCTCTTCCCGCAGGCAGTGGGAGAGCATCTGGAGAAAATTGGAGTCGCTGCTGGCGACCATGATCCTGGGGGTGCCCCCCTCGCCGGGCAGCGGCCCCTCTTTCGGGAGGATGAAGGTGAAGGTGCTTCCTTCACCGGGGCTGCTGTCGGCCCAGATGCTGCCGCCATGGAGCTCCACGAAGCGCCGCACCAGGGCAAGCCCCAGCCCCAGGCGGCCATTCTCGAACGGGGCTGCGCCAACAATCTCGAACCCCTTGAAGATCCGCTCCAGGTCCTCCTTGCGGATCCCCGGGCCCTGATCGGCCACCGAGATCTCCAGGAATTCCCGTTCGCCTCCTCCTCCCTTCACCTGGCGTGCCGTCACCGTGATCCGGGCGCCATGGGCCGAGAATTTCAGGGCATTGGTGAGGAGTTCCTCGACGACGAATGCGAACTTCTGCTCGTCGGCTATGATGGCGCCCAGCTCCGCGGGAAAAGAGGGAACAATGGCGATGCCGTATTTCCCCGAGAGCTCCGCCATCCGCTCCAGAGTCCTGGTCAGGACCTCGGCAACCGGGAACCGTTCCGGCAGAAAGCGGGACATGCCGATGTCGGCGCTGCAGAGCTCCAGGATCCTGTCAACGATGGCGCGGAGCCCGCTGCCGGACTCGATGATGGAATCGAGCCCCGCCTTCTGCTCAGCGGTCAGCCCCCCCATACTCCCCTCCAGCATCTGGATCGCTAGGTCGAGGATATGGTTGAGCGGCGTCCGGAGCTCCTTCGAGATGTGGGCAAGGAACTCCTCCTTCACCTGGTTCGCCAGGAACAGGCGCTCGTTGGTCCGCTCCAGCTCCTCGGTCTGCTCCTTGACGAGCCGTTCCAGGAGCTCCCGGTCGTGCCGCGTTCTTTTTCCCTCTGTCGTCGCCATAAGGTCGTGTCAGGCCAGCGGCCACTTGCTGGTGTGCGGGTCGAATGCGGAAACCGGACCGATTGTCTCGCTGCTGCGCAGAATCGCCCGGACCGGGGCGCCGTCCCCCCCCTTGATCTTCAGCGGGAGGCAGACCAGCTCGTAATCCCCTTCCTCGACGCCATCCAGGTTCAATCCCTCCAGGATCACCGTGCCGTTCCCCAGCAGCAGCCGGTGGACCTCGCCGTTGCCGTCGAACCGCTCGATGGAGAGGTAGTCGATCCCCACCAGCCGCACCTTGGCCTGCAACAGGTATTCCGCCCCCTCCCTGGTCAGGTGGGCATAATCCTCATAAAACCCCTCCCGGTTCCAGAGAAGGGAATTGCCGGTCCGGAGGAGGAGGCGCTCCACCCCCGCCAGGGGGAGGCGGGCGAGGGCCTTGCCGCCGATCTCCCTGACGCCCCGCAGGTCGGCCACCAGGGCGTTGCCGATCAGGAGGGTGAGCGGGAGGTGGTCAACGGAAATCCCGTGGTCGTTGTAATGGCGGGGGACGTCGATATGGCTGCCGCAGTGGCTCGACATGGTGAGCCGCGAGACATTGGCCGGGTCCCCCTTAGCTATTCGGGTCACCGGGTCGATCCTGACCGGGGGGTCGCCAGGAAAGATGGGGAGGGAAGGGGAGATGGGCATGGTGATGTCGTAGATCTTCATGGTTGCCTCGGTGGTGGGTGGTTGCCGATCTTCTGAAAATTATACACGGTCGGGGGGAATTTGCGAGTTGGGGGGCGAATGGGGGAGGGGAAGCTACCTCAGTAGATAAAGGGGATCAGTTTCCGTACCCGCTTTTGGTAAGCGGCATATTCCGGGAACTTCTCCGCCAGCCAGCGCTCTTCACGCCGGGACTTGATGTCGAAGAAGGCGAAGAGCAGCAGCGCGTAACCGATGGTCAGCCAGCTGTGCAGCCACAAGCCCCAGCCAAAGGCCATGAACGTCAGGCCGCTGTAGATGGGGTGGCGCACGAGCCGGTACGCACCCGTCACGATCAGCGCCGCATGCTCCTTCGGCCGCGGCAGCGGGGTGAGATTCTTCCCCAGGTTGATCGCGCCGGTTGCGGCGAGGAGGATGCCCGCCAACAAGAGGACGGCGCCTCCCAGGGAGCCAAGCCACGTATACGGAGGGCCCCACGCCGGTAACCCCCGCCAGGTGCGAGGGCCAAAGGCCAGCAGTAAAAACAGGCCGGCCTGAACGACCAGATACCACTCGCCGCGCGGGCCTTTCCACCATGGTTTATGTGACACGGTTACCTCGTCAAGGGGGATTGAGTAGGGATGAGGAATTCAGCGGACGCAGGCACTGATGAGGGTTTTCATGCCTTCGGGACGGTATCTGTCCTGTGCCAAGGGTGCCCCTTTTTTTCTTTGTCAAGGTTTTGCCGTGGCTCTTCGGATTTTTCCCTGCTTTCCTCTACCCCTTGATCCGATAGAACCCTTTTTTCGGAGCCCCGACAAATTCAACAATCCCCCGTGCCTTCAAGTCGGCAATGTCCCGTTTGGCGCTTTTCTCTGTCACCTTGTAATGCGCAACAATATCTGCAGCCCTGACCTGCTTGCCTGCTGCAAGCTGTTCCAGAAACCACAGCTGTCTTTCGTTTACAGGGACATTTACAGGGACATTTACAGGGACATTTACTATCTCAGCAAGCGCCACTGCCATAAAATCTGCATGGACAGGCAGGACCGCCAGGAAGTAAGTCCTGTCGTCATCCGTCTCAAAGATCGGCTCCGGAGAACCGTTAGATTGCATGGCTTTCTTGATCTTGGGAATGCCGGTGGCTTTCCCCTCGGTGAGTCCCAGCTCCTTCAGAAACTCGCCGATTCTGCGGTTGCGGTACCTCCGGGAGACGATGTTTCCTGTAGCGATATCTTCTTTCCGGACTGATCTGTCCGGTCCCGGGAAGCTGAGGATCTCGATCCGGTCAGGATGAATCCGGACCTCCACCGGCTCGCGGATTTCGTAACTGCGGTGGTACATCGCGTTTACAAGGGCTTCCTCGATGGCTTCATAAGGATAGTTGAAGAAGCGGATCGCCTCTGCCTGCTGCGGCACCTTGCGGATGCGCTCGGTAACGAACGTGGCCTGAATGTAGTTCAAGGCATTCCGTAACTGCTGATGGACAGGCCCTTCAAAGATTTTCTCGGCCATTTCGTCACCGGCTGGGGAAGTCTTGAAGTGCACGAGCTCGATCCGTGAGTAGGGGAAAAAGTCGTGGGGGCGTTCGTTGAAGAACATCAGGCCGACGTTACGGGGCTTCGGGTATTCGGTCGGGCCGTCCACTATCCTCATCTTCTCACAGATTTGAGCAAAGGGGAGCTTGACTGACTGCTCATACAAGGCGCTCCCGATTTCCCGTAGCAACGACAAATATCACAACCTTGCTTACCACCCGTCGCTGGTTGCCATGCGAAGGTAGAACGCCCGCTCCTCCGGGCGTTTGGTCTTTGTCTGCATATGCAGATTGGAGGACCAGGGAAGCTCACTCAACAGCGATGAGAGTTCTGTTGTATCCAGCGGAGGCTTCCGATTCGCTACCCCAGACGTATTACCAGAATCACCCTTCAATTGCCATTAAAAACGGCTACAAAACACCGCCCTTGACTTCCCTCGCTGCTTTCCTTTACTCTGGCATGGATGATATATCAGACGAGGGGTCAAAGTGGCATTAATCGAAGATAAGCTCTACAAGAGGATCAAGAGCGCGGTCGGCCGGGCGATCGCCGACTACAACCTGATCCAGGAGGGGGACCGGATCGGGGTGGCGGTCTCCGGCGGGAAGGACTCGTACAGCCTGCTGCACATCCTGGCGGAGCTGCAACGGCGGGCGCCGGTGAAGTACGAGCTGATGGCGCTCAACATCGATTCGGGCTACCCCGGATATCGGAGCGACGTCATCGCCGAGCACCTGCGGGAGCACGGTTTCGCCCACCACATGGAGCCGACCGACCACTTCGAGATCATCAAGGAGAAGCGCCGCCCCGGCTCCTCCTACTGCTCCATCTGCGCCCGGCTGAAGCGGGGGGTGCTCTACACCCTGGCTCAGCGGTTCGGCTGCAACAAGCTGGCGCTCGGCCACCACCTGGACGACTTCATCGAGACCCTGCTGCTCAACCAGTTCTTCGTCGGCTCGCTCAAGGCGATGGCACCTTCCATGCTGGCCGACAACGGCGAGACCACCGTGATCAGGCCGCTCGTCTACGTGGAGGAGCGGGAGATCATCCAGTTCTCCCGCGCCAACCGCTTCCCGGTGGTCTGCTGCTGCTGCCCGGTCTGCGGCAAGGCCGACCAGCAAAGGAAACGGATGAAGGGGCTGCTGAGCGAACTGGAGCGGGAGAACCCTTCCGTCAAGCGGAGCCTTTTGCGAGCGCTGGCCAATGTCCACCCCCGCCATCTCCTCGACCGCGGCCTGAGGAAGGGATAGCGCCCCCCGGCGCGGGGGAGAGCTTTCTCTGTCTCACCTTCACGATACGCGGGGCGCGGCGCTGCTGCCGATCCCGGAGCGCATCGAGCCAGCTGAGCCAGCCGCAGTAGATGACCAGCGCGACGCTGAATACGACCATCGGTTCCATGACTTTCCTCCCTCATTGTTATGGAGGAAGGGTAGCACGGGGTTATGACAGAATATGTCGCAAAAAAGCAGGCGAAAGGCAAAAGGCGAAGGGCGAAGGGTTTTTGAACCTTTAGCCTTTAGCCTTGTGCCCTTAGCCTGCTGAACGGAGAGAAGCGCTATGTTCAACCGATTCATGCAGCCGCTCCGGCTCGCCGTAGCCTGGGGCTTTCTGTTCTTCCAGCTCTACCTGGGTATCCAGTTCTACCGCTTCGTCCTCTACTTCCGCTCCGGCGGCACGACTTCTTTCGTGCCGCGCCCCGACGGGATCGAGGGGTTCCTGCCGATCTCTGCGCTGCTGAGCCTCAAGGACTGGCTGGTGAGCGGCGCCATCAACCCGATACACCCGGCCGGGCTGGTGATCTTCCTCTCCGTGTGCGCCGTGTCGCTCCTCCTCAAGCGCTCCTTCTGCTCCTGGATCTGCCCGGTCGGGACCGTTTCCGAGCTCCTCTGGAAGAGCGGCTTCGCCATGTTCAGGCGCAACCTCCGCCCCCCCCGCTGGCTGGACATCCCCCTCAGGGGGATCAAGTACCTGCTCCTCGCCTTCTTTCTCTGGTCGATTCTCTGGGCGATGCCGCCGCAAGGAGTCAGCGCCTTCATCCATTCCGACTACAACAAGGTGGCGGACGTCCGGCTCCTCGATTTCTTCCTCCACCCCTCCGGCCTCTCCCTCGGGATCATCCTCTTCCTGGTCGTCCTGGCGCTGCCGCTCCGCAACCCCTTCTGCCGCTTCCTCTGCCCCTACGGCGCGCTGGTCGGGCTCCTTTCCATGCTCTCCCCGGTGAAGGTGACCAGGGACAAGAAAACCTGCGTCTCCTGCGGGGTCTGCACCCAGGTCTGCCCGTCGTACATCCCGGTGATGCAGAAGGAGCGGGTGATGTCGGAGGAGTGCATCGGCTGCTGGCGCTGCG
This sequence comes from Geobacteraceae bacterium, assembly GCA_023701365.1. Classification (GTDB taxonomy): domain Bacteria; phylum Desulfobacterota; class Desulfuromonadia; order Geobacterales; family Geobacteraceae; genus JAMPXD01. The sequence goes on from JAMPXD010000096.1 coordinate 7,133, forward strand.
TCAGCCACTGCCGGGCGGAGGGGACCCTGGCGATGAAGCTGACCGGGCGCAGGGTGGCGGTGAACGGCCTCCTGTTCGCTGTCCTGGTGGTGGGGATCGTCTGGGGTGGGAGCGTGATCGGCAAGGCGACCGGCCATTGGCAAACGGCAATTTCTCTTCAGGAGTACGCCCGGCTGATCGGCAGGTAGCTATTTTCTCATGCAAAAAGGGCGCTGCCTTGCGGCAGCGCCCTTTTCAACCGTCAGATTCCCGGCTTTCCTCAGGCCTCTTCTTCTTCCCCGAGGCCGATCTCCCGGTAGACCCGGTCCTCCTCGAAGCGCTTGGTCTGGGCCTGCTGCTTCTCGATGTCCGCCTTGCACTTGACGCAGTAGCGGGCAAACGGCACGATCTTCAGCCGGCCGACCGGGATCTCCTCCTCGCACTCCTCGCAGATCCCGTACTCCCCTTCGTCAATCTTCAGGAGCGCCTCGTCGATGTTGCGCAGCTTCTCCCGCTCCCGGTCGCCGAGGAGGAGACCGAGTTCCCGGTCCCGCTCGCTGGACGCCTGGTCGTAGATATCGCCGCTCGGCTCGCCGGTCGGCGTTTCAGAGCCCGACTTCATCGCCCTGTTTATCTCCTTGAGGGTTTCCTCCTTCATCTTGAGGAGGATCGCCTTCATTTCGTCCATTTTTTCAACCATTCAGTACGCTCCGTAGTCCCTACCGGCCGGCTCCAGCGGCTGCTGCCGGGTGGCCGGTATAAATATTTGTCCGCCTTCAAGGCGACGCAATAATACAGCAATTTCCCCTTTTGTCAAGAAAATGGTCAGGCGACGATCTCCCCGATCAGGTCGTAATCGGACGAGTCGGTGATCCGCAGGGAAACGATATCCCCCACCTTGGCGTCACCGGCGGTGATGTAGACCTGGCCGTCGATGTCGGGCGCCTGCCTTGAGGAGCGCCCCTTCAGGAGGAGCTCGGTCTCCTCGCTGTACCCCTCGATGATCACCTGCTCGATCGTGTCGATCAACCGGCGGTTCCGCTTGAAGGAGGTCCGCGCCTGGGCGCGCATCAGCCGCCGGTAGCGCTCCCTCTTCACCCGTTCGGAAACCTGGTCCGCCATCTCCGCGGCCGGGGTCCCCTCCTCGCGGGAGTAGCAGAATACCCCGAGCCGGTCGAACTGGGTCTCCTCCACGAACTGGAGGAGCTTGCGGAAGTCCTCCTCCGTCTCGCCGGGGAAGCCGACGATCAGGGAGGTGCGCAGTGCAATGCCGGGGATCTCGGCGCGCAGCCGGGTGATCAGCGAGCGGATCTCCCCTTCGGTGCTGCGCCGGTTCATCCGTTGGAGGATCGGGTCGCTTATGTGCTGCAGGGGGATGTCCAGGTATTTGCAGACCTTCTCCTCGTTCTTGACGAGATCGATCAGGCTGTCCCGGACCCCGTCGGGATAGGCGTAGAGGAGCCTGATCCACTGGAGCCCCTCGATCCGCGTGAGCTCGCGGATCAGCCCCTCCAGCGAGGCGCCGCCCGCCAGGTCATTCCCGTAGGTGGTGATGTCCTGGGCAATCAGGTTGATCTCCTTGACCCCGCTGGCCGCCAGGCCGCGCGCCTCCTCCAGGAGCTTTGCCAGCGGGCGGGAGCGGAACGCGCCGCGCAGGGACGGGATCACGCAGTAGGTGCAGCAGTTGGAGCAACCCTCGGCGATCTTCAGGTAGGCGGAGTAGTAGGGGGAGGATTTGAGGCGCGGCAGCTCGTCGTCGTAGAGGAAGTTCGGGTCGCCGGTATAGCGGAGCTGCTCCGTGGTCCCCCGCTTCTCGGCGATGATCTCGGCGATCCGCGGGTAATCGCCGGTGCCGACGAAGATGTCCACCTCGGGGAGTTCCTTGGCCAGCTCCTCCTGGTAGCGCTGGGGGAGGCAGCCGGTGACGATCAGCAGCCGGCAGCGGGCGTCGTGTTTCCGGTCGGCCAGGTCGAGGATGGTGTCGATGCTCTCCTGTTTCGCCTCCTTGATGAACGAGCAGGTGTTGACGATGATGATGTCCGCCTCCCGCTCGTCGGTGGTCACCTCGAATGCCTCCCGGGACAGATAGCCAAGCATCACCTCGGCGTCCACCAGGTTTTTCGGGCAGCCGAGGCTGACCAGGCTTACTTTCTCTTTCGTTGCTGTGCTCAAAAATTACCTCTGATGTTGATGGTTCTGTAGGGGCAGGCCTTGTGCCTGCCCTAAAAACGGGCACCCACAAGGGGTGCCCCTACCAGGAATGTCCTCTGAAACTGATATTCTACGAGCGGAAATTGATGAATTGCAGCTCTACTCCCATATCCTTCCCCTTCAGGAGCTGGATGATCGCCTGCAGGTCGTCGATGTTCTTGCCGGTCACCCGCACCTGGTCCTCCTGGATCTGGGCCTGGACCTTCAGCTTGCTCTCCTTGATGAGGGCGCAGAGATCCTTCCCCTTTTCCTTGGAGATCCCCTGCTGGATGGTGATCACCTGGCGGACCATGCCGCCGGAGGCGGTCTCCGCCTTGCCGTAGTCGAGGGCCTTGATCGAAATCCCCCGCTTGATGAACTTCGACTGGAGGATGTCGATTATCGCCTTCAGCCGGAAATCGTCGTCGGCCAGCACCTTGATCGCCTCCTTCTCCAGGGTCACCTCGCTCTTCGACCCCTTGAAGTCGTAGCGCTGGGCGATCTCCTTGATCGTCTGGTTGACGGCGTTGTCCACTTCCTGCATCTCCACCTTCGAAACGATGTCGAATGACGGCATTGTGACCCCCCTGTAAAGTGCAAAATGCAAAGTGCAAAGTGCAAAGTTAAATTTGAATTTTACATTTTACATTTTACACTTTATTTAGTCTTTATTACTTCCACCCCTGCCGGGACCTTGAAGTTGAACCGGTCGCTGCCGATCCCCAGGTTGACCCTGACCTTGCCATAGTCGATGCGGGTCCGGTTGCCGAGCTGGTCATAGACCACGGAGGAGATGACCGGAAACGGCTCCCGGACCGTCCCCGCTGCCAGAAACTCTTCCACCGCCCGGGCGGAGACGGTCAGCCGGAGCTTGGCCAGGACCGGGCTCTTTTTCCGCGGGACCAGGTCGATGACGTAGTTCCCCTTCTTGTCCCGCCCCCCCTCAGCGAACTCCGCGGTGAAATCGGCGGACAGCTGCCCCATGCCGGTCAGGTAGTTGAGGGCCATGGCGTTTCCACCCTCGAACAGGGCCGCCACGTCGCTGACCATGACCTGCTTGTTTTCCGGGAGATAGTACCAGACCGTCTTGCCGTTGGAGATGATCTGCTGGCGCGGTTTGCTGTAGTTGAAGCGGAACATGGCGGCTCCGCCGGCCGCCTTCTTGATGAACAACTCGCCGGCGCCCCGCTCCTCCCGGTTCAGGGAGGCGATGGCGGTGCGCTGGGAAAAATCGGCGTGGAGGTCGGAGAGCGCCCCGTACCCCTTTTCCAGGGCCGCGACCACATCGTTCGGGGTGGCGCCGGCGGCCGCGGCCGATGAGGCCGCCAGTACGATGATGGCCGTTAGCAAAACGAGAAGACGGAACAATCGCTGCACGTCAGATTCCTTTCGAGCTGATGAACTGTTGAACCTAAAAACGGCAATTGGACACGGTTTTAGACGGAAAAAGCGGATTAACACCGATAATTCAAATACAGACCCAGGTTTAACATCACCACCCTTTGGGTTAATGCCTTTAATGGTTTAAATCCGTGAAAATCCGTATAAATCAGATTTGATCCGTGTTCAAAATGCTTTTTCAAGGTTTAAACAAACTGCAAAGGCGACACGCGTCATGTCGCCCTGGTGAGACTGTCATCCGGCTGATTTTGCCACAACTCTCCCCGCCGTGCAACCCTTTTGCGCCGTGGCGCCGGTTCATCCCTCACTGCCTGCCGATGCCGAGTGTGGTGAGGATGGCTTCCAGGGAGGAGGGGGCGGGGAGGAGGAAGAACTTGCTGTTGACCCGCTCGTCCGAGCTGAAGAACTCGGTGTCGAGCAACAGGGTCATGCCGCTTACCTCGCCGAACTCCGCGAGGGCGTGATCCACCACCGTTTCGACCGTGTCGATGGAGAGGACCGGCACCGAGGGGATCAGGGTCATGCCGAGCATCTCCCCCAGCGCGTTCAGATAGGCAGAGGCGAGGATGTTCCCCACCTCCTTGAGAGCGGAAAGCTCCAGCTCGGTCAGGGAGTCACCTCCGGAGGTTTGCGCGGGGAGAAGCTTTTCCAGGAGCCTGCCGGCGTTCTCCCGCGGGAAGACCATCAGGATGTTCCCTTGGGCGTTGCCCAGCATCCGGAGATATATCCCGACCACCAGCCGCTCCGCACCCCCGAGGAATTCCGCGATGGCTGCCGTCTCCAGGACCATGACCCGCGGGACGTTCAGGTAGACGGTCTTGCCGGTCAGCTGGGACAGGGCGGTGGCGGCGTGACCCATTCCCACGTTGCTGATCTCGCGGAGCGCGTCGAGTTGTCGTTCATCCAGTCCGGAAAATTCCATGGTAAATTGATCCTTTCCTGCCCTCTGTTAGAGAATGTTGGCGACGTCCAGGATGAACACCACCTCGCCGCTGCCGAGGATCGCCCCGCCGGCCAGCCCCTTCATCCTGCCGAGCGGCCTCCCGAGGGGTTTCACGAAGACCTCCTGGTGCCCCAGGAACTGCTCCACCACGAGCCCAACCCTGCGCCCCCTCACCTCGGTCACGAACAGGGGGACGACCCTGCCGCCGGGGGGGGGCGGCAGGCCGCAAATCCTGTTCATGCTGAGGAGAGGAACCGGCTCTCCGTCCAGATAGAAGACCTTCTGTCTGCCGCGGCTGCTGATCGCCTCCCGCCGGATCTCCATGGTGCGCTGGACGCCGGTGACCGGCACGGCGAAGGTGAGATCCGCGCAGCCGAACAGGAGGACATTGATGATGGCGATGGTGAGGGGGAGCCTGAGGATTATCCTGGTCCCCCGTCCCGCCTCGGACTCTATGGCGAGGGCCCCGCCGAGGGACCGGACCGTGGCGCTGACCACGTCCATGCCGACGCCGCGGCCGGAGATATCGGTGATCTCCCGTGCCGTCGAGAAGCCGGGGCGACAGGTCAGCAGGAGGGCCTGCCGCGGGGAAAGGAGCTTTGCCTCCTCCGGGGTGATGACCCCCTTGGCGAGGGCCGATGCGATCAGTTTTGCCGGGTCCATCCCCCTGCCGTCATCCTCGATGGTAACGACTATCTGGTCCTTTTCCCGGCTGGCGGAGAGCCTGATTCGCCCCTGCGCCTCTTTTCCGCAGGCCAGCCGCTCCGGACCGGTTTCCATCCCGTGGTCGACGGCGTTTCTGAGGATATGGATGAGGGGGTCGGCGAGCTCCTCCAGTATCCCGCGGTCGAGCTCGATCTCCTTGCCGCTCACCTCGAACGCAACATCCTTGCCTTTCTTTCTCGCCAGGTCCCGCACGACCCGGGGGAAGCGATCGGCGAGGGAGGCGAACGGCATCATCCTGACATTCAGCACTTCATTGTGGAGTTCCCTGAGTAGCCGGGAAAGCTCCGTCAGGGCATCGTCGAGCCGTGCCGCGCCGATCTCCCCGGCGACGTTCATCAGCCGGTGCTTGTTGGTGATCAGCTCGCCGGTGGTGTTGATCAGATTGTCGAGGATTGCGGTTCTGACCCGGACGGTCTGGCGGGAATCGGGCTGCTCCCCCCGCTTTTCCCCGGCCTCTTCCTCCCTGTTCGGCTCCGGGGCCGGGGGAGCCGCCTCTTTCTCCTCCGCCGGAGCATAGCCGACCAGCCTGGCGAGGAAATCGCCGAGACTGCGCCCTTGCGAGACACCGGCGTCCACATCATCAACCAGCCCTTCGAGGAGGTCCCCCCCCTCCAGCAGCAGGTCGGCCATTGCCGGTGCAAAAGGGAGCGCCCCTTTGCG
>JAMPXD010000279.1 GCA_023701365.1 Geobacteraceae bacterium
CTGGTTCCACAGGGTTTCCCACTGGTTCTGGCATAATGAGTTCTTTTTCATCGCCAGGCTCCTGTCCCATATGGGCCGATTCTTCACCGGGATCGAGATCCATCCGGGGGCACGGATCGGCAAGGGTTTTTTCATCGACCACGGCATGGGGGTGGTGATCGGCGAGACCGCCGAGATCGGGGACAACGTTACCCTCTATCACGGCGTCACCCTCGGCGGGGTGAGCTGGGAGAAGGTCAAGCGCCATCCCACCCTCGGGGACAACGTGGTGGTCGGCTCCGGGGCCAAGGTGCTCGGGCCGTTCACGGTCGGCAAGGGGAGCAAGATCGGCTCCAATTCGGTTGTGGTGAAGGAAGTGCCGCCCAATTCCACGGTGGTCGGCATCCCGGGGCGGGTGGTGATGGGTACGGAAAAACCGACGGAGCGGATGGACCTGGAGCATGGCAGGTTCCCGGACCCGGAGGCGAAGGCGATCTCCTGCCTGTTCGACCAGATCCGCGAACTGGACAGGAAATACACCGCCCTGGCCGCCGAGCACGAGGCGTTGAAGCAGCGGGTCGCGGGCGGAAACTGAGATGCGGCTCTCCACCAAGGCGCAGTATGCGGTGCGGGCGCTGGTAGACCTCTCTCTCCATTCTGGCGGGCGCCCCGTTGCCCTGAAGGAGATCGCCCGCCGGGAGGATATCCCCCTCAATTATCTGGAGCAGCTGTTCTTCCGCCTGAAGAAGGGGGAGATCGTCGCGAGCGTCCGCGGTCCCGGCGGGGGTTATGTGCTGGCCCGGGCGAGTGCCCTGATCAGGGTCGGCGAGATCGTCGCAACCGTGGAGGAGCCGCTGAACCCGGTGGCCTGTCTGGACGGCGAGGAAAGCTGCTGTTCCAGGGTTGCCCAATGCGTCACCCACAACGTCTGGAAGGGGCTGGGGGAAAGGATCAGGGGGTTTCTCGATTCCATAAACCTGGAGGACCTGACCCTGGAGGCGCGGGAGCGGCTTTCCGCCTCGTCCGGGTTGAAGGGGGAGTAAAACGGTGCAGCATATCTACCTGGATTACAACGCCACGACGCCGGTCCACCCGGAGGTGTTCGAGGCGTTTTCCGCTTTCTACCGGGAGAAGTTCGGCAATCCCTCCAGCATCCACTGGGCCGGCAGATGGGTCAAGGGGGCGGTGGAGAAGGCCCGCGAAAAGGTGGCGCTCCTGGTGAACTGCGAGCCGGTGGAGGTGGTCTTCACCTCCTGCGGCACCGAGGCGGACAACATGGCGATCAAGGGGGTGGCGGCGGCCCTGCGGGAGCGTGGAAACCACATAATCACCACCAGGACCGAGCACCCGGCTGTCGTCAACAGCTGCCTCTACCTGGAACAGCAAGGGTACCGGATCACCTGGCTGGGGGTGGACCGGGACGGATTGCCCGACCTGGAGCAACTGGAGGGGGCCATCACCGACAGGACCATCCTGATCTCTGTCATGTACGCCAACCACGAGACCGGCACCCTCCTCCCCGTCAGGGAGATCGGGGAGATCGCGGCCCGGCGCCGGGTCTACTTCCACTGCGACGCGGTCCAGGCGGTCGGCAAGGTGCCGGTCGATTTCCGCGGCGAGAACATCGGTCTCCTCGCCCTGTCGGGACACAAGATATGCGCCCCCAAGGGGATCGGGGCGCTGGTCGTCCGGAAGGGGGTGAAGCTCTCCCCCCTCCTCCACGGCGGCCCCCAGGAGCGGAACCGGCGGGCCGGCACCGAGAACGTGGCCGGGATCGTGGCGCTGGGCAAGGCCTGCGAGCTGGCGCTCGACGCCATGACCGCAGAGTCCCGGCGGATCGCGGCTCTCAGGGACAGGCTGGAAGCGGGCATCCTCGCGGCGGTCCCGGAGGCGCGGGTGAACGGACACAGGGAGCGGCGCCTCCCCAATACGGCCAGCCTCTCCTTCCCCGGCGCGGAGGCGGACTCCCTCCTTCTCAACCTCGACCTTGCCGGGATCGCCGCCTCTTCCGGCTCGGCCTGCTCCTCCGGCACCCTCAAGGCGTCACCGGTGCTGGCGGCCATGGGGGTGGAGCCGGCCTCTATCCGCGGGGCGGTCCGCTTCTCCCTCGGCCGGGAGACCACGGAGGGGGAGATCGACTCCGTGCTGCGAGTGCTGCCGGGGATCGTGGAAAGGCTGCGGAAATAAGTGCGGAATGCGGAGTGCGGAGTGCGGAATGAAATGAAGTTCGGAATGCGGAATGCGGAGTGCGGAGTGAAAACCGAAGATGCGGAATTCGGAGTGTTGAATGGGGAATGAAAACCTTAAGGAGCGGACCAAGAGTTTTGCTTTGAGGGTGATACGCTTGGTGGAGGCTTTGCCGAAGGGGCGGACGGTGGACGTTATCGGGAAGCAGTTGCTACGGTCGGGGACTTCGGTCGGCGCGAACTATCGCGCCGCATGCCGCTCCAAATCCGCCGCCGATTTCATAGCGAAGATGGGCATCGTTGAAGAAGAGACTGACGAATCAATTTACTGGATGGAACTCCTCATCGAATCAGGGCTCATGAGTGATGCCCCAGCAAAATCTGCCATTTAGCTAACCAGCTAAAATAATTAGATTTATAGTGATTTTGTTCTTTCGTCTCAACGTGATTTATGGTACAATTCGCCAGCAATCTCAAGCTGTTACAAGGAATTTCCATGATTCACGTCAAAGAC
>JAMPXD010000097.1 GCA_023701365.1 Geobacteraceae bacterium
ATCCCCGTGGAGACGCATGGCAATGCGTCTCTGCCGCCGCCGGTCCGGGCCAGGGCGGCAACCAGTTCCCGGAAGGTCTCCTCCCCCTCGCCCCTGACGATGCAGTCGATGGCTGGGTTCTGCTCCAGGAGCTCGGAGGCGCCGTAAGACGGCTCCGGACCGCCGAGGATGACGAACGTCCGGGGCAGCACCTTCTTCAGGTCGGCGGCGAGGCGGAGGGTCTCCTGGATGTTCCAGATGTAGCAGGAAAACGCCGCCACCTCCGCCTGTTCGGCGACGATCCGGCGCAGCAGCTGGTCTGGCGGCTCGTTGACGGTGAACTCGCGGACCACCACCGTCACGCCCCCCTCGCCGGCGCAGGCGGCGAGGTACGGCAGGGCCAGGGAGGCGTGGACAAACTTGGCGTGAAGGGTGGCGAGCAGGATCTTCATGACCGGGATTGTAACGGATTGCCGGCAAAAGCAAAACCTTTTTGTAACTACTCAACCTTAACACCTGAATAGGTACTGGCCCGAAGTCTGACAATTTGCATCCGGATAAAGAAAATCAATTGACAATCCTGATGGCGGAAATTAGTGTATCACTCTGGTAAGTTGCCCCTTGTCCGGCTAATTGTTTGTAACCATTTCGTTACAGGAGAGAGGTCCATGGCGAAAACCATCACGATAAAGAAGAGGGTGAACCTCACCGTCTTCTCCCTGGCTGTCGTCAGCATCACGCTGATGGGCCTTTTTGCCTATAAGAACCAGAAGCAGCAGCTGCACGAAGGGCTGCGCGACCTGGCGAAGAACGAGAACCGGCTGTTCGACACGATCCTGGCGGCCGATGCGGAAGGACTCGCCAGGGCCCAGAGCGGCCTTACCAGGCTAGCCCCGCTGCTCGGGCCTTTCACCGCCGGGAAAAAGGGGGAGCTGCTGGCAGCGGCACAGCCGATCTTCAATGATATCCGGCAGAACAACAACATAACCCACATGTATTTTATCCAGCCGGACGGCGCGGTCATGCTCAGGGTCCACAAGCCGGAACAGGCGGGCGACAAGCTGGCCAGGGCCACCTTCAGGAAGGCGGCGGAGACGAAAAAAATCGCCAGCGGCCTGGAAATGGGGAAGAACTTCTTTTCCCTGCGCTGCGTCCAGCCGGTTTCCTTCCAGGGTAAACCGGCCGGCTTCATGGAGGTCGCCGAGGAGATCGACCACATCTTCAGCCAGATGAAGGCGATCACCGGCAACGACGTCAGCATTTTCCTGACCGAGGAGTTTCTCAAGAGCCACCCCACCGACTTGCAGAGCGAGCAGGTGGGCAGCTTCAGGATCATCTACCCGACCAACAAGGCGGTGACCCTGCAGCTGGCGGCCCGGCAACTGCCCGCCATGAAGGGCGCGCTGCGGGAACCGGCCGTGAACATCGTCGCCCTCCGGGGGGCCAAATACGTGGTGGGTATGAGCCCGGTCAAGGACGCCGCCGGCAACACGGTCGGCATCCTCTTCTCCCAGAAAGACGTAACGCCTCTTTTTTCCGCCATGTGGAAGGGGATTGCCACCAATATCGCGATCCTGATCGCCATCATGGTCGCCTCGCTGGTTTTTCTCTATTTCTCCCTCAGAAAGAGCCTGGCGCTGTTCGAGGCCCTGCGGCAGCACATCGTGACAGTCACCACCACCTGGGACCTCACCCGGCGGCTGAAGGTCGATACCGCTGACGAGATCGGCGGACTTGCCGGCGATTTCAACCTGATGACCGAGAAGCTGGCCGTGATGGTTACCCAGGTCGACCGATCCGGCAGGGAGCTGGGCCGGGTTTCCGGCAACATCCATCAGGTCTCCGGCAAGGTCACCAGTGCCGCCGAGCGGCAGGCCCATGCGGTCAATGAGACCTCATCGGCGATCACCCAGATCAACGCCTCCATCAAGGGGGTGGCGCAGGGGGTTGACGGGCTCTCCAACTCCGCGGCGGAGAGCTCCTCCTCGATCCTGGAGATGGCGGCGAGCGTCGAAGAGGTGGCGTTGAATGCGGAGTCCCTGGCGCAATCCGTGGAGGAGGTCAGCTCGTCCATAAGCCAGATGGCCGCCTCCATCAGGCAGGTCGGGGTGAATGCGGGGAACCTGATGGAGGCCGCCAACATCACCTCTTCGTCGGTGATGGAGATGGACAGCTCGATCAAGGAGGTGGAAAAAAACGCCCTGGGTACCGCTGCCATCTCCGAGGAGGTCCGGCGGGACGCGGAGATGGGGAAACAGGCGGTCGAGGCCACCATCGACGGGATCAACGCGATCAAGAGCTCGTCACGGATCACCTCGGAGGTGATCGACACCCTTTCGGAACGGGCCAGGGACATCGGCGCCATCCTGTCGGTGATCGACGACGTGGCGGGACAGACCAACCTGCTGGCGCTGAACGCAGCCATCATCGCCGCCCAGGCCGGCGAGCACGGCAAGGGGTTCGCCGTGGTGGCCGAGGAGATCAAGGGGCTTGCCGAGCGGACCAGCTCTTCGACCCGCGAGATCGGCGAGGTGATCAAGGGGGTGCAGGACGAGACGCGCCGGGCGGTCGAGGCGATCAGCCAGGCGGAGCAGAGCATCGCCCAAGGGGAGACCCTCTCCCGCAAGTCGGGGGAGGCCCTCAACAAGATCGTGGCCGGGGTGCAGATGGCGACCGACCAGGTGAACAGCATCGCCCGGGCGACCATGGAGCAGGCGAAGGGGAGTGAGATGATCCGGGACGCCATGGAGCAGGTCTCCGGGATGGTCGGCCAGATCGCCGCAGCAACCCGTGAACAGGGGCAGGGGAGTGAACTGATCATAGCCGCGGTCGAACGGATGAAGAAGGTGACCGCCCAGGTAAAGAGTTCCACCCGGGAGCAGAGCAACGTCGGTAATTTCATCGCCAGGTCCACCGAGAACATCACCGACATGATCTGCCAGATCAAGCGCGCCTGTGACGAACAGAGCCGGGGGAGCGAGCAGATCATTCCGGCTGTCGAGAACATAACCTCCGCCACCGACAGCAACCTCGAAGCGGTCAGGATTCTCGGCGACACCATGGAGAGCCTTGCCGCCCAGATCGGGATACTGCACGACGAGATCGGCCGGTTCACCATCGGCGCGGCGGAGCACCCCGAAGGGAGATAGTACCGCCGTCATTCAAAAGGTGATGTCCCCCAGCACCACCCGGTTGATCCCCTTGAGGGAGCGCAGCGGCGCGCGGAAGGTGACCGCATCTCCGCCCGTTTCGGTGACGACGCCGAGCGCCACGGTCTCATGGCCGCGATTGAGGCCGATCACGCTCCCCTGCTCCAGGGGGGTGTTCCGCAGGCTCACGTCCCTGCCGAGCCGGAAAAATTCCGCCTCGCCGGTGCGAATGATGAATTCGGCGGAAGCGGCCGCGAAATAGGCGGCCAGCCGTTCGCTCCGCCGCCCTGCCCGGCTCTCCGGGCTCCTCACCCTGGCCAGCGGGCTCGGGGAGAGGCGGTGGATCGCCACTTGAGCCAGCCGCTCCAGGATCGGCTCGCACTCCTCCCCCCGCTGGACGGCGACGACCCGGTCCGCGCCGGTCGCCCTGATCTTGGCGAGCTTGAGGCCGATCCCCAGCTCCCCCGCGACCAGCCCGGTGCTGTCGATAAGGACCAGCCCGCTTTCCCGGCGCGCCTCCCCGGCGAGCCGTCCGGCTGCCTCCGCCAGGGGGAGGATTATCCGCGCCGGGCTCGCCGAGCCGAGGAAGACGAAGCTCGCGCAGAAAAACTCCCGCGTGTCCTCCCGCTTCCGGAACAGCTTCCACCCCACCGTCCCCGGCAGGCAGAGGGCCGACTGCCCCACGTCCGCGTCCACCAGGGCGGTAGCCCTCCCTCCCCCGGCCAGGCTCTCAACCAGCCAGCGGATCAGGGTCGATTTTCCCGCGTCGGTGCCGCCGACAAAGAGGGTCGTCCCCCCCTCCAGGCGGAGCGCCTCCAACAGCTCATCCCATCCCTGTGCCGCATGGATCTCCATGGCGAATTCCTCGAACTCCCGGTGTCACCCGAATCTTACCATGGAATCTGGGCGGTGCAGCAGGGTTCCCGGCTTTGACTTGTTGCCGGATTGATGTACAATTATCCCCATCCTATGAAAATCCTTCTCATCAGCACCAACCGCAACACCCTCCCCATGCCGGTGATGCCGATCGGCGCCTGCATAGTTGCCGATGCCGCGCAGCGGGCAGGCCACACCGTTCATCTCCTCGACCTGATGTTCACCAGGGACCCACTGGTCGCCGTCGCAGCGGCCGTGGCCGGCTTCAGGCCCGACGTGGTCGGCCTGTCGGTGCGCAACATCGACAATAACGACATGCGGGGCACGGTGTTCTTCCTGAACGACCTGCGGAGCATCGTCGACGCCATCCGCGCCGGGACCGGCGCCCCGATAATCCTGGGAGGGGCCGCGCTCGGGGTCATGCCCGAGGAGATCCTGCGCCTGGCGAACGTTTCCTGCGCCGTCATCGGCGATGGGGAACTGGTCTTTCCGCTCCTGCTCGATCGCATCTCGCGGGAGATGAGCTGCAACGATCTCCCCGGGGTCGCCTGTGTCGAGAACGGGACCTTTCACAGAAACAGCCGTGCCGCCGCGGGGTTTTCGGCCACCTGCCCGGCGCCTGACTATCATCGCTGGCTGAACGTCGCGGCCTATCTGTCCCAGCAGGCAACGGTCCCGCTCCAGACCAAGACCGGCTGTCAGTTCCAGTGCGTCTACTGCACCTATCCCGGCATCGAGGGGAGCAGCTGCCGCCTGAAGGAGCCCGGCACCGTCGCCGCCGCGGTGGCTCGGCTCGCGGCGGCGGGACTAAGGGACATCGAGTTCGTGGACAGCGTCTTCAATGCCCCCCGCGAACATGCCATGGAGGTATGCGCCGCCCTGGCGCGGGTCGGGCACAAGGCGCGGCTCCACTCCCTGGAGCTGAACCCCCTCGATTTCGACGATGCGCTGGTGACGGCCATGGAGCGGGCAGGCTTTGCCGGGATGGGGATTACCCTTGAGAGCGCCGCCGATCCGGTGCTGCGGGGGCTGCAGAAGGGTTTCACCAGCCGCGAGGTGCATCATGCCGCCGCGGTGGTGCGGCGACACCGGATTCCCTGCGCCTGGATATTCCTGCTCGGCGGACCGGGTGAGACCGAGGAGACGGTCAGGGAAACGCTGCAGTTTGCCGCAACACAGATCCGGCCCCGGGACGTGGCGTTCTTCAATACCGGCATCCGCATCTACCCGGGAACGAAACTGGAATCGATCGCGCGGAGGCAGGGGGTGCTCTCCCGCTCCCCTGAAGAGATGCTTTCGCCGGTGTTCTATCTTTCGCCCGAGGTGGACCCCCGCTGGCTGGAGCGGGAACTGCAGCGGTCGATGCAGAGCCGGATGAACTTCATCAACATGGATACCATCGGTCTCTCCTGCCTGCCGACCATCAATCGGCTCGGTTACCGGCTCGGCCTGCGGCCGCCGCTCTGGAGGCATACCCGGCTGATCCGGGGGGGGCTCAGGCTGGCGGGAATGGATGTGTGAGGATATTATCCCGGTATGTCCGGGGAGGGGAAGGTGAAAACATGAAAATAGCAGGAAGCAAGCGTTCATCCCTGGAGGGCGGGCAAGGCAGCGTCTGCATCGGCTCCATCGCCCCGGTAGTCCCGCCCTACAGCGCCGATCAGGCCTTTGCCGCGGAGTTCATGCGGGAGCACTTCAGGGAGAAGCTGAGTTCCCGGAGTCTCGGCTTGATCCGGGCCACCTTTTCCCACCCGAGCATCCGGAAGCGGCATTTCGCCCTGGATGACCCGGCCTGCATCGTCGGCGAATCACCCGACCAGCGCATCGCCCGGTTCACCGAAAAGTCCATCGAGCTGTCCGGCCAGGCCGTCACCAGGGCGCTGGAGCAGGCAGGCGTAACCATTCAGGAGGTGCGGGGTCTCGTGGTGAACACCTGCACTGGTTACATCTGTCCCGGCATATCGACCTATCTCATCGAACGGCTCGGCCTCTCCCGCAGTACCAGGGTCTACGACCTGGTGGGGAGCGGCTGCGGCGGTGCGATCCCCAATCTCCAGGTGGCGGAGGCGATGCTTCGGACCAATGGCGGCGACGGTGTGGTGGTGAGCGTCTCCGTGGAGATCTGCAGCTCTACCTTCCAGATGGACAACGATCTGAGCCTGATCCTCTCGAACGCGCTCTTCGGCGACGGCGCGGCCGCCGCCGTGCTCTGGGACAGGCCGGTGGGCTTCGAGCTGGTTGCCTCGGCCGGCCGCTACGTGCCGGAACAGCGGGACGCCATCCGGTTCGTGCACAAGGACGGGGAGCTCCATAATCAGCTCTCCCTGAAACTGCCGGACCTGGTCAGGAAGACCGCGGCGGAGGTCGTGGCTGACGTGCTGTCGGCGCAGGGGCTGCATACCGAAGACGTCAGGCACTGGGCGCTCCACACCGGCGGCGAGAAGATCATCAACGCCGTGCGCGACGAGATCGGCATCCCCGAGGAGCGGCTCCGGGCAACCCGCAAGGTCCTGGCGGAATACGGCAACATGTCGTCGCCAACGGTCTGGTTCGTCCTGGACGAGATCCGCCAGGAGGGCATTGCCGCCGGCGACTGGTGCGTCATGGTCGCCTTCGGGGCGGGACTCTCGGCCCATGCCTTTCTGCTGAGGGAAAAGTAGCGCGGCTGCCAGGGATCAGATTTTCTTGTTTTCTTTCTTCTCGTTCCCCCGGTCCACGGGGGCGCAGGTGTCGGCCATTCAGGTGGGGACCCCGAGGCGGGGCAGGATGAACTTCTGGAGCACGACCCAGAAGACGATAATACCGATGAGCAACAACAGGTCTTTCATTTCGTCACCTCCTGCCGGAAACATATCATATATACATAATAATATATATATGTTTTTTCAGGCTTGCCGCATTTGACAACGCTGATCTGCAATCAGGATGGCATTAATTATCGTAGAGATGTTGCATGCAACGTCTCTACACGGCGACGTCTTGAAAAATAAGCCGGACAATGGTGACTGCGCATGGAAGGGGGATAAGCCATGGCTGCATACGCCCTGACGATTTTCCTCGGTTCATTTCTGCTGTTCCAGATTCAGCCGCTGATCGGCAAGTACATTCTCCCCTGGTACGGGGGGAGCCCGGCGGTCTGGACCACCTGCATGCTGTTCTTCCAGGTCGTGCTGCTGGCCGGCTACGGCTATGCCCACCTGGCAACCCTGGCAGGCCGGACCAGGCAGGGCTACCTGCACCTGGGGATGCTGCTCGCCGCATTGCCGTTCCTCCCCATCACTCCGTCAGCCGAGCTCTGGAAGCCGGCCCCCGGCGATGCGCCGGTCGCGAAGATCCTGCTGCTCCTGATGGCAAACATCGGCATGCCATACCTGGTCCTTGCCGCTACCGCCCCCCTGATCCAGCACTGGTTCGTGAGCTCTTTTCCGGGGCGGCCGCCGTACCGGCTCTACGCCCTGTCCAACTTCGCTTCCCTGCTGGCGCTGCTGAGCTATCCGTTCCTGGTGGAACCCCGCCTGACCCTCGACCGGCAGGTGCTCCTCTGGAGCTGGGGGTTCGCCGTCTATGCCCTCTGCTGCGCCTGGTGCGCGGTGCAGCCCCGGCTGGCCGGGAGAATTGCCGGTAACGGGCCGGCACCGGACGCTGCAGCTACCTGCGCCGGTGACCCTCCTCTGGCCGGGAAGGGGGAGCTCTCCGTCTCCGCGGCGCTGGTCTGGCTGCTCCTCTCCGCCAGCGGGTCGGCGCTGCTGCTTGCCACCACCAACCAGCTCTGCCAGGAGGTGGCGGTGGTCCCGTTCCTCTGGGTGATCCCGCTGGCCATTTACCTGCTCACCTTCATCATCTGCTTCAACAGTGACAATAGCTACGACCGGGTCCTGTGGGGGATGGTGCTGATCGGGGCGGTCATCCTTGCCTGCCGGACCCTGTACCTGGGGATTAACGTCAACCTGTGGCTGCAGATCCTCGTCTTCCTGGCGGCCCTCTTCGCCCTCTGCATGGTCTGCCACGGCGAGCTGGTCCGCTCTCGGCCCGCCCCCCGTCATCTCACCGCCTACTACCTGGTGATCGCGGCGGGCGGGGCAATGGGCGGCGCATTGGTTGCCCTGGCGGCTCCCGCCCTGTTTGACGGTTTCTGGGAATACCCGATCTCGCTGGCATGCTCCTGCCTGGTAATACTCGCGGCCTGGTTCAGGGAGCGGGCCTTTGCCCGGACCCCCCGCTGGCTGCCGGCGTTTCTGGTGGCGGGCCAGCTGGCGCTGGTCTGCTTTGTCGTCAACTACCTGCGCAGCTACAGCCAGCAGGCAGAGAGCAGGACGCGCAACTTTTACGGGGTGCTGCGGGTGATCCGGAACAGCGACGCAACCGGACCGAAACTGACCCTGATGCATGGCAGGGTCGTGCACGGCACCCAGTTCACGAGCGCCGCCCAGCGCAGCCTGCCGACCACATACTATGGTCCCGACAGCGCCGCCGGTCTGGCGCTCCGGTTCCACCCGAACCGCACCTCTGACGGGCCGCGGCAAAAAGGACTCAAGGTCGGGGTCGTCGGCCTCGGGACCGGAACCCTGGCAGCCTACGGGCAGGAGGGCGATACCTTCCGATTCTACGAGATCAACCCCGATGTGGTCAGAGTGGCGGAAAAGCATTTCACCTACCTGAAGGGGAGCGCCGCCAGGGTCGAAGTAGCCCCGGGCGATGCGCGGATCACCATGGAGAGCGAACTGAAGCGGAACTCACCGCAAGGGTATGATGTGCTCCTGGTTGACGCCTTCAGCAGCGACGCCATCCCGCTCCACCTGCTCACCCGGGAGTGTTTCTCCGTCTACCGGCGACACCTGAAGGCCGACGGCCTGCTCCTGGTGCACATAACCAACAGATTCCTCGACCTGGGGAACATCGTCCACGCCCAGGGAGAAGCCGCGGGGTACCGCGCGGCGCGCGTCGTGTCGCCCGGCGATGAAAAGCACGGGACCGGAAAGGCGGACTGGATGATCCTGACCAGCAACTCGGGGTTTCTCGACCTCCTCCGGATCCGGGCGAAACTCGCGCCGCTGCCCGCCACAACTTCCGCGACGCCGCTCTGGAGCGATGATTTTGCCAGCCTCTGGCAGGCAATGAGACGATGATTCCCGGAGGGGCTTGTCGGGGTGGGCTGTCGCCGGCAAAAAAAGGTTGACACTGCCCGGCAGATTAATATATTGTGATATTCACTTTCAATTGAGGGGTCCCCCTTGAAAAAGACCAAGAAAAAGATCTTTCATGACTTCGTCACCCGCAAGGGACTGAAGTCGACCCGCCAGCGGGACGTCATCCTCGACGTCTTCCTCTCCTCGGAGCGCCACATGAGCATCGAGGAGCTCTACCTGAAGCTGCGGGCCAAGCACCCGAACATCGGCTACGCCACGGTCTACCGCACCCTGAAGCTGTTCGCCGAGTCGGGGATCGCCCGCGAGATACAGTTCGGCGACGGCCAGACCAGGTATGAGCATGTAGCCGAGGGGGAGCACCACGACCACCTGGTCTGCACCCGCTGCGGCGCCATCGAGGAGTTCGAGAACGAGACCATCGAGAAGCTCCAGGACGAGGTCGCCGCCAGCCACGGCTTCATCATCGAGACGCACAAGCTGGAGCTGTACGGCCAGTGCGCCAAGTGCCGGAAGCAGTAGGGGCGGGCGCGGTCTTCC
The DNA here is from genome assembly GCA_023701365.1 of Geobacteraceae bacterium. Taxonomy (GTDB): domain Bacteria; phylum Desulfobacterota; class Desulfuromonadia; order Geobacterales; family Geobacteraceae; genus JAMPXD01. The sequence continues at coordinate 9,689 of JAMPXD010000097.1, forward strand.
GACCATCTCTCCGCCGTGTCCTCGAACCCCCGCTTCGACGTAGCGCTGCTACGCCTCAGCGAAGCTTCTGCGGGCCGGCGACGATCTGGCCGAAATCACGCGCCCGGTTGGCAAAATATTTCTATTTCACGTTTTCCAGTGGCCGATCAGCCACTTGATTTTTCCGCCATGTTTGAAAGTGATATTCATTAACATCTGGTAAGAAAAAGAGGTAGCAGTAGATGGCATTCTTTGAGAGAAAACCCGCCAGCCTCGGTACGGCCGGCGCATCCCCGGCAGCGGGAAAGAAGGTGGCGCTGGTGGGGAACCCGAACGTCGGCAAGAGCGTGCTGTTCAACGCCCTGACCGGCGCCTACGTGACCGTCTCCAACTATCCCGGCACCTCGGTAGAGGTTGCCCGGGGAAACGCGGTGATCGAGGGGGTCACCTGCGAGATCATCGACACGCCCGGGATGTATTCCATCCTCCCTATCACCGAGGAGGAGCGGGTAGCGAGGGAGATCCTCCTGAACGAATCTCCCGACGTGGTGATCCACGTGCTGGACGCACGCAACCTGGAGCGGATGCTGGCCATGACCATCCAGCTGATCGAGGCGGGGCTGCCGGTAGTTCTGGTGGTGAACATCATGGACGAGGCGGAGCGGATGGGGCTTGAGCTCGACATTCCGCTCCTCCGGGAGAAGCTCGGCATCCCGGTGATCGGCGCGGCGACCGCCAAGAAGCGGGGGCTGCCGGAGATCCGCCGGGCGATCGCCGGCTACGACCGGGGGCACCACGCGGTGTTCGGCTACAGCAGGAGGCTGGAGCAGGACATCGCCGAGGTGGCGTCCCTCCTTAATGGCCGCTACGCCCTGTCCGGCAAGGCGCTGGCGCTGCTGCTCCTCCAGCGGGACGAGGAGGTGGCGGCGCTGATCAAACGGACCGAGGGGGACGGGTATCCGGCCGTGGAGGAGAAGGTCCGGGAGAAGAGCTTCGAGCGGCGCGAGTCGTTCCATCTCGACCTCTCCATGGAGCGGAAGGGGATCGTCCGGGGGCTGACCGCCGGGGTCCTGCACGTCCCGGCCGACCGGCGGGTCACCTTCGGCGAGCGGCTCTCCACTCTCGCCACCAGACCGCTGACCGGCGTGCCGCTCCTCCTGGTCGTCCTCTATTTCGGCCTTTACCAGTTCGTCGGCGTGTTCGGCGCCGGCACCCTGGTCGACTTCCTGGAGGGCACCATCTTCGAGGAGCACTTCAACCCCTGGGTAACCGGGGCGATCAGGGGGCTGATCCCCTGGGAGGTGATCCAGGAGCTGTTCGTTGGCGAGTACGGGGTGCTCACCCTCGGTTTCCGCTACGCGGTCGGGATCATCCTCCCGATCGTGGCGACCTTCTTCCTGTTCTTCTCGATCCTGGAGGACAGCGGCTATTTCCCCCGCCTGGCGCTTCTGGTGGACCGGCTGTTCAAGCGGATCGGCCTGACCGGCCGGGCGGTCATCCCGATGGTGCTCGGTTTCGGCTGCGACACCATGGCCACCATGGTGACCCGCACCCTGGAGACGGTCCGGGAGCGGATCATCGCCACTCTGCTCTTGGCCCTGGCGATCCCCTGCTCGGCCCAGCTCGGGGTGATCATGGCGCTTCTCTCCAAGGCGCCCGGCGCGCTCATGGTCTGGAGCGGCTGCCTGGTCTTGATCTTCCTGGTGATCGGCTTTCTGGCGGCCAGGATGATGCCGGGGGAGACCCCGATGTTCTACATGGAGCTTCCGCCGATGCGGCTCCCCCAGCTCTCCAATATCTTCACCAAGACCTACACCCGGATGCAGTGGTATTTCATGGAGATCCTGCCGCTGTTCATCCTCGCCTCGGTGCTCCTCTGGCTCGGCAAGATCACCCATTTCTTCGAGACCATGGTGGAGTGGATGAGCCCGGTGATGGCCGCCGTCGGTCTCCCCCGGGAGGCGGCGGTGGCCTTCATCTTCGGCTTTTTCCGGCGCGACTACGGCGCCGCGGGCCTCTACGACCTGCAGGAAAAGGGGCTGATGGACCCGCGCCAGCTGACGGTGGCCGCCGTGACCCTCACCCTGTTCATCCCCTGCGTCGCCCAGTTCCTGATCATGAAGAAGGAGCGGGGGATGAAGGTGGCGGTGGCCATGGGGGTGTTCGTCAGCTTCCTCGCCTTCGGCAGCGGCTGGGCGCTCAACCAGTTCCTGGTGGCGACGAGGATACTCTAAATAAGGATGAAGTATGAATTATGAAGGATGAATGATGAGGCCTGAAGTTAAAGGTTGAATTTCATAATTCATAATTCATACTTCATAATTGGGTTTGGACATGAAGTGCGGCTATTGCGGTTACGAATTCCCGGAAGAGGAAGGGATCAAGGGGTGCGGCAAGTGCGGCATGCCGGGCCGCTGCCATATGGTGCGCTGCCCCCGCTGCTTCTACGAGAATCCACCGGAGCTGAAGGTGTTTAAAAAGCTGAAGAAAGTGCTGGAGAAGAAATTGTAGGGGCAAACCTTGTGTTTGCCCCTAAACCGGGCGATCACAAGGGTCGCCCCTACATGACGAATGATTTGAAACGAAGGAGTCAATATGAAACTGTCGGATAGCGCGGAAGAGATCCTCGAAGCCCTCTGGATCGCGGTGGAGGAGAAGGGGCAGGGGTATGCGGAGCGTGACATGATCCGGGTGGCCGTGGACGATCACGCCTATGAGGAACTGACCGCGCTCGCCTTTATCGAGGTGAAGGAGGGGCGGGTCTACTTCCGTCCCGAGGGGAAGGAGGAGGGTCGCAGGACGATCCGCCGCCACCGCCTGGCGGAGCGGCTGATGATGGACGTCCTCAACATCCGGGGGGAGACCGGCGACGACAAGGCGTGCCAGTTCGAGCACCTCCTCAACGAGGGGGTGGACGCCAAGGTCTGCACCATGCTGAACCACCCGACCACCTGCCCCCATGGCAAGCCGATCCCCCCCGGCGACTGCTGCGACGAGGCGCGGCGCAAGGGGGACCTGGGGGTGGTGCCGCTGACCGAGCTGAAGTCGAACGAGGAGGGGGAGATCGCCTATATCCAGACCGAGGACGACAAGAAGATGCAGAAGCTGATGGCGATGGGGGTCCTCCCCGGCAACCGGATCGTCCTGATCCAGTCGTTCCCCTCCTACATCTTCCGGGTCGGCTTCTCGGAATTCGCCATCGACACCAACATGGCGCGGGA
>JAMPXD010000005.1 GCA_023701365.1 Geobacteraceae bacterium
CCCTTGCCGGCCAGCACCTTGGTGATCGCTGCCGTCAGCGTGGTCTTGCCGTGGTCGACGTGACCGATCGTCCCTATGTTTACGTGCGGTTTCTTTCTCTCGAATTTTGCCTTTGCCATACAGGATTCCTCCCGGGTTTTCCCCAAGTTTTTCAGAGAATATCTTCTCAGGTAACAATTAAGATGGAGCCCACATCCGGACTCGAACCGGAGACCTCTTCCTTACCAAGGAAGTGCTCTACCTCCTGAGCTATGTGGGCATGCTGGAAAATTGGAGCGGGAAACGGGACTCGAACCCGCGACCCTCAGCTTGGAAGGCTGATGCTCTAGCCAACTGAGCTACTCCCGCCAATCCGCCTATATGAGGTTTTTTGAAGATCCATACCCAACCCGTTCCCAGTACATGCGACCTCACGTCTCCTGGTGGCGCGTCGAGCCTGAACCTTCTGAAGCTTTTATGGTGGAGGGAGGAGGATTCGAACCTCCGAAGTCGTCCGACGACAGATTTACAGTCTGTTCCCTTTGGCCACTCGGGAATCCCTCCAAACGAAGATCAGCCTATTCATTACAAATGGAGCTGGCGATGGGACTCGAACCCGCAACCTGCTGATTACAAGTCAGCTGCTCTGCCAATTGAGCTACGCCAGCGCAATTAATCTTTATACACGAGGCTTGCGGCCGGGTCAAGTCTTTCCGCCAAAAATGGAAGAACTCTTTATAATTTACTTTGGCAAAAGTGTCAACGATTATTTTGTTGTCGCGCATAATTTTTTCCAGCCCTCTGCACCCCCTTCGCCTCGCCGCGACAAAGTTCCGCCGCCGCGGCCTCCCGCCCGCACGCCTTGAGCGCCGCCATGATGTTTTTCCGCTCCTCTGGAATGTGGGAGAGAAGGAGCGCCTTCTGGAGGGTCTTTTCCCGATCGCTCCGGGGAACGTACACTCCCTCGCCGGAAAAGGGATCAAGGCCGGTATGGTAGATGCACGTAGAGAGCGTACCAGGAGTGGGAGTAAAATCCTGCACCTGCTCCACCCGGAGATGATGCTTCTTCAGGGCAAGGGCCAACTCCACCATGTCGTCCATGGTGCAGCCAGGATGGCCAGAGATCAGATACGGAATGAGGTACTGCTTTTTCCCGAGCCGCACGCTCTCTTCCCTGAACAGGGCCAGGAACCGGTCGAAGGCCTTTCTCCCCGGTTTGCGCATAACCGCTGTCACCCGGTCCACCAGGTGCTCCGGGGCCACCTTCAGGAGCCCACCCACATGGTGGCCCAGCAGCTCTCGCAGATATCCGGGCTGGCGCTCGAGGAGGTCATAACGCACCCCGGACGAGACAGCCACGTTTTTCACTCCCGGGGACTGTCTCACCCGTTGCAGCAGTTGCGCTGCCCGCCGGTCGTCAACCGCCAGGTGCCGGCAGGGGTGGGGATAGAGACAGCTCTCCCGCCTGCAAACGGCCTGCGCCTGCGGGTTGCCGCAGCCGGCCCCGTACATGTTGGCGGTCGGCCCTCCCACGTCGCTCACGCTCCCCCGGAACCAGCGTTGCCCCAGGAGCCTTCCGACCTCTTCGAGGATCGACCGTTCGCTCCGGGACTGAATAACCTTCCCCTGGTGATGGGTGATGGCGCAGAAGGCGCAGCCGCCGAAACAGCCGCGGTGGGAGGTGATGGAGCTCTTGATCTGCTCATAGGCAGGAACCGGCTCCAGGTAAGACGGATGGGGTGCCTTGGCGAACGGCAGCGCGTAGACCGCATCCAGCTCCCGCTCGGTCAGTGGCATGGCGGGTGGATTGCAGACCAGCCGGCGGTCGCCGTGCAGCTGCACAACGGTCTTTGCGGCAAAAGGGTTCTGCTCTCCCGACAAGATCCGGAAGGCAGCAGCGTATTTCGCCTTGTCTGCGCACACCTCCTCGAAGGAGGGGAGTTCCACCGGGGAGGGATGGGTTCCCAGCCGGTCCTTGCCGATATACGCGGTGCCTCGTATATCGGTGACGTCCGCGATGGGCTCCCCCCTTCGCAACCGCACAGCCAGCTCCAGGAGCGGCCGCTCCCCCATGCCGTAGACCAGGAGGTCCGCCTTGGCGTCGAACAGGATGGAGCGGCGCACCTTGTCTTCCCAGAAGTCATAATGGGCGAAACGGCGCAGGCTTGCCTCGATCCCGCCGATCACCACCGGCACATCCTTATACGCCTCCTTGAGGCGCGAAGTGTAGATGATGGTCGCCCGGTTGGGGCGGGCGCCGTGGCGGTTCCCCGGCGTGTAGGCGTCGTCGCGGCGGAGTTTGCGGGCAGGGGTGTAGTGGGCGACCATGGAGTCCATCGCCCCGGCAGAGACGGCAAAGAATAGCCCCGGCCGGCCGAGCGCCATGAACGGCTCCCTTGAGCGCCAGTCGGGCTGGGGGATGATGCCGACCCGGAAGCCGTGGAACTCGAGCCAGCGGGCCAGCAGCGGCACGCCGAAGGCAGGGTGGTCGATGTAGGCGTCGCCGGTGACGAAGATCACGTCCAACTCGTTCCAGCCGCGCTTGAGGGCATCCTCTTTGGTTATGGGAAGAAACATATGGCCTGTTGGGTCACGCGCTGAAGTCCGAAGTGCGGAAGGAGAGTTTTAACCTCAGATATGCCGCGCTTCACCCCATCCGCACTGCTCTCTTAATCACTATGGCAGGCTTTCCGCTTTTCGATGCTAGGGAAAAATTGGCAACACCTCGAGCCCCGTATTCTCCGGTAACCTGTTCATTATATTCATATTCTGCACCGCCTGCCCCGACGCCCCCTTCACCAGGTTGTCGATGGCGGAGACCACGATCAACCGGCCGGTCCGCTGGTCCAGGGTGAGGCCGATGTCGCAGAAGTTGGCGCCCCGCACATGGGCGGTGGAGGGGAAGCACCCCTCGGGGAGCACCCGGACGAACGGCTCCCCCTTGTAAAAGTCCTGGTAGAGCCTGAGCAGCTCGGCCGTTGTTGCCGCTTCCACAGGCATGGCGTATATGGTGGAGAGTATCCCCCGGTCCATCGGCACCAGATGGGGGGTGAATGAGATGGTCACCTTCTTCCCCGCCAGGAGAGAGAGCTCCTGCTCGATCTCCGGGATGTGCCGGTGTGCCCCCCCCACCCCGTAAGCCTTGAAACCGTCGTTCACCTCGCAGAACAGGTTGTCCACCTTGGCGCTCCGTCCCGCCCCGGACACGCCCGACTTGCTGTCGGCAATAACGGTGGCCGGATCAATCAGCTTCTTCTTCAATAGGGGGGCCAGGCCAAGGATGACGCTGGTCGGATAGCAGCCGGGGTTGGCCACCAGCTCTGCTCCTGCAATCCGCGCCCGCTTGAGCTCAGGCAGACCGTACACGGCATTCTTGAGGAGGGCCGGACTCAGATGCGGCTCGTACCACAGCTCATACTCCCTGGCATCCCGGAGCCGGTAGTCGGCGGAGAGGTCCACGACCCGCCTGCCGAGCCTGAGGAAAGTGGGAACCACCTCCATGGCCGCTTTGTGGGGCAGCGCAGTGAAGATGAAATCGGCCTTTTCGGCCACCCGCACCGGTTCCAGGTTTTCCAGCACCAGGTCACAGCGGCCCCGGAGGAACGGGAACACCTCGGAAATCCGTTTTCCGGCGCTCTGCTCGGAGGTAACGCAGGTAACCGCTGCTTCAGGATGGGCATAGAGTATCCTCAACAACTCCGCACCGGTGTAACCACTGGCTCCGACGATGGCGACTCTTAACATCGATATCCTCCCGATTTCGCTGAAGATCTTTACGCTGCAAAGGTGCTGAACAGGCGTGACGAGGTCCCGCACAACAGTTCTCCACAAAAAGCAAAAGGGAGGAACCCTCTCGGGTCCCTCCCAATATAACCATACAACCTCTGATTCGGCAAGCCGGTTAGCGCTTGGAGAACTGGAAGCTCGCGCGGGCCGCTTTCTTGCCGTACTTCTTCCGCTCCTTGATACGCGAATCACGGGTAATAAAGCCCGCCTTTTTCAGGGTCCCGCGCAACTCAGCGTCGAATTCGAGAAGGGCCTTGGTGATGCCGTGCTTGATGGCGCCCGCCTGGCCGGAGTCTCCGCCACCCTTCACGGTGACATAGATATCGAATTTATCGACATTCTCGGTCAGCTCCAGCGGCTGCCTGACCACCATCTTCGAGGTGTCCCTGCCGAAATAATCTTCCAGGGTCTTGTTGTTCACCACGAACGCCCCTGCGCCGGGCTTGAGCCAAACCCTGGCAATGGAGGATTTCCTTTTCCCTGTGCCGTAGAAGCTTTTTGCAGCCATTTCTATATCTCCTGATTTGAAGTTGCGGTTCTGTTAAATATTCAGCGCCTTGGGCTGCTGGGCCTCGTGGGGGTGTTCGGGGCCGGTATAGATCTTCAACTTGTTCAGCATGTGACGGGCCAGCTTGTTCTTGGGGAGCATCCCCTTGACTGCATGCTTGATCAGGTCTTCGGGCTTTTTATCAAGGAGCTTGCCGGCAGTAATCGACTTGATGCCGCCGGGGTAGCCTGAGTGGCTGTAGTACATCTTGTCTGCCCGCTTATTTCCGGTGAGCGCGATCTTCTCGGCGTTGACGACGATGATGAAATCACCGGTGTCCACGCTGGGTGTAAAGGTCGGCTTGTTCTTGCCCCGCAGCACGTTGGCTATCGTAGTGGCGATCCTGCCGAGCACCAGATTTTCCGCATCTACCAGGTACCAGTCCCTGGTCACTTCTTTCGATTTAGCTACTGACGTTTTCATCTAACCCTCACAGACGTATCTGAAATTTTCTTATGTATGATTTACAGGAAGCGTGTAAATTAATTCAATCCTGCCGGGATGTCAAGAAAAATTTACCGTCAATAGTAAACCTCCATCAAACAAAGCCCGTGGGGGGGAGCGGTGGCACCCGCCGGGACGCCGTTAGCTCCCGCCAGAATGACGGCGATGGCGTCCGCAGGGCGTTTCCCCTGCCCCACCTCCACCAGGGTCCCCACCATGATCCGCACCATGTTCCGGAGAAAACCCGACCCCTTCACCTCGATCTGGATGAGATCGCCGTCCCGGTCGAGTTCCACGGCGTCGATCCGGCGCACGGTGGTCCGGGCGGCGCATCCGGTAGTGCGAAACGCAGCGAAGTCGTGCTCCCCGACAAAATGGCGGGCCGCCTCGCGCATCGCCCCGATGTCCAGCTTTCCCCGCAGCTGCCAGGCATAGAGCCGCGAGAGCGGTGAGCGGCGTGTGCCGTTATGAATGGTGTAGCGGTAGTGCTTCCCCTTGGCATCGAAGCGGGGCTGAAAATCGGATCGCGCTTCGCAGGCGTCACGAACAGCGATGTCCGGCGGCAGCAAGGCATTTAGCCCGTCGGAAAAGGCACGGAGCGGGATCTCCCGGTCGGTCCTGAATGCAGCGACCATCCCCCGGGCATGGACCCCGGCGTCGGTCCGGCCGGAGGAATGGAGCCGCACGGACGCGCCCAGGACCCTGACGAGCGCCTCCTCGATCACCTGCTGGATGGTGAGACCGTTCGGCTGGATCTGCCAGCCGGCGTAGCTGGTGCCGTCGTATTCGATAATGAGCTTAATGTTGCGCATAAGAGGAAAGAGAAGCACAGGTCGTCATCATCAGGATCATACTTTTTCCCGGTCAAAATTTCAAGTCCGACGAATGGCAGGGGCACAGCGCAGTTCCCACCTGCGGCAAGTTGAGCTCATGCAGATATGCTGTAAACTGTAAATAACACTTTCGGAGTGAGGGATTGGATGAGGTGGGAAGGAAAGTCTGGAGAATGCTCGCATGTCGAATCTCAGCCGCCGAAAAGAGAAGTCGCTCCCTCCCGGCAAGGCGCCGAAGGAGATATTCAACCGCCTCTACAGTTCCCCCTACTGGCTGGTGGTGATTCTCACCATCGCCGTGTTCGCCACCGAATGCCTGGTAATGGTGCTCATCCCGCTGTTTCCCAACCTTCCCGCCAGGGCCGCGGTCCTGCTCGATTCGACGATATTGATCCTGTTCATTCTCCCCTGCCTCAACTTTTTTCTGTTCCGCCCGCTGGTCGTGAACATCACGGAGCGCAAGCGAGCCGAAGAAGAGGTCCGCAAGCTCAACGATGAGCTGGAGCAGCGCATTGCCGAACGAACGGCCCAGCTTGCGGCCGCCCTCGATGAATCGAAACGCCGCCAGGAGGAAATCAGCCTCTCCCTGGAATCGCTGGAGAACAGCGAGGAGCGTTTCCGCTCCGTTGCCCAGTCGGCCTTTGACGCCGTGATCTCCATCGACGGCACCGGGAAGATAACCTTCTGGAACGATGCGGCGGCACGCATTTTCGGCCATGGCGCCGCCGAGATCCTCGGCAAGCCGCTTTCCACCATCATCCCGGAACGGTTCCGGGCCGCCCAACAGAGCGCGCTGGCTCAGGTGGTCGCTACCGGAGAGACACGGGTGATCGGGAAGCTGGTGGAGCTCATCGGCCTGCGGAAGGACGGGAGCGAATTCCCCCTGGAGCTCTCCCTTTCCAGGTGGAAGACGAGGGAGGGGACCTTTTTCACCGGGATCTTGCGCGACATCAGCGAGCGCAAAAAGGCCGAGCAAGCGATCTCGCAGTTGACGGAAGACCTGAACCTCCGTGCCAGAGAGCTCGAGCAGGCCAATCACCAGCTCAATGAGGTGAGCCGCCTGAAGTCGATGTTCATCGCCTCCATGAGCCATGAGTTGCGGACGCCGCTCAACTCCGTCATCGGCTTCTCCAGCATCATTCTCAACGAATGGCTCGGCCCCCTCAACGAGGAGCAGAAGGAAAACCTCCAGACCGTCCTGATGGCGGGAAACCACCTCCTGTCGCTGATAAACGACGTCATCGACGTGTCGAAGATCGAGGCGGGGATGATCGAAACGCATGATGATGAGTTCGACCTGCACGACCTCATCAAAGAGGCGGTTACGGCAGTGGAGAAGGATATAGGCGACAAGGGGCTGGAGCTTCGCCTGGAAAACATCCACTGGCATATGAGCACGGACCGGCGCAGACTTCTGCAGTGCGTGCTGAATCTCCTGAGCAACGCGGTAAAATTCACGCAACAGGGTTATGTGCATGTCTGCGTGCGGGCGCTCGAATCCGGGGCACGGGAAAGTGCGCGTGGCGATCTGGTCGAAATCTCCGTGGCAGACAGCGGCATCGGCATCAGGGAAGAGGACCTGCCGAAACTATTTGCCCCCTTCGTTCGCATCGAGTCACCCCTCAAGTCGCAGGTGCCGGGAACCGGTCTCGGCCTCTACCTGATCAAGAAACTCGTCACTGAAGTCTTGCAGGGGGAGGTAACGGCGGAGAGCAGGTACGGCGAGGGGAGCAGGTTCGTGCTGGCGTTACCGACAGGCGTAATTCCTGCCTGAAGAGAGTATGCATGCCTAATACCAACCTCCGAAAAGAAATGTCGCCCCCTCCCGGCAAGGCGCCGAAGGAGATATTCAACCGCCTCTACGGCTCCCCCTATTGGCTGGTGGTGATCATTACCATCGCCGTGTTCGCCACCGAATGCCTGGTAATGGTGCTCCTCCCGCTGTTTCCCAACCTCCCCGCCAGGGCCGCGGTCCTGCTCGATTCGACGATATTGATCCTGTTCATTCTCCCCTGCCTCAACTTTTTTCTGTTCCGCCCGCTGGTCCTGCACATCACGGAGCGCAAGCGGGCCGAAGACGCCCTGCAAAGGGAGCACAACAGAATAAGGGACATCCTCGATGCCATGCAGGACGGGGTCTGCATCGTCAACCAGGAGCACGAGATCGAGTACGCAAACAGTGCCCTCGAAAGGGAGTTTGGCCCGGTCGAGGGGCGCAAATGCCATGAATACCTGCACGGCAGCACGGAACCTTGTCCTTGCTGCAGGTACGACGAGGTTTCCGCAGGGAAGTCCGTTCACTGGGAGCGTCACTTCCGGAAGACCGGCAGGACCTACGACCTCTGTGACACCCCGCTCTACAAGGCTGACGGGACAGTTGCCAAGCTGCAGATTTTCCGTGACGTCACCGAGCGCAAGAAGGCCGAAGAGGAGTTGCGGCAGTCGCGGGAACGGCTGCGCAACCTCTCCGCCCATCTGCAGGCCGTGCGGGAGGAGGAGCGGACCGCCATCGCCAGGGAGATCCACGACGAGCTGGGGCAGATGCTGGCGACCCTCCAGCTGGACGTATCGCTCGTGGCCGGCGGGCTGCGCGAGGACCAGGCTCCACTTGCCGATAAGGTGGGATCGATGGCACGCTTGATCGAGGGTACGGTCAGGACAGTGCAGCGGATATCCTCGGAGCTGAGACCGGTCATGCTTGATGACCTCGGGCTGGCAGCGGCGATGGAATGGCAGGCCAAGGAGTTCGAAAAGAAGAGCGGCATCCCTTGCGAGATCGCCATCTCCCTGAAGGGGGAGATTTTCGGCCGCGAGGTGTCGACCGCGGTTTTCCGCATCTTCCAGGAGGCCCTGACCAACGTGCTGCGCCATGCAGTCGCCACGCGGGTCGAGGCGAGCCTCATGGAGAAGAGGGGGCGCCTGGAGCTCGCGATCCGGGATGACGGCAGGGGGATAAGCCGGGAGCAGCTCAACGACCCCCTCTCGCTCGGGCTTGTCGGCATGCGGGAAAGGGTCGCGATCCTTGGCGGAAGGATCAAGATATCCGGCTCGGAGCGGAAAGGGACCGTGGTGGTCGTCCGGATACCGGTCGCGCAGCAGGAGGAAAGCCATGATCGACATGAAGAAGATACTGATCGCCGATGACCACGCCATCTTCCGCGAGGGGCTGAAACAGATCATCGCCAAGACCGTCGGCATGGTGGTCGCCGGGGAGGCAGTCAACGGCCAGGAGGTGCTCAGGGAGGTGCGGGAGAACGATTATGACATGGTCATCCTCGACATCTCCATGCCCGGCAGAAGCGGGCTCGATGTTCTTGCCGAGATCAAGAGTCTGAAGCCGAAGCTCCCGGTCCTCATCCTCAGCATGCACCCGGAAGAGCAGTACGCAGTGCGCGCCCTCAGGACAGGCGCCGCGGGCTACGTCACCAAGGGGAGCCCGCCCCAGGAGCTGGTCGAGGCGCTGGAGAAGGTAGCGTTCGGCAAGAAGTATGTCAGCCCGTCCCTCGCCGAGACGCTCGCCAGCAACCTTGGCCATCCCGGACAAGAGCTGCCCCACATGGAGCTCTCCAACCGGGAATACCAGGTGCTCTGCCTGATCGCTTCAGGGAAACCGGTCGGCAAGATCGCCGCAGAGTTGTCGCTGAGCGTCAAGACGATCAGTACTTACCGGGCCCACATCCTCCGCAAGATGAACATGAAGAACAACGCGGAGCTCACCCGCTACGCCATCCAGAATCAGCTCATCTGACCTCCCCCTCTCCCGCCGTTCGCTTGTTCCTCCGTTAATGAGTCAGACCCGTCCCCTAGGACAAACACCGATGCTTCACTTCCCCGAACACCGAGGTGCATCCTTCCGTGGATGTGGATAGAAGATTCGGACATACACCGAAATCATTTTCCAAGCCGTTCAACTATACTGTTTCTAAAGGTTGATTATGCCGGGAAGGTGCAGATATCCGGAAAAGCCAAACCCTGCGCGAGCAAGGGACGGAAAGCCACGGATCTTCTGAAAGGAAGATGGCCGGGTTGCCAAAGGAAAATACTTCGGCAATACCGGCCATTTTTATTGTAAGCGGGCAGCACATCAACCAACCATGAAAGAGAAGACAATATGGGAGGTTCATTTAAAGTGAATCCGTTGATAGCGTTCATAGGCGTTATGTTTTTGGCCACGCAGGTGTTTGCCGAAGAGCCTTCGGCTCTCAAGACAGAGCGGGACAAGGTGAATTACGCCATCGGTGTCAATATTGTCGGCAATATCAGGCAGCAGGGAGTCGCTATCGACCTCGACCTCGTGATGCAGGGGATGAAGGACGCCTACTCCGGCGGGAAGCTCCTCTTGCCGGATGAAGAGGTCCGTAAAGGCATAGACCAGTATCAGACAGCAGTGAGGCAGAAGCGGTCACAGCTCATGACGAAAGCAGCAGCGGACAGCAGGAAGGAGGGGGAGGCGTTCCTTGCCGCGAACGGGAAGAAGGAAGGGGTAGTGACCCTGCCGAGCGGGCTGCAGTACAAGATAATCAAGACGGGTGACGGCAAGAAGCCTACGGACGACGACACGGTGGCATGTCACTACCGGGGCAGCTTCATCAACGGCAAAGAGTTCGACAGCTCCTATCGCACCGGCAAGCCGGCGGCCTTTAAAGTGAGCGGGGTGATCCCCGGCTGGCGCGAGGCGCTGAAGCTCATGCCGGTTGGCTCCACCTGGCGGCTCTTCGTCCCGTCCGGGCTCGCGTACGGGGAGCGCGGGAAGAGCGGTTCCATCGGGCCGAACGTTACACTCGTTTTTGAGGTCGAGCTCCTCGCGATCAAGTGATCATCGAGGATCATGTAAAACCAACTTCAGGAGAAGGGAGGAAACGGTAATGAAACGACTACTTGCATTGGCAGTCGGTGTTTTTCTGTCGGTTTTCCTTGTTGTATCTGTGAATGCCGCTTCGGACAGTACTGCCGGGAATCCGCAGGTCCAAAAGAGTGAAAAGGGCGGAAAGAAGGCGATGATGGCCATGCGCGACCGGGAGCAGAAGGTGCGTGAGGTCAAGAAACGGGCCTTGGCGATGAGGCTGAATGCCCTGTACAGGAAGAGCGGGACCAAGAGCCAGCAGAAAGGGAAGTAATCGACCATTTCGCCGACAGAACAAGCAGCTTGCACGAAAACGAAAGGAAAGGAGGAAGTTATGAACAGGCTGAAATCATTGACCATCACGTGCCTGGCAGTGCTGGTGACCGCCCTCTGGGGACTTGGCCCGCCTGCGGCCCAGGCGCTCGTTGTCGATCCCGCCAACGGGTTCTACATCCCCGACTACTTCAACACGCCCAACTGGGCCAACAGCCCGCCGCTGGCGAAGTTCGTCGACCCCCTGCCGCAGCTGGGCGATACGGGCGTTCCGATTGCAAGACCGGACGTTGTGACCTATCCCGGAGCCGACTACTACGAGATTTCGCTGGAGCAGTACTCGCAGCTAATGCATAGCGGGATGGGCCCCACCACCTTGCGGGGTTACGTGCAGACGAACAACGGCACCGACACCGCCAGTTGCGGGGGAGCCGGGCAGCCGGCGTGCACCGCGGCAAACAACACCCTGGCACCGGCGCCGATCCGCTATCTGGGGCCTGTGATCTTGGCCACCAAGGGCCGTCCGGTGCGGGTCAAGTTCACCAACAACCTCCCCGGCGGTGACCTCTTCATCCCGGTGGACCCAACGGTCATGGGATCCGGGGTGTTCATGATCGATTACGATCCCGCGACAAAGGCTCCCATTCCTACGGTTTCCGGTATGTTCTCGCAGAGCCGGGCCACTCTCCATCTCCACGGCGGCCTCAGCCCGTGGATCAGCGACGGCACGACCCACCAGTGGACAGCCCCAGTGAACGAGGCGACGGATTACCCCAAAGGCGTCAGCGTTGCCTACGTGCCAGACATGTGGTTCGACGCGACGACTGGAGCGACGATCAGCTCTTGCGCGGGCCTGGAAACCTGCGGGATTGCGGGCGCGACCAACAATCCCGGCCCCGGAAAACTCACGTTCTTTTGGACTAATGACCAGAGCGCCCGGTTCATGTTCTACCATGACCACGCCTACGGGATTACGCGCCTCAACGTCTACGCGGGCGAAGCCGCGGGTTACCTGATCAATGACGCGGCGCTGGAGGACCGGCTGGCTGGCCTGGGCGTTCCTGGCACCATCGGCACCACCCCCGCGACCACCGATCTGGCCCACCTCGTTCCCCTGGTCATCCAGGACAAGACTTTCGTGGACGCCGCGACGATCATGACCACGGATCCTACCTGGGCCTGGGGAACGAATCCCGGCAAGCCCGCCACGACGACCCCCGTCAGCGGCGACCTCTGGTGGCCCCACGTCTACATGCCGGCCCAGAATCCGTTCAACCCGAACCTGAGCGGGATCAACGACATGGGCCGGTGGCACTATGGGCCCTGGTTCTTCCCGCCGACCCCCCTATGCGTACCCGGCACCGACGCGGTGAAACCGTTCTGCATCGAGTTCGGACCGGTGCCGAACGAATATTACGCCCCCAACTGCGATCCGACCGTGGCATTCTGCCAGCCGCCGGAGCGGCCCGGCACGCACAACCCGTCCTGGGGGGCGGAAGCGTTCCTCGACACCATGGTGGTCAACGGCGCAGCCTATCCCACACTCCCGGTACAGCCAACGAAGTACCGCTTGCGGATCCTGAACGCGTCCCATGACCGGTTCCTCAACCTGCAAATGTACAAGGCCAGCCCGATCGTCAGCGGCATCACCGTCGATCCGGGAAGCAGCGGCTATACCTCCGTTCCTGCCGTCACCATCACACCCGCCGTGGGTGATGTCACCGGCCATGGCGCGACTGCTACGGCGACGATCGACCCGGCGACTGGTGCCGTCATCGCTGTTACCCTTGACACCGTGGGCAGCGGATATACCGCAGCTCCAACCGTCACGATCGCCCCTCCCCCGCCCGGCGGCGTCCAGGCAATTGCCACAGCGGCAATCTACACTGCCTTGACGGAAGTAGGCATGGTTCCTGCGGCATTGACCGCGGGCTTCCCGGCCATGTGGCCGACGGACGGCAGGGAAGGCGGCGTGCCCGACCCGGCCACCAGGGGCCCCGCGTTTATCCAGATCGGCACCGAGGGGGGCGTCCTGCCTGCGCCGGTGGTCCTGCCGAACCAGCCGGTTCAATGGAACATGGACCCGACGATGTTCAATGTCGGAAACGTGCTCCAACAGAGGGATGGCGGCGGCACGCTCCTCCTCGGTCCGGCTGAACGGGCCGACGTGATCGTCGACTTCACCGATTTCGCCGGCCAGACCCTCATCCTCTACAACGACGCCCCCACGGCGTTCCCGGCGCTCGACCCGCACTACGACTACTACACGGGCGCCCCGGACCGGACCGACATAGGCGGTTACGGCCCCGTTCCGCCGGGTGTCGGCCCGAACGTCCGGACCGTCATGCAGATCGTGGTAGGGGGAGCCGGTGGAGCAGCGACCCCCGATCACTACGATCCGCTGATCCTGACCAACCTGCGGAATGCGTTCATGTCGACCGCAACAACACAGGGGATCTTCGCGCAGACCCAGCATCCGATCATCGTCGGGCAGAGCGCCTACGGCTCGAGTGGCAATTCCGCCTACTACACCGCCGGCAGTGATTGTGATCCAAGCGCTGCCACCCAAACCTGTTTCCCCGCCATCGCGCCGTACTGGGGTCTCTCGAACATCTTCAGCACCGAGCTGAAGTACGACACGGTGCTGAAGGACCAGGCCGGCGTCATCAGCCTCCAGAGGATTGGAACTGATCCGCAGCTTAATCCGGCAACTCCATTCCAGATGAAGGCCATCCACGACGAGATGGGTGCGACCTTCGACGACTACGGACGGATGAGCGCCAAGCTGGGGCTCGAGGTGCCGTTCGTGAACGCCGCGATCCAGAACTTCATCCTCCAGAACTTCGTCGATCCGCTGACCGAGATCGTGAAGCCCGACGAGGTCCAGATCTGGAGGATCACGCACAACGGCGTGGACACCCACCCCATTCACTTCCACCTGTTCGACGTGCAGCTGCTCAACCGGGTCGGCTGGGACGGGTTCATCCGACTGCCGGACGACAACGAGCTGGGCTGGAAGGACACGATCCGGATCGCGCCGCTGGAGGACACGATCGTCGCCCTGCGGCCGGTCCGGCCGCAGGTGCCCTTCAAGCTTCCCAACAGCGTCCGCCCGCTGAACCCGACGATGCCCCTGGGCGACACCACAGGGTTCGCCCAGATCGACATCACGGACGGGGCCGACCTTGTGCCACCCCTGACGAACCAGTTGATCAACTTCGGCCACGAGTACACATGGCACTGCCACATCCTGAGCCACGAAGAGAATGACATGATGCGGGCCACTTCTCTGGCGGTTCCGCCGGAGGATCCTTCCGGCCTGACGGCCGTTCCGGCCGGCAGTGGCAACAACCGACGGGTTGACCTGGGCTGGCTCGACAACTCCCGCAACGACACCTCCTTCACGGTACAGCGTGCCACTGCCAGTACCGGACCCTGGTCTGCCCTGGCAACGTTGCCGTCCACCGGGACTACCGGACCGACGATGGGTCCGAGGAGCTACACTGACCCCATCGGCAACACCAACACAACGTACTACTACCGGGTGTTTGCCTCCAACACCGTCGGTGGCCCGGCGCCTTACCCAATCGTGACTGCCGACTCCGGGTTCTCCAACACGGCCACCTTTGCCACCGTACCGACGCCGCCGGCGGCCCCGAGTAATGTTCAGGCATCGGCATTCCGTTTCAACAACAGAAATGACAGGGTGACGCTTACCTGGACCGACAACGCCAACAACGAGACCGGCTTCCGGATCCAGCGGGCCAGCGACCAGAACTTCACGCTCGGTGTGACCACGAGCACGGTCGGAGCGAACGTCACCACATTCACGACCGGAAACCTGCCGCGCGGCGCGACCTTCTACTTCCGGGTCCAGGCGTTCAACGCCGCGGGTACATCGGCATACGTGGATGCTGCTAACAACCCGATCACTACACCGTAATTTGATTCGGAAAAACTTTCCATGGGGGAGGGAGAAATCCCTCCCCCCTTAAAGGAGATGATGGATGGGACCCAGCTTTGGAAAAGTTGACATCGAGGGAAACGATGAATCGGGACATTTCAAATTCAGAAAGGCAGAAAGGAGAAATGACCATGAGTGCGAAACAGAAGATATGGCGATTTGGCATCGCAATCGCGGCGGCGCTCACCCTGGCCGGCGGGAGCGCCATGGCG
The DNA here is from genome assembly GCA_023701365.1 of Geobacteraceae bacterium. Lineage (GTDB taxonomy): Bacteria > Desulfobacterota > Desulfuromonadia > Geobacterales > Geobacteraceae > JAMPXD01. The sequence goes on from JAMPXD010000005.1 coordinate 14,882, forward strand.
GCACAGGGGATTCATCTCCCGGGAAACAAGATCCCGCAGTTCGTCGATCCGCTGCCGGTGCTGGATCTCAATCCTCGGTCCACTACCGGAATCGCGACACTTCTTGACACAGGCGCCGAAATCACGCTGAACATGGTGGAGTTCCAGGCCAACATGATGCCGTCCACCTTCGTTCCGGCAGCCGGGACCTACACCGGGACATGGACGTTCGGCTACCGTGTGGCGACACCTTACCCGGCGAGCGCAGCCGAAACCCCTGTCGGCCCTGTTATCGTGGCGACACGGGATCTCCCCACCCAGATCAGGTACGTCAACAACCTCACCGACAACAACATCGCCTGGAGAGACTGGACCGACCAGAGCCTGCATTCAGCGTTTCACCAGATATACGGTGTTATGATGCCAACGCCCGGCAACGCGACCCACTATCCCGGTCCCATACCCGCTGTGCCCCACCTGCACGGCGGTGAGGTTCCGGCCGTGATCGACGGCGGTCCGGAGGCCTATTTCCTGAGCGACCTGGGGGATTTCACCGGCGTCCTGACGTCACAAGGACCCGCCTACTACACGAAGGCTGGTGCCGCCGCCAATGAAGCCATCTACCGCTACCCCAACAGCCAGGAGGCGGCTCCCCTCTGGTTCCATGACCATCTGCTCGGCGGCACCCGTATCAACGCAACCTTTGCAGGCCTGGCCGGCGCCTACCCCGTTATCGACCCTAACCTCAATTTGCCCACCGGCCTGGATCCTGTCGGCTTGGGGGGGAGGCTCTTGGTTCCCCTTGTCATCCAGGACCGCATGTTTGATACCAACGGACAGCTCTTCTTCCCCAACGTCGGCGTCAATCCGGAGCATCCCTACTGGGTGCCGGAGTTCGTGGGCGACACGATCATCGTCAACGGCAAGGTCTGGCCTTTCATGAATGTCGACCAGCAGCGCTACCGCTTCTACCTCATCAACGGCTCCAACTCCCGTCCCTACGAAATGTTCCTCCATGACCCGGTCTCCGGGGTCAAGGGGCCGCGCATGTGGGTCATCGCCACCGACGGCGGCTACCTGGACAGCCCGGTCCTCATCGACCCGAACGCCACGGGCGCACAGACCAGGGCCGGCGTGCAGAAGGCCCTGGTGATGATGCCGGGTGAGCGCTACGAAATAATCGTCGACTTTGCCGACCCTGTGTGGAAGGCACTTCTGCCGAAAAAGGCCACCTTCCCCCTGAACCTCATCCTGCGCAACACCGCCGCAACGACTGACGGGCAGCCCACCGCCAGTCTGGACGGCCGGATCATGCAGTTCCGCGTCTCGGCGAATGCGCCCGCTGACACCAGCTACGACCCGGCCAGCGGCATACCCATTCGCAGCGGTGCGCAGACAATCAAGCGGCTGGTCAACACGGCCACAGGCACCTTGGCTGCCGGCGTGACGTTAAACAAGACCCGTGAAATCACGCTCAATGAGATCGGTGGTCCAGGCGGACCGATAGAGGCCCTGGTCAACAACTCCAAGTGGAACGGCCTGCGTCTGGATGGCTCATCCATACCGGGTTCGACGCTCGTGCTGGGGAACTATCTCACCGAACTCCCCAACGAGGGCGAAACCGAGTTGTGGGAGATCGTCAACCTGACAGCGGACGCCCATCCCATCCACCTGCACGGCGTGCAGTTCCAGATCATGAACCGCCAGGCCCTTGACACCGGGGCGTTCAGCGCGGCTTACAATGCGCTGTTCCAGGGAGGTGTCTTCATCCCGGGATTCGGACCGCCGCTTGGCTACGCTCCGTCCGCAGCGTCAGACATGAAGTACGGCGGCAACCCGAACGTTGACCCCTACCTGCTGGGTGCGGCTGCTCCGCCGTTGTCCTTCGAGACGGGGTGGAAGGACACGGCGATCATGCCTTCGGGCCAGGTAACGCGCATTGTGGTGCGCTTTGCGCCCCAGTCCAAGGCCATCAACAACCCGGTCCCGTTCTTCGACTACGACCCCAGCGCCGCGGGCGGCTACTATGTCTGGCACTGCCACATCACTGACCACGAGGACAATGAGATGATGCGGCCCTACCAGTTCCAGCCGGCAGCAGGGGCAATAAGAAGCTACGTTGACTTCTAGAAACAGGCAGACAACGTGAAGCGGGCCTCGCGAAGGGGGGGCCGCTTCACGCGTTTGCGAGAAGGAGGTTTCGTCATGGGCAAAAGACATCTGAGCCGCAGACAATTTCTTGCCCTCACCTCTATGGGGCTAGCGGGAACGTACATAACCCTCCACGCCGGACTCGCCAGAGCGATGATGGGTGGCGGCGGCATGGGTGGGGGAGGAGGCATGGGGGGTGGCGGTTCCGGCACGATCATCGATCCCCCGGTCGGCGGCCTCTTCCTCGATCCGGCAGAGATGTCGAACAGAAGCCTCGTCCCGGGTGTCGTGGAGGTGGACCTGGAGGCGCGGCTCGCAAGGATCAACGTCAACGGCACAATGGCCAACCTGATGACTTACAACGGCCGCTATCCCGCCCCCACCATCCGGGTGCGGCAGGGGGACCGGCTGGTCGTCAACCTGACCAACGGCCTTCCCCCCACCACGGCGACCAACCTCCTCGGTTACCGCAGAAACGTCACCAACCTCCATACCCATGGCTGGCACGTATCCCCCAAGGCCCCCTCCGATTACGTCATGTACGAGCTGGAGCCGGGGCACGTTTATCGTCACGAGTACGACACCGCCATGCAGGAGGCGGGGACCCTCAACTTCTACCACCCCCACAAGCACGGCGTCTCCGCCGAGCAGTACTGGGCCGGGCTCGCCGGGGCGCTGGTGGTGGAGGACGCGAACGATCTGCTCAAGGCCTACGAGACCCACATCATGGTCATCAAGGACATCACCCTCTCCGGTTCCGAGCCCGCCCCCCACGCCACCATGATGGACTACATGCAGGGCAAGGAGGGGAACACCGTCATGGTGAACGGGGTGATCAATCCCCGCCTGTACATGAAGAGCGGGCAGGTGCAGCGCTGGCGGGTCGTCAACGCGAGCAGCGCCCGCTTCTACCGCTTGAGTCTCGACGGCCACACCCTGCATCTGATCGGCACCGACGGCGGGCTGCTCGACAGGCCCTATCCGCTCTCGGAGATCATCCTCTCTCCAGGCGAGCGGGTGGACCTCCTCGTCAAGGGGACCCAGGGGGCGAAGTCCGGGAGCTACCGCTTCATGGCGCTCCCCTATGCCCGGATGGGGATGTCGGCCCTTGAGACGCGCACGCTCCTGACCGTCACCTACAAGGGATCAGCGACCCCCGCCCAGGGTCTTCCCGCCACTGTGAATTCCGCGGCCGCAAGGCTCGACCCGAACAATCTTCCCGGCATGGCTGCCATTGCGGCGCGGCGCACCATGACCCTGAGCATGGGGCAGGGGAACGCCTTCATCAACGGCCAGGACTTCGACGTGAGCCCCTACACCATCATGTCGGAAACCGGCAGCTACGAGATCTGGACCATCGTCAACCAGAGCGGCATGGACCACCCGTTCCACCAGCACGTGAACCCCGCCCAGGTCCTCGCCGTCTCCGGGGGGGACGCGGGGTACGCCTCCCTCTACACGAGTGTCCCCGCCTGGAAAGACACGGTGCTCGTCCCGAAGATGGGGAGCGTAACCCTTCTCGTCCCGGTCATGGATTTCAGCGGCATGGCGATGTTTCACTGCCATATCCTGGAGCACGAGGACATAGGAATGATGGGAATGTGGCACCTCATGAGGGGAATGGGGATGTAGGAAAGTTCATCATAAAAGGGTTACTGCAGGTACTTCCCGATCAGTATTTCCGCGATCTGCACCGCGTTGGTCGCCGCCCCCTTGCGGATGTTGTCGGCAACCACCCAGAGGTTGAGGCCGTTCTCGATCGACTCGTCCTCGCGGATCCGACCGACCAGGATGAGATCCTGGCCGGCGGCATCGACCGCCATGGGATAGACGCCGTTGGCCGGGTCGTCCACCACCTCGACACCGGGGGCGCCTGTCAGGAGTTCCCGGGCCTTCTCGACGGTGATCTTCCGTTCGGTCTCGACGTTCACCGACTCGGAATGGCCGTAGAAGACCGGCACCCGCACAGTGGAGGCGGTGACCCGGATCTCCGCCTCCATGATCTTCCTGGTTTCGTTGACCATCTTCATCTCTTCCCCGGTGTAGCCGTTGTCGCCGAAGGAGCCGATCTGGGGGAGACAGTTGAAGGCGATCTGGTGCGGATAGACCTTGCACTCGGGGGGTTTTCCCTGGAGGAGGTCCTTCACCTGCTTGTCCAGCTCGGCTATCGCCTTCTTGCCGGTGCCGGAAACCGCCTGGTAGGTGGAGACCACAACCCGCTTGATGGTGGCATAATCGTGGAGCGGCTTGAGCGCCACCACCAGCTGGATGGTGGAGCAGTTGGGGTTGGCGATGATCCCCTTCTTCGTGTACCGGGCAATGGCGTGGGGGTTCACCTCGGGGACCACCAGCGGGACATCCGGGTCCATCCGCCAGGCGCTCGAGTTGTCGATGCAGACCGCGCCGGCCCGGGCCGCCGAGGGGCAGAAATCCCTGGAGCGGTCGCCGCCGGCGGAGAAGAGGGCGATGTCGATCCCCGCGAAGGAGTCGTGGGTCAGCTCCTCCACCAGCACCGGCTTCCCCTTGAACTCCAGGATCTCGCCGGCGCTCCGGGAGCTCGCCAGGTATTTGATCTTCCCGACCGGAAAGTCGCGCTCCTCAAGACAGTCGATCATCTGGCTGCCGACGGCGCCGGTTGCGCCTACTATTGCTATGTTCCACAGCTTGCTCATATTCTAGCTCCTCTCATCTTTGAGTTTCGATATTCCTAAAAAAAACAACGCCCCATTACGGGGCGTTATCAGGAATCCAGTACCTTCTAATTCTTGAATTAACGTAGGGTGGGTTAGGCGGATTCATCGCCGTAACCCACCGTTCGCAGCCGATTGGTGGGTTACGCTATCGCTAACCCACCCTACGATAAACACTTCCAGAGAGCGCGATTTTTGCGCTAACGGCGCGTTCTCTCCTACCGCTCCATCAGGATACGCAGCATCCGCCGCAGCGGCTCGGCCGCCCCCCACAGCAGCTGGTCGCCGCAGGTGAAAGCCTGGACATACTGCGGCCCCATCTTCATCTTGCGGACCCGGCCGATGGGGACCGTGAGGAGGCCGGAAACAGCCGCCGGGGTGAGTTGCGCCAGGGTGTCGGCCTTGGTGTTGGGGACGAACTTGACCCACTGGTTGTCGTTTGCGATCAGACTCTCGATGTCGGCAATCGGCACGTCCCTGTTCAGCTTGATGGTCAGGGCCTGGCTGTGGCAGCGCATGGCGCCGACCCGGACGCAGATGCCGTCCACCGGGATCGGCGTCGCAGTGCCGAGGATCTTGTTGGTCTCGGCGAACCCCTTCCACTCCTCGCGGCTCTGGCCGTCCTCCACCTCCCGGTCGATCCAGGGAAGGACGTTCCCCGCCAGCGGCGCGCCGAATTCCTTGGTCGGCATCGAGTCGCCGCGCAGTTCCGCGGTCACCTTCCGGTCGATCTCCAGGATGGCCGACGACGGGTCCCTGAGGAGTTCCGCTACGGAGCCGTGCAGGACCCCCATCTGGGCGAGGAGCTCGCGCATGTTGGGGGCGCCGGCGCCGCTTGCCGCCTGGTAGGTCATGGAGGTGAGCCATTCCACCAGCCCGGCCCGGAACAGCCCCCCCAGGGCCATCAGCATCAGGCTCACGGTGCAGTTTCCGCCGATGAAGTCCTTCTGCCCCTTGGCGAGGGCCGCGTCGATGACGTTACGGTTAACCGGGTCGAGGATGATGACCGCATTGTCCTCCATCCGCAGGGTGCTGGCCGCATCGATCCAGTACCCCTGCCACCCCTGTTTCCTCAGCTCCGGATGAACGCTCTTCGTGTAGTCCCCCCCCTGACAGGTGAGGATCACGTCGAGCTTCTTCAGCTCCGCGATGTCCGCGGCGTCCTTGAGGGTCCCGCTGTTCATGGGAGCGGGCTGCCCCGCCTGGGAAGTGGAGAAGAATACCGGTTCGATCCCCGCAAAATCGTTTTCCTCCTGCATCCGCTGGAGGAGAACCGAGCCTACCATGCCGCGCCAACCGATCAGTCCGACTTTCATAGTCCGTTCCTTTTCTGAAATTAAGTTTTAGGTAGGGGCGGGTCTTGTGCCCGCCCGCTTCTCGTAAGGCGGGCAACCACAAGGGTTGCCCCTACATAGAATACATTAATTACCGCAGCAATAATTTATTACAGACTGGCAATGATGGCGTCGCCCATTCCCTTTGTATTCACCAGCTTCTCCCAATCCTTCTGCTGGTAAACGTCCCGTGTCCGGAAGCCCTGATCAAGGACCTTGGCCACCGCATTGTCGATGGCTTCGGCCGCCTCGACCATGCCGAAGGAGAAGCGGAGCATCATCCCGGCAGAGAGAATCTGGGCGATCGGGTTGGCGATCCCCTGGCCGGCGATGTCGGGGGCCGAGCCGCCGGAGGGCTCGTACATGCCGAAGGTCCCCTCAGCCAGCGACGCGGAGGGGAGCATCCCGAGGGAGCCGGTTAGCATGGCCGCCTCGTCGGAGAGAATGTCGCCGAACATGTTCTCGCATAGGATCACGTCGAACTGCTTGGGCCACTTGACCAGCTGCATGGCGGCGTTGTCCACGTACATGTGGGAGAGCTCCACGTCCGGGTACTCCTTGCCGATCCCGGTGACGACCTCCCGCCAGAGGACCGAGGTGGAGAGGACGTTCGCCTTGTCGATGGAGCAGACCTTGTGGCCGCGCTTGCGGGCCGCCTGGAACGCCACGTGGGTGATCCGCTCGATCTCCTGCACGCTGTAGCGCATGGTGTCAACCCCGACCCGGTTCCGCCCCTCCCCTTCGATCCCCTTGGGCTGGGAGAAATAGATGCCGCCGGTCAGCTCGCGGATGACCAGCACGTTGAAGCCCCCGGCGATCACTTCCTCCTTGAGAGACGAGGCGCCGGTCAGGGAGGGGAAGATGATGGCGGGACGGAGGTTGGCATAGAGGCCGAAGATCTTCCGCAGCGGCAGGAGCGCCCCCCGTTCCGGCTGCTCGTCGGGGGGAAGGCTTTCCCACTTGGGGCCGCCGACCGAACCGAACAGGATGGCGTCAGCAGCCCTGCAGATGTTCACCGTGGTCTCGGGAAGGGCCTTCCCCTCCAGGTCGATCCCGGCTCCCCCCACATTGGCGTGGGTCCGCTCGAACTTTACCGCGTATTTCTTCTCAACCGCGTCCAGGACCCGGAGCGCCTCGGCCATCACCTCTGGTCCGATGCCGTCACCCGGCAGGACCGCCACCTTGAACACCTTTGCCATATCAAAATCCCTCCATTTGAGTATCCACGCAAAATTTGGATTTTATTTGCGAAATGATCCGCTTGTCAACAAAAAAAGCCCCGTCCCTTACCGACGGAGCAGTCCCTCCCCCGGCCTTCGGCCACTCTCTCTCCCTTTGGGAGAGGGAGTGGAGCCGGCGACGAAGCCAACGGCCAGCGGCTGTTTACGACTTCGTAACACGAGCAAGGTTTACATTTCGGCCAAGGTAAGATACTCTTTACCTGAAACATAACCACTCATTATCGAGTCGTGGAATGGAACCAAAACCGCAGGTGAAAAAAATCTCCCTCCTTCATAAACTCGTTGCCAGTTATGCCGCCATATCGTTGTTTACCCTGGCAGCCCTGGTGATTTCCTATTCGGGGCTCTACTCCCTCAACAAGACAGCCCGGGACATCGTCACCAACGACTTCGTGCTGATCAATAACGCCAACAAGCTCCGCGAATCCATCCAGGCGCAGCAGAGTTACGCCGCCAAGTTTTCCATTCTCAAGGGGCCGGAATTCAGAGAGCTTTACCTCCAGCGCGAAGCGGAGTTTCTGGAGATACTGCAACGGCTGCAAAAGTCCGGTCTGGAACGGTCCCTGGAGGATATCGCCCCCCCCTACCGTGATTTCAGGGAGGCTGCACAGCAACTGTTCCAGGGGACGCAGAACGACACCATTCCCCTGAAGGCCGCCGCGGAAAGAGTTTCAACACTCCTGGAAAAGACCCTGGCAGACCGGCAAAAGCTCCTGAGCGAAAAGCTGGAGGCCGCCGAGCAGCGGGAACAGTCAACCATCAGGTGGACGCTCCTCCTTTCCCTGACCGGCTTCCTCCTCGCCCTCAGCGTGGCGGCACTGCTCATCTACAACATCTCTACGGCGGTGGGCAAGCTCAAGAGGGCGACCCACCGCATCGCCGAGGGAGACTTCGACTTCGACCCGGCCATCCCTCCCGGCGACGAGGTCGGGGACCTTGCCGAAGATTTCACCAGGATGGCAATAAGACTCAAGGAACTGGAGCAGATAAGCCTCGACGCAAGTCCGCTCACCCGCCTGCCGGGAAATATTGCCATCGAGCAGGTGCTGGAGGAGAAGCTGGAGGAGGGAAAACCCTTTGCCGTCTGTTACGCCGACCTGGACAACTTCAAGCCCTTCAACGACCGGTACGGTTACATCCGGGGGAGCGAACTGATCAAGAAGTCCGGGGAGCTCATCTATGAGGCGGTAAATGCCGGCGACAGCCTGAACTCATTTGTCGGCCATGTCGGCGGGGACGATTTCGTGATGGTAGTCGCCCCGGAAAGGGCTGCCGAGGTCTGCCAGGGGGTTATCGACAGGTTCGACAAGATGATCCCGGAGTTTTACAGCCCCGAGGACCGCGCCGCCGGGGCGATCGAAGGGGCCGACCGCTACGGGGTGCACCGCCGATTCCCGATCATGACCATCTCGATCGCCGTCGTCATCTGCCACAAGGGAAGCTACGATGCCGCCGTAAGCATCGCCAGGGCGGCCGCTGAAATGAAGGACAACCTTAAGGAGAAAGCCGGCAGCAACTACTCCATCAACCGGCGGGGACAACCACGATGACAAAATACGTTCTTATCATAATTCTTGCCATTGCAGTGAGCGGCTGCGCCACCTTGACCAAGCCGGGAGGGGTCCTCTACCGCCCCGGCCAGGAAAGAAAACTGGCAAAGGCGGTAATGCTCCTGGAACAGGGGGAAACGTCGGCTGCCGGGGAACTGCTTACCGCTTTATCTGCCGAACCGGGAGTGGCAAGGGTCACCGATGAGGCGTTGTTCCGGTTGAGTTTGCTCCGGCTCGCTTCCGGCCAGGAAAAGAACGGCATGGCGCAGGCCCGTCAAGACCTGGAGCGGCTGAGAAAAGATTATCCGGCAAGCTCATGGACCCCGCTGGCCGCAAGCCTGATCGAGCTACTGTCGGCCACACATGAAGTCCGGCAGCAGGAGAGGAAACTGAAGGAGCTGAATCTTTCCCTGACCAAAGAACAAAAGGAGCTGAAGGAACTGAACCTGTCCCTGACCCAGGAAAACAAGGATCTGCGCGAGAGCATAGAAAAGCTGAAGTCCCTTGAACTGGAACTGGGGAAGGGGAGCAAGAAACTCTGAGACAACTCCTTCCCCCTCCTGCCGTCAGCATTACGGCGCCTTGATCTCCTCGCTCTTGGTCCGCAGCTTCTTCACCAGCTCGCCGTACCCCTGGCCGATGATGATCTTGTTGAACTGGTTCCGGTAGTTGGAGACCAGGCTCACCCCCTCGATCACGATATCGTAGATCATCCACCTCCCCCCCTTGTTGAGGAGCCGGTAATCGAGGGAGTATTCGTCCCTCCTGGCGGTCACCACCTTGCTCTTCACCTCGGCGTACTCCCCTTCCGCGGTCTCCTTCAGGTAGACGATCTTTTCCTGGTTGTACGATTCGATCTTGCCGGCGTAGGAATTTTCCAGGAGGGTCTCGAAGAGCTGCGTGAACTCCTTCCGCTCGGCGGGGCTCCGCTCCTTCCAGTGCCTCCCCATGGAGCGCTGGGCCATCTCGCCATAGTCGAAATTCCTGCCGATGGCGGCCTTCAGCTCCCGGCGCCTTTTCTGCTCGTTCTGAGGTTTCTTGAGTTCCTTGTCCGAGACGATCCGGACCACCTCGTCAACGGTTTTTTTCACCTCGTCGGTGACCGAGGCGACGGCCATTACCGGGGCGGCGGCGATAACCGACCAGAGCAGCAATGCAACTATCATCATTCGTGCGGTCATTCGGTTCACCTCCTAAGCCGATCAAAAAAGCGATTTAATTGGACAAATCTCGTTACAGCGGCGCTTCCCCCACCGCGTAGTCGAGGTTGGCCAGGGCCAGGTTGTAGTTGTAGATCGACTGGAAATAGGCGGCCCTCATCTTGGCATACTCCTGCAGGGAGTCGAAGATCTCCTTGGCCGGACCGATGCCGAAGTCGAAGTTGGCAATCGCCGCCACAGCCCACTTCTTGGCGTTCGAGTAGGCGTTTCTGGCCGCCTCCATGCTCCTTTGCGCCTCGTTCAGATCCAGGTGGAACCGCCTGATCTGGAGGGGGATGTTCGTCTCCGCGAAAGCCCTGGTATGGACCAGCCGGTCGTACTGGGCCCGTTCGCCGGCAACCTTGGCGCCGGTTATGCCGAAGTCGAGCTTCCATTTCAGGCCGAGCGCCACCCCGCCCCAGAGATGGTTGAACTGGTCCGGGACCCACGGGTTGGTGACCCGGTCCCGCTTTTCCGCATAGGCCGCCGACAGGTAGCCGGCCAGGAAGATGTCGGGATACCAGGCTGCCCTGGCCGCCTTGACCAGGGACTCCCGCGCCTGCAATCCCTCCTTGATCTGCCGGTATTCCGGGCGCTTGTCCCGGGAGCTCTCCAGGTAGGCATCAAGCCCCGGGAGAGGGGCTTGTTCCGGGACAAGCCGGTCCCCGGCGATCTCCAGCTCCGCCTCGGCAGGAAGGCCGATCCGCGCGGCCAGCGCCGTCAGGGCCAGCGCCTCACCCTTCTTCGCCTCCTCCAGGTACTTGTCCACCTCTCCTTCGAAGGTGTCCAGCTTGTAGAGGTCCAGCTCTTCCACGTTGGGGGAGCCCTGGTCGAGGAGCTTGACCGCCTTCTCCCGCGCCTTCACCAGGTCCTCCCGGACCTCCAGCAGCACCTCCTTCAGCTCCCGGGCGAGGAGGATGCCGTAGTAGTACTCCTTCACCTTCACGGCGATCTCGTTGCGCCGCTGCTCCTTCCTGGCCCGGTCCACCTCGATGCCGTGGCCGGCCGCCTTCATGCTCTCGGCGATCTTGCCGAAGGTGTAGAGGGGTTGGGTGATGGTCGCGTCCGCCCGGGAGAACCAGGTCCAGCGATCGGTCTGGTTGATGCTGTCGCTGGACGACACCTGGTTGCCCCGCGCCTGGGGAACCGGGCCGGTCAGGCCGACAATCTCGATCTGCGGATAGCGGTAGGCCTTCGCCTCCTCAAGCTTGGAGGCTGTCAGCGTGATGTCCGCCTGGGCCTCCCCCAGCTCCGGCGCACTGTCCAGCGCCTTCCGGACGCACTCCTTGAGGTCGAGCACTACCTTGCCCCGGACCGGTTCGGCAGCGCTGCCGGGGCGGGTGGTGCATACTGCCATGAGAAATAGTGCCATCCCTGTCAGATAAAGTGCTTTCATAACCGTCTCCATTGGTTACTGGTTGGACAGCCGACAATCGGCGATGAAGGACGGGCAAGAGGCCTCCCCCGGAAGCCTCCCGTCGCAGGTTGCCCGATGGTCACTCCACCTGGCCATGAATATATTTGCTCAACAGCTCCTCAAAATCTATCGCCGATTCTGTCTCGCGGATCCTTCCCCCTGCCGCGATGATCTTCTCCGAGCCCCCCGGTTTCAGCTGCAGGAATTTGTCGCCGATGATCCCCCTGGTCCGTACCGAGGCGATCACGTCGTCGGCCAGCTCCACCCCCGCCCTGATCCGCAGGTAGACCCGCGCCACTCCGCTCTTCGGCTCGAAAACGATCCGCTCCACCCGCCCCACCTCCACCCCGGCGATCTCCACCGAGGCGCCGCTCTTCAGCCCGGAAACGGAAGCGAAATCGGCATGGACCTCGTAGTAATCCCCGCCGATCAGCTCCATCTTGCCGAGCTTGATCGACAGGTAGGCCAGGCAGAGAATGCCGACCAGCACGAATATCCCGACTATGGTTTCCAAGGCTGCTCGTTTCATGGATCACCCGTGTCCTGATTCTTTAATCGGCGAAGCTAGACGAACCGGATCGGCCCTTCCAGGCTGCCGGTGATGAACTGGCGCACCACCGGATGGGTCGACCGCTGGATCTCCGCAGGGGTCCCCATCTCCAGGATCTCCCCCCGGTACAGCATGGCGACATGGTCGGTGAAGTCGAAAATCTCCGGGATTTCATGGGAGACAACCACCGCGGTAAAGCCGAAGCGCGCGTGGGTATCCTTGATCAGCTGATGGATGGCCCGGCAGATAATCGGATCGAGGCCGGTGGTCGGCTCATCGAACAGGACTATCTTGGGATTTAGCAGCAATGCCCGGGCCAGCCCCACCCGCTTTTTCATCCCCCCCGACAACTCGTCGGGATACTTCTTGTCGATCCCCTTGAGCCCCACGTGCCCGAGCGCCTCGTGCACCTTGTCCCTTATCTCCGTCGCGGAGAGGCGGGTCTTTTCCTCCAGGGGGAAGGCGACGTTTTCGAACACCGTCATGGAGTCGAACAGCGCGGCGTTCTGAAACAGCATGCCGAACTTTTCCCGCACCCGGTTGAGGCTGCCACGCCCCATCCTGGTGATGTCCTCCCCCTCCACCAGCACCTCTCCGCTTTCCGGTCGCAACAGGCCGATCATATGCTTCAGGAGGACGCTCTTCCCCTCGCCGCTCGGGCCGATCACCGCGGTGATCTTGCCGGGAGGGACCTCCAGGGTCAGGTTGTTCAGGACCACCTGGCTGTCGAAGCTTTTCGTCACGTTTACCAGTTTGATCATTAGAGGACCGTTCAGCACGCACCAGGCGATTTACAGCAGTATTGAAGTCAGAAAGTAGTCCCAGATCAGCACCAGCACCGAGGACATCACCACCGCCGAGGTCGTGGCGCGGGACACCCCCTCGGCGCCGTGGCCGGCGTAGTACCCCTTGTAGCAGCAGACCCAGGAGATGATGACGCCGAACGAGATCGACTTGATGATCCCAGAATAGACGTCCTTCCACTCCACGCTCTTCTCCATCTCGTGGAAATATGCCCCCGGATTGACGCCGAGGAGTTTCACCCCGACCAGGTAGCCGCCGTAAATCCCCACCACGTCGAAGATCGCGCAGAGGAGCGGGACGGCGATCACCGCCCCGACGATCTTCGGCGATACCAGGTACTTGAACGGCTCAAGGGCCATAGTGCGGAGCGCATCGATCTGCTCCGTTATCTTCATGATGCCGATCTCGGCGGTTATGGCGCTGCCGGCGCGCCCTGTCACCATCAGGGCGGAAAGGACCGGACCGAGCTCCCGGATCAGCGAAAGCGCCACCGCCGAGCCGAGCATCCCTTCGGAACCGAACTTGGTCAGGGTGTAGTACCCCTGCAGACCGAGGACCATCCCGGTGAAGGAGGCGGTCAGAAAGATGACGAAAAAGGATTTTGCCCCGATGAAGTAGAGCTGCTTGAGGATATGGATCGGCTTGCCGGGACTGCTGATGATCTTGTAGAGAGCATAGACGAGGAAATTCACCATTCGCCCCATCTCGCGGAGAAGGGAGAGGGAAAGCGCGCCCAGCTGTTCAACGGGATTCGGCACATTCAGCTCCGGGGAAGATCGGTATTATCGAAAAAAAGTATAGACGAGATCCGGCAGGTGTAAAGCCTGCGGCGGCAACTTTCCGCCGGTCACAGGTCCGGAGTTCCGCTCCCCTAGCCGGTTCAGTGATAACTGGAACTGCCGCACCCCTTGCAGTCCTGTTTCACGGATCTGCAAGGGGCGCGTCGACCTTCCGTTTGCGGCTATTTCCATCCGGTTTCCCGCTATCACCACCAGTACGGGTAATAATAGCGCCGGTAAGGCCACCACGGGTTCCAGAAGGGATCATAATAGTAGGGGTACTGGTAGTAATATCTGTCGGCCTCGTATCTTTCCCAGAGCCGCATCTCCACTTCAGCCACGACCGGGTAGAGATACTCCACCTCGTCGATGGTCCGGGTCTTCTTACCCTTCACTTCGCCGACCAGGGAGACCCTGCGCCCGGTCGTGTAGACCAGAGGGTCGAGGAACCGTTGGGTGGCGACAATGAAACGGCCGCCGGAATACTGCTGCTCTTCGGGCATTCCGCTGGAATCAAGGGGCGCCTGGAGCACCTCCAGCTCCCCTCCCCCCTTCGAGTTCCTCACCCCGGCGATGGTTCCACCGAGCAGGACGAACTTGCCGACGTATGACTCCGGCGCCGTCCTCAGTTCCTCAAAGGTGATCTGCCGGTCCACCAGCCTGAGCGACTGCTCGCTCATGACATGGGCGCATCCGGCCATGAAAAGGCTCAATACGATGATCAGCCGGCCCGTGGTTTTCATGGTCCACCTCCAGTTGAGACGATGCGTTCCATCATGGTGACAAGGATATCCCAATGCGGGTGAATGTCAAAGAGCGGCTTCCTCTCCGGAGGGAGAGGAAGATTTGTAGAACGGTTTTTTATTATTGCAAAAAATATTTTGATTTGGGCGGGTTCAAGTGGTATGTTTGCAAAATCGCGAATGACAAACGGGGGGGGAATGCCCCTGAGAGGCTCAGGCAATGGCACTGACACGGATACTGGTCCACATGGACAGCAATTCCCGGGCATCATCCCGGCTTGCCCTGGCGGCAGGATATGCCGCAAGGCATGGGGCGCGGCTGATCGGGGTTTACGCGGATGCTGCGGGGCCGAGAAACAGTGAAGAAACCGCGGCTGCCTTCTTCCTCGATGAAACGGATCGGGCAGGGATCCGCGCTGAATGGCTGGGCGCGGACAAGGATAGCCCCGGCACGGACGAAGTGCAGTTCCTCAACTATTATTGCCGCGCCACCGACCTGGTCATCACCGGCCAGCCGCCGGCGGACAGCAGAAGCGCCAAGAGACTGCGCAACCTTCCCGAACGGCTCGTCCTCAGTTGCGGCCGGCCGGTGATGATAGTCCCCCACGCCGGGGATTTCGCCTCCTGCGGCGAGAGGGTGCTGGTGGCGTGGAACAACGGCAGGGAATCGAGCAGGGCCTTGCACGACGCCCTTCCCATCCTCAGGCAGGCGCAGCGGGTCCACCTGTTGCGCGTGCTGATGGCAAGCGACAGCGGAATCCCGTCAGGGGCGCCGGGCTCCATCACCGCCTTTCTCGCCGGGCATGGCATAAAGGCGCGCCCGGAAGAAATCCTCGCCCCCAACTTCCCACTCGGCGAACTCCTCCTCAATCATGCCTGCGAGGAAGGGACCGATCTGCTGGTGATGGGGGCTTACGGCCTTTCCTTGACCGGCAGGCCGGTCATCGGCAAGGCGGCGAAGCATATCCTCAGGCATTTGACCCTTCCCGTACTCATGTCCCACTGATGCCTGATAGGCGAGGCAAGCCTCGCCCCTACGCAACCTCTTCGATCCGCCCCCCGGGGAGGAGACGGAACAGGTGCCCCCGCCAGCGGACCCGGTTCCCCAGGAAGGCGAGCCCCCAGGTGGCGAAGGAGAGCGCGTCCCGCACGGGGAGGAGCCAGAGCCAGCGGGGAAACAGCCCGTCCTTTACGAAGGAGCGGCTGTAGATGAGGGCGGTCAGGGAGCGGACCCCGTAGAGAAGAAGGGCAGCGGCGACTCCGGCGACGGAAAAGCCGCTGAGGAGCAGCGCCAGCAAGGCGGCGGGAAACGGCTGGGTGATCCCCGAGGCAAAATAGCCGGCGGGGCGGCTCGCCCGCATGGTCCGGGCCCAGCGCAGCTGCCGGGAGAGGACCGTCGCCAGGCTCTCCCGGTGCATGACGCTCTCCACGAAGCAGTCGGACAGCTCGATCCGGTACCCCGCACGAAAGACCTTGTTGCCGAGCTGGTAGTCGTCCGCCAGGTAGTCGACCAGGGCCGGGAAGCCGCCGATCCGCTCCAGCGCTCCCCGGCGCACCGCCATGGAGGCGCCCAGGGCAAAGGAGAGCCCCTCCAGCCGCAGCGCCACCATCACGTTGGGGATCATCTCGCAGGTAAAGCCCATCGCCTCGACGGCGGTGGCGCTCCCCCTCACGCCGGGGCTCCGGTACAGGGAGGTGACCAGCCCCACCGCGGGGTCGGCGAAGGGGGCGCAGACCTCCCTCAGATAATCCTTGCCGACCCTGATGTCGCTGTCGCAGACGATGATGATGTCGTGCTTCGCTGCAGGATAGGCGTTGATCAGGTTGCAGACCTTGTAGTTGGGGCCGTGGAGCCGCCCGTCCAGCACCAGCTCGATCTCCCTGTCCGGGAACTCGTTCCTCAGCCGCTCGATCACCGGGACCGCCGGGTCATCAGCGGAGGCGACGGCAAAGACGATCTGAAATTCCGGGTAGTCCTGGCGGCAGAAGGAGGCGAAGTTCTCGAAGCTCCCCGCATCCATCCCCTTGACCGGCTTGAGGATGGTGACCGGCGGGGTATGGCCGGAAGCGGGCTTCCGGCGCCGGAAAAAGGTGCGGCCGCAAAAGAGGGAGATCAACCCATAGGCTAGCGGCGGCAGAATTATGAGAAAGGGGAGGATCTGACGGAGCATGGTGAAGCCCTTAGCAGATGTGGTGATGAAACGGTGGGGGGAAGGATACGGCAGAGAAGCTTTGCTGTAAAGGGGAAATCGTGGCCACGCAGATGCCCCCGAATCGGAAGATGACGGATTGGGCTTTACCCGCTTTTCTCGACAAGCACGAGATAGGGGGCGGTCGCCGGACGGTTCAGCTGGCGGCTCGACCAGACGTTGAAGCGCTTCGGTGAAAGCCCGGCCCCCCACCGTGCCACCGCCTCCCCCTCTTCCGGGCCGCCGGGATGGCCGGTGTAGATGCAGACGGTGATGATCCCGCCGGCCAGGATGAGGCCGGCTGCCTGCTCCAGGGCCGCGACGGTATGCTCCGGACGGGTGACGAACTCCCGGTCGCCGCCGGGGAGGAAGCCCAGGTTGAAGACTACCGCCCGCAGCTCCTCCCGGACGAACTCCGCGAGCCGCTCGTGACCGGCCCGGAGCAGCTCCACCCGGCCGGAAAGTCCCTCACCGGAGAGAAGTTCGCGGGTAGCGGTTAGCGCCTCCTCCTGGACGTCGAAGGCCCACACCCTTCCCTCAGGCCCCACCAACTGCGCCAGCAGCAGGGTGTCATGACCGTTGCCGCAGGTGGCGTCCACCACCCGGTCCCCCGGCCGCACTCGTTCCCGCAGGAAGAGATGGGAAAGGGGGACCGCCCCGCGCAGGCTGTTGGATGTTTTGTTTTTGATCATAAAAAAACCTGCCGGCTTCGAGAAAGGCTCCAGCTGCAAGGCGCGCAAGGAGCGGGGCGCGAGGCGTACCGAGGGTACGTTGAGCGTTCCGCGACGAAGCGCAACGCCGCAGATGGACCTTTATAGGAGCCGTTTTCCCGCCAGGGTCAGCACCGCCGGCAGCACCACCACAAACGCCACCTGGCACGCCACCATCCCGATCGTCATCACCGCGCCGATGCTGAACACCCCCTGGTGGCGCGCCACCATCAGGGCGCCGAAGCTGGCCATGATGGTCAGGGTGTTGAGGAAGACCCCTACCCCGGTGCTGGAGAGCACCAACTGGCGCGGCGTCTCCTCCTCGCGGCGGTAGCGGCTGATCAGGTAGATCCCCGAATCGACGGCGATGCCGAGGACCAGCGGCAGGACGATGACGTTGGCAGAATTGAAGGAGATGCCGAACAGGCGCATCCCCGCCACCATGAAGAGCAGCCCCGCCACCAGCGGCACCAGGCCGATCAGGGTGTAACGGATGCTCCTGAAGGTTACCAGCAGGATGGCGGCGATGGCGGCGATGGCGAACAGGAAGGCGCTCCGGTAGGAGTCCCGCAGCACCGTCATCGACTCGTAGACCATGACCGGCTCGCCGGTGGCGGCAGGGTCCACCGAGCGGACCTCGTCGAGGAACCGCTTGAGGGGCTCGCGGGCGAAGATCGCCTCCTTCGGCGCCACCTGGAGCAGGTACTTGCCGGTTTTGCCGACGAAGCGGCGCATCAGCTCCGGCGGCACGTCGGCGCCATGGACCGGCGCGGCCCCAAGGCTTTTCCGGAGGAGGGCGATCCGCTCGGGCAGCTCCGCGAACATCCCCCCCTGGAAATCCTTGAGCATCCCCACGGCGTTTCCGTCCTTCTCCTTCTCCAGGGTGGCGAAGAAGCGGTCGAGGGTGGCGAGGAAGGCGCCGACCGGCTGCGCCTCCGGCCTTGCGTCCCGATCGAGGGCGAGCTTCAGCCGCTCCACCCCGGCGCGGAACTGCTCGAACACCGCCGGCAGCTCCATGAGACGGAGGTCCTCCTCGTAGGGGACCGGCCTTATCCCGTCCAGCTCGCGCCGGGCGGAGGCGAGCAGCCGGAGCTTGTCGGCCTGGTCGCCGGGGACGAAGCTGCCGGCCCAGACCACATGGTCGACGCTCGCGAGCCCTTCCAGCACCCGCGCCTTCTCTGCCGCCTCCGCCTCGCTGGCGGCGGTGACCACCGCGAAGTAGCCGGCGTTCTCGCGGCTCCGCATCAGCTTGTAGGCGTAGGTTACCGATTCCACCCCGCGGGCCTGGAGGTTCATCAGGTTATAGTCGAACTCGCTCCGCGCCAGGGGGTAGAGGCAGGCAAGGGAGAGGATCAGGGCGGCCGTCAGGACAGCGCGGGGGGAACCGAACAGGATTCGCTGCCAGCGGGGCTCCGTGGCCATGGGGCGGATCTTCGGGGGGCGGGCCGGGAAGAGGAGGAGCAGCGCCGGCAGGACCGTGAAGGTGACCAGGACGCAGATGGCGATCCCGCCGGCGGCGATGATCCCCAGCTCGGCGATCCCCTTGAAGTCGGTGAAGGCGAAGGTGACGAAGGCGGCGGCCACGGTGGCGGCCGCCATCACGATGGCCAGGCCGTTGCGGGCGAGCGCCAACCGCAGCGCCTCCTCCTTGTCCCGTCCCCGCGCGAGCTCCTCCTGATAGCGGAGCACCACCTGGATGCCGTACTCGATGCCGATCCCGATCAGCATCACGGCAAATACCGAGGAGAGGATGTTCAGGTGCCCCACCGCCAGGGTGGCGAAGCCGAAGGAGAGGGAGATGGCGACCGTCAGGGCGACCATGGCGGCGATGGTGTTGAGCAGGCCGCGGAAGGCGACCAGCAGGAGGATGACCGTCAGCGCCACGGTGATGGCGGTGGCCAGCATGATGTCCCGCTCGCTGGTCTCCATCTCCTCGTGCTCCAGGACCGGGGTGCCGGTCAGGCCGACGCTGACCCCGGCGAACTCGGGGAGCTTCCTGAGCCCGGCAATCTCCCCCCGCAGGGCCGCGATTGCAGCTTCGGCCGGCTTGAAGCTCGACTCGTCCCGCACCGGCAGCACCGTAAGCACCTGCTGGCGGCCGGCCGCGGCGAAGGACGATTCGCCGCCGTCGGCCCTGCGGAACATGACCGTCTCCAGGGACAGCCCGGCCCCGTCCCCCTTGGCAAATCCGCCGATCCCCTCGCCGATCGCCCCGAGCATGAAGACGAGACGGTCGAGCCGCTCCCGGCTTTCCGGTGCCGCGGGGGCCGCCAGGTACCCCTCCATCTCCCCGGTCAGGCTGGTGAACAGGGTCTGCACCGAAGGGGCAGCGGCCAGGGCCTTGAGGGTCGGGGCCGCCTTGGCGAGGTTCCCGGCAAAGGCGGCGAGCTCTTCGAGCGGCATGAGCAGGAGGCCGTTCTGCTGGAAGAAGGGGAGCCCGAAGGGGAAGAAGACCTCGCGGAAGTGCCGCCGGTCGCCCCGCAGGCGCTCCGCCAGCCGTTCCCCGAAGCGCCCTGCCTGGGCGCTGTCGCCGCTCTCGATGACCACGGCGATCTCCTCCTGATCGCCGAATTCGGTCCGGTAGTCCCGATAGTCCCGGTTGAACGAGGTATTGGCCGGCATCAACTGGTCGCGGCCGGTGAGAAACTCCATCTGCTGCCAGGTATAGATCAGCGATACGGCCGAAAGCGCGACGGCGATGGCGATGATCAGGCGGGGCCGGCGCGCGATCAGGCCGAACGCCCCTCCGTAACTTTTTTTCCCGGTATCCATGCAACCTCTTTCGCGAACTGTTATACTGATGTGGAGTTTTCCCATAGCGACCGGCGCAGGACGCCGTCCTGCCCAAGAGGGGGGAATTGAAAAAGCTAGCACAGCTCTCCGTTGAAATCAACCGTGGCGGCGTAATGCCCCGTTTGGCCTGCGCTTTTTGACCGGATCAGCGCCGTCTAAGCGAAAATGGGTATACCTTTGCCCGATAATATGGTATGAAATCAAGGTTATGCCAGCCACTGACCACTTCTTCCGCGTGCCGCGCGGCAGGAGCTTCGAGAAGGAGAGCACGAGGCGATGAAACCCCACAAACACCCCATTTCCCATGCGCTCACATCATTCAACGGGGTTTCCGTTGACCAGGATGCGGCGCCCGCCGTCAAGCCGGGCGCCAAGGTCCACCACCTCCCCACCTCCATCATGAAAAAGAAGGAGGGGGAGATCAGAAACGCCCTCGACCTCGCCATCGGGCGGAGCCGCGAGTTCTTTTTCCGCGAGCAACTCCCCGCCGGCTACTGGTGGGCGGAGCTGGAATCGAACGTCACCATCACCGCCGAATACGTCATGCTGTTCCACTTCATGGGGATCGTGGACCGGGAGCGGGAACGGAAGATGGCCAACTACCTCCTCTCCAAGCAGACCAAGGAGGGTTTCTGGACCATCTATTACGGCGGCCCCGGCGACCTCTCCACCACGGTGGAGGCCTACTTCGCCCTGAAGCTGACCGGCTGCTCCGCCGACCACCCGGCCATGGTGAAGGCGCGCGCCTTCATCCTGAAGAAGGGGGGGATCATCAAGTGCCGGGTCTTCACCAAGATCTTCCTCGCCCTGTTCGGCGAATTCGCCTGGTTCGGGATCCCTTCCATGCCGATCGAGCTGATGCTCCTCCCCAACTGGGCCTATTTCAACCTGTACGAGTTTTCCAGCTGGTCGCGGGCGACCATCATCCCCCTCTCCATCGTAATGGCCGAGCGCCCGGTGCGCAAGCTCCCCCCCTCGGCCAGGGTCCAGGAGCTGTTCGTCCGCCCCCCCCGCCCGACCGATTACACCTTCACCAAGGAAGATGGCATCCTGACCTGGAAGAACTTCTTCATCGGCGTGGACCACCTCCTCAAGGTCTACGAGTCGAACCCCATCAGGCCCTTCAAGAAGAAGGCTCTGGCGCTGGCGGAGAAATGGGTCGGCGACCACCAGGAGCCGAGCGGCGACTGGGGGGGTATCCAGCCCGCCATGCTCAACTCCGTGCTGGCGCTCCACTGCCTGGGCTACGCCAACGACCACCCGGCGGTGGCCAAAGGGCTCGAGGCGCTCGCCAATTTCTGCATCGAGGATGACGATGGGCTGGTGCTCCAGTCCTGCGTCTCGCCGGTCTGGGACACGGCGCTGGGGCTGAAGGCGCTGCTCGACTCCGGGGTCCCCGCTGATCATCCGGCCCTCGCCAAGGCGGCCCAGTGGCTGCTCGACCGGGAAGTGCGCAAGAGCGGCGACTGGCAAGTCAAATCGCCCGAGCTGCCGCCGGGGGGATGGGCCTTCGAATTCCTGAACGACTGGTACCCCGACGTGGACGACTCGGGGATCGTGATGATGGCCATCAAGGAGGTGAAGGTCAGGGACCGCAAGGCCAAGGAAGCCGCCATCAGCCGCGGCATCGACTGGTGCCTCGGGATGCAGAGCAGGAATGGCGGCTGGGGGGCCTTCGACAAGGACAACACCAAACACCTCCTGAACAAGATCCCGTTTGCCGACCTGGAAGCCCTGATCGACCCCCCCACGGCCGACCTGACCGGGAGGATGCTGGAGCTGATGGGGACCTTCGGCTATCCCAAGGACTATCCGGCGGCGGAAAGGGCACTGCGCTTCATCCGGGAGACCCAGGAACCGGAAGGGCCATGGTGGGGGCGCTGGGGGGTGAACTACATCTACGGCTGCTGGTCTGTCCTTTCGGGCCTGGCGGCGATCGGCGAAGACCTCTCCCAGCCTTACATCCGCAAGGCGGTCAACTGGCTGAAGTCGAAACAGAACATGGACGGCGGCTGGGGGGAGACCTGCGAATCTTACCACGACCCTTCCCTGGCCGGGACGGGGGAAAGCACGGCGTCCCAGACCGGCTGGGCGCTCCTCGCCCTGATGGCCTCGGGAGAAGCCCGCTCTTCAACGGTCGGTCGGGGGGTCCGCTACCTGATCGCCACCCAGAAGCCGGACGGCACCTGGGACGAGGAGCAGTACACCGGCACCGGCTTCCCCAAGTATTTCATGATCAAGTACCACATCTACCGCAACTGTTTCCCCCTGATGGCGCTCGGCACCTACCGCTCCCTGACGGAGGAGAAGGGCTAGGAATGCGGAATTCGGAATTCGGAGTGCGGAACAAAACAAATGCGGGATTCGGGGTGAGGAATTTAAGGTTCCTATTCCGCACTCCGCACTCCGCACTCCGTACTTCAAATTCCGCACTCCGCATTCCGCACTCCGCATTGGTTTTATGAAGGTATTCGTCACCGGTGGCACCGGTTTCATAGGCGCAAGCCTGGCAAGGGAGCTGCTCAGGGAAGGGTATTCGGTCAGGGCACTGGTCCGACCCGGTTCCGACCGGCGCAACCTCGCTGGCCTCGACCTGGAGCTCTGGGAAGGTGACCTGCGCGACCGCCATTCCCTGGAGCGGGGGCTTGCGGGGTGTGACACCCTCTACCACGCCGCGGCCGACTACCGGCTCTGGACCAGAAGGCCGGCCGAGATGTACGAGATCAACGTCGGCGGCACCCGCAACATCCTGGAGGCGGCCCTCAGGCGCGGCCTTTCCCGGGTGGTCTACACCAGCAGCGTCGGCACCCTGGGAAACCCCGGCAACGGGGTCCCCGGCAGCGAGGCCACCCCGGTCACCCTCGCCGACATGGTCGGCCACTACAAGAAGAGCAAGTTCCTCGCCGAACGCGAGGCGGAGAGCTTCCTGGCGCGGGGAGTGCCGCTCGTCATCGTCAACCCCTCCACCCCGGTGGGAGAGCTGGACGTCAAACCGACCCCGACCGGCAGGATCATCGTCGATTTTCTGAACCGGAGGATGCCCGCCTACCTGGATACCGGCCTCAACATCATCGATGTCGGGGACTGCGCCCGCGGCCATCTCCTGGCCGCCAAACATGGCAAGGTCGGGGAGAAATACATCCTCGGCAACGAGAATCTGACCCTGCGAGAAATCTTCGCCCTGCTGGCGCAGATAACCGGCATCCCGGCCCCCAGGGTGCGGCTCCCCTACACCCCGATCCTGATGGCCGCCTATGTCAACGAGGCGATCTCCCGGGTCACCTGCAGGGAGCCGCTCATCCCCCTGGCCGGCGTCCAGATGGCACGCAAGTTCATGTATTTCGACTCAACCAAGGGGACCCGCGACCTGGGGCTCTCACTGGGCCCGGTAGCCGAAGCGCTCCGCAAGGCGGTGGAGTGGTTCCGCAGCAACGGCTACGTCCGGTGAATGCGACCAAATTCGGAATTCGGAATGCGGAGTGCGGAATAAAAAGCCTTAAATTCCGCACTCGCACTCCGAATTAAAGGAGATTGTTATGTCCAAACATCTCAATACCATCAACAGCCCCGCTGACCTGAAGCAGTTGAAGGAAGAGGAACTGATCCAGCTGGCGGAGGAGGTCCGCCGGTTCCTCCTGGAGACGGTTTCCCGGACCGGCGGCCACCTCGCCTCCAACCTGGGGTGCGTGGAGCTTACCCTGGCCCTCCATTACTGCTTCAACTCGCCGCAGGACCGGATCATCTGGGACGTGGGGCACCAGGCGTACACCCACAAGATCGTCACCGGTCGCCGTGACCGGTTTCATACCCAGCGCCAGTACCACGGGATCAGCGGCTTCCCGAAACGCACCGAATCGGCCCATGACCCCTTCGGCGCCGGGCACTCCTCCACCTCCATCTCGGCGGGGCTCGGCATGGCAGCGGCCGATGGCCTCAAGGGGGCGAAGGACAAGGTAATCGCGGTGATCGGAGACGGCTCCATGACCGCCGGGATGGCCTTCGAGGCCCTGAACCAGGCCGGGCACCTGCGCAAAAACCTGATCGTCATCCTGAACGACAACGAGATGTCGATCTCGCGGAACGTCGGGGCCTTTTCCTCCTTCGTTTCCCGCAAGCTGAGCGGCAGCTATTACCGCGACCTGAAGAAGGAGATGCAGGGCCTCTTGGCGAGCATCCCCGCGATCGGCGGCAACATCCTGAAGTTCGCCAGGAAGGCGGAGAACTCCCTGAAGGGGTTTCTCACCCCCAGCGCCCTGTTCGAGGCCCTCGGCTTCGAATACATCGGCCCGCTCCAGGGGCACAACCTCCCCCAGCTCGTCGAGGTGCTCCGGAACGTGCGCGACCTGGAGGGGCCGGTGCTGGTCCACGTCATGACCACCAAGGGGAAGGGGTATCCGCCGGCTGAGAACAACCCGGCCCAGTTCCACGGCGTCGGCCCCTTCGACGTGGCAACCGGCAAGGTGAGAGCCAAAGGGGGGGCCAAATCGTACACCGGCATATTCGGCGACACCATGGTGCGGCTCGCGGCGGAGGACCCGAAAATCATCGCCATCACCGCCGCCATGCCGGACGGGACCGGCCTCTCCCCCTTCGCCAAGGCTTATCCTGACAGGTTTTTCGACGTCGGTATCGCCGAGCAGCACGCCCTGACTTTCGCTGCCGGCCTGGCGGCCGAGGGGTTCCGGCCGGTGGCCGCCATCTACTCCTCATTCACCCAGCGCGCCTACGACCAGGTGTTCCACGACATCTGCCTGCAGAAGCTGCCGGTCACCCTGGCCCTGGACCGGGCGGGGCTGGTGGGGGACGACGGCCCGACCCACCACGGGGTGTTCGACCTCTCCTATCTCCGCCACCTGCCGGAGATGACCCTGATGGCGCCGAAGGACGAGAACGAGCTGCAGCACATGGTGAAGACCGCCGTCTACGCCGATCTTCCCATCGCGCTCCGCTACCCGCGGGGGAACGGCTACGGCATCCCGATGGACCAGGAGCCGGCCATCCTCCCCATCGGCAAGGGAGAGCTTCTCGCGGAAGGGGAGGACCTGGCGCTCGTCGCCATCGGCGTCACCGTCTACCCGGCCCTGGAAGCCGCGGAGATCCTGCGGGGCAAAGGGATCAGGGCCGCGGTGGTGAACGCCCGTTTCGTCAAGCCGCTCGACCGCGAGCTGCTCCTCGGCTGGGCGAGGCGGACCGGCTGCCTGGTGACCGTGGAGGAGAACGCCCTTCAGGGCGGGTTCGGCTCCGCGGTGCTGGAGCTTCTGGAAGAAGAGAGGGTGACCGGAATAAAAGTGAAGCGGCTGGGCATCCCGGACCGCTTCATCGAGCAGGGGAGCCAGTCCCAGCTCCGCAGGGACCTGGGACTGGATGCCGAGGGGATCGCCGCGGCGGTAGAGGCGTTCCTGATGCAGAAGGTGGCGGTGCCGCTGGCCCGGGTGAAGTAAAATAATCCGTGCTGCATGATCCGACCGATCTGTCCGATCAGTCCGATCGGTCGGATCATGCAGCACGTAGCACGAAAGGAACTACATGCGTTTTCCCTTAAGACTGAACTACGACCTCACCAGATACATAATCTCCAACAAGCTGAAAAAGATCGACAAGTTCCCGCTGGTCCTGATGCTGGAGCCGACCCACCTGTGCAACCTGGCCTGCTCCGGCTGCGGCAGGATCAGGGAGTACGCCGACACCATCCAGGAGATGATGTCCCTGGATGAGTGCCTCCGCTCGGTGGACGAATGCCCCGCCCCGGTGGTCACCATCACCGGCGGCGAGCCGTTCCTCTATCCCCACATCCATGAGCTGATCGAAGGGGTGCTGGCACGGGGCAAGCACATCTACTTCTGCACCAACGGCCTGCTGCTGGACAAGGCCCTCGACCTGATGCGGCCGCACGGCAACTTCACCCTGAACGTCCACATGGACGGCCTGGAGGAGACCCATGACCGGATCCTGGAGCGCAAGGGAACCTTCAGGACCGCCATCGACGGGATCAGGAAGGCGAAGGAGAAGGGCTTGCGGGTCTGCACCAACACCACCATCTTCAAGGAAACCGATCTGGTGGAGATCGAGATGCTCTTCTCCCAGTTGCAGGACCTGGGGGTGGACGGCATCCTGGTGGCGCCCGGCTTCGGTTACGAGGCGGTGGGGGAAAAGCTCTTCCTGGAGCGGCGGGAGATCGAGCGCAAGTTCGAGCAGGTCTACGAGATGAGCAGGCGGTTCCGCTTCTACTCGACCCCCATGTACCTGAAGTTCCTCAAGGGGGAGCGGAAGCTGGACTGCACCCCCTGGGGAAACCCGACCAGGAACCCCATGGGATGGAAGGCCCCCTGCTACCTGATCACCGACGACCATTACCCGAGCTACCGGGAGATGATGGAGAAGACCGACTGGGGGAAATACGGGGTGGGCAAAGACCCCCGCTGCGCCCAGTGCATGATGCACTGCGGCTTCGAGCCGACCGTGGTCTCGGAGATCGGCAAGAGCTGGCGCGACATCTGGGAGATGATCGTCTGGAACATGACCTGATACTGCGGCGCGTTTTCGCTTTTCCAGAACGAAATAAGGGGCCTCACCGGCCCCTTTTTCTTTCCCCTCCCTCGCATCTCCATAATCTACCACACCCCCATCATCCCGATATCTTCATGTGCTATGATGTGGCAGAGGAACATGGCCATGCCGGCATAGTCCATGATCCATGACCGGCACCTTTAGACTACGTGCGGGGGCCGCCTGAATGGCCCCCGCATGTATGGTGAGACTTTACGGCACGACCTGGAACGGCCGCATCTTCTCGTTGTCCTCGTGGGAGAGGATGTGGCAGTGCCACACATAGAGGCCCAGAATGTCGAACCTGGCCTTGATGCGGGTGACTTGGCTGGGATAGGCGATGACGGTGTCCTTGAAGCCGGTCATAACTCCGCATGTTGCACTTCGACTCCGCTCAGCGCAAGCCTGTTCCCTGAGCGGAGTCGAAGGGAAGTTCCTCAAGCGCATGAATGCTTTGACATCGGAGGACAGGCATCCTGCCTGTCTTCAGGCGATGTTTCATCAGCCTGATAAGTTTGAACTAAAAACATGTTCAAGCGATAAACCGCTTTGAAACGCAGGCTGGAAGCCTACGCTCCCAGGATGTGCTGAGCAGTTGCCGACTCACTGGATCACCCCGGTTGTTGTTACGGAGAAAGTGTTAACCCCGGCGGCCACCGGCGGCCCTGCGGTCAAGGCCCCGGTGATCTGATCGATACTGTAGATCGAGATGTTATTGGATCTCTCATTTGCCGCGTAGGCGAACCTCCCTGAGAGGTCAACCGTGATGGATATAGGGCCTGCCCCGGCTGCCACTGGCGTCCCTATCGGCGACAAGGCCCCCGTAACCTGATCGATGCTGTAGCCCGAAATAGTGTTGGAATCAAAGTTTGCCACATAGGCGAATCTTCCCGACGGGTCGACCGTGACCGATTCAGGCCTCGTCCCGGCGGCCACTGGCGTCCCGGCAATCAAGGCCCCGGTGGTCAGGTCGATGCTATAGACCGAAATATCGTTGGATAACTCATTTGCCGCATAGGCGAACCTCCCTGACGGGTCGACCGTAACGGAGAAAGGTCTCGATCCAGCGGCAACTGGCGTCCCTGCGGTCAAGGCCCCCGTGGCCTGATCGATACTGTAGACCGAAATCCCGCCGGCAAACGTATTTGCCGCATAGGCGAACCTCCCTGACGGGTCGACAGTGACGGAGGAAGGATTGACTCCGGCAGCCACTGGTGTCCCTGCGGTCAACGCCCCGGTCGCCTGATCGATGCTGTAGACCGAGATATCGTTGGTCGCAAGATTTGCCGCATAGGCGAACCTCCCTGACGGATCGACCGTGACCGAGGCAGGACCCAACCCGGCTGCCACTGGCGTCCCGGCGGTCAGGGCCCCGGTAGCCTGATCGATGCTGTAGACCGAAATATCGAAGGATGACTGATTCGCCGTATAGGCGAACCTCCCTGACGGGTCGACCGCGACGGAGCGGGGACCCGAAAAACCGACGGCAACTGGCGTCCCGGCGGTCAATGCCCCGGTAACCTGATCGATGCGGTAGACCGAGATAGTGCCAGGGCTAATGATAGTGCCGTTGCCCAGATTTGCTGCATAGGCGAATTTCGGCAGGTATTTTACCGCGGCGGCGCCGGAGGCCATAGCCAGGGATACGGGAGCTGATCGGGCGGATGTGGTACCTGACTGCAACAAGGTCCCGGTGGCCGGATCGATGCTGTAGACCGAGATAGTGCCGGAGCCTGTATTTTCCGCATAGGCGAACCTCCCTGACGGGTCAACCGTGACGTGGGCAGGAGAGGTCCCGGCAGCCACTGGCGTCCCGGCCGTCAGGGCCCCGGTCGCCTGATCGATGCGGTAGGCCGAGATATCGTTGGAGGTACCATTTGCCGCATAGGCAAACTTTCCAGACGGGTCGACCGTGACGGAGAGAGGTCCACTCCCGGCAGCCACCGGCGTCCCGGCGGTCAAGGCCCCGGTCGCCTGATCGATGCTGTAGACCGAAATAGTGTCGGAGCCATTATTTGCCGCATAGGCGAACTTCCCTGAAGGGTCGACCGCGACGGAGCGGGTGCCCAACCCGGCGGCCACCGGCGTCCCGGCAGTCAACGCCCCGGTTGCCTGGTCGATGCGATAGACCGAGATATCGCCGGATGCCTGATTTGCCGCATAGGCGAACCTCCCAGTCGGGTCAACCGTGATGGAGAAAGGTCCACTCCCGGCTGCCACTGGCGTCCCGGCGGTCAAGGCCCCGGTTGCCTGGTCGATGAGGTAGACCGAGATGGTGCCGGAGCCTATGCTTGCCGCATAGGCGAACCTCCCTGTCGGGTCGACCGTGACGGAACGGGAATTGGTCCCGGTGGCCACTGGTGTCCCGGCAGTCAAGCCCCCGGTTGCCTGATTGATGCGGTAAACCGAGATATCGTTGGATGCAGAATTTGCCGCATAGGCGAACCGCCCTGACGGGTCAACCGTTACGGAAGCAGGCCTCGTACCGGCGGCTACATAGCCGTTGTGACGCAACCGGCCGGTTGTGTCGTCAACCGTATAGCTGGAAATGGTATTGTCGCTAAAATTCGTCACATAGGCAAAGCGCGCCGGCAAGTTATCCACCCCGAAGCTGACGCTGATCGTGTGGCTGCCGGCGGTGACGTTGGTGAAGCTGTAGCTCGTCAGCGCTCCCTTCGAGACGCCGTCCACCACCACGTCCGCCACCCGGTAGCCGGTGTTCGCGCTCACGGTGAAGCTCGGGCTGGTGCCGCTCGGCACGGTGATGATGCCGTTAGGTGAGATGCTGCCGTTGGCACCGGCATCCGCGGTGATCGTGGCCGGCGGGTTCGCCGCGAAGCTCGCCGCGATGGTGTGGTTCGCCGTCACGCCGATGAAAGTGTAACTCGTCACCGCACCGACGGAATCACCGTCCACCAGGACGTCCGCCACGTGGTAGCCCGCAACGGGCGTGATCGTGTAGGTCTTGCTGGTCCCGTAGTTGACCGTGGCAGGCCCTGCGGGCGAGATGCCGCCGTCTGCCCCCGCGCTCGCGGTGATGGTGAAGGTCTGCGGGGTGAAGCTGGCGCTGATGGTGTGGTCCGCCGTGACGCTGGTGAAAGTGTAACTCGTCACCGCACCGACGGAATCACCGTCCACCAGGACGTCCGCGACGTTGTAGCCCGTGCTCGGAGTGATGGCATACGTCTGGCTTTCTCCCCTTGCCACGGTGGCGGCGCCGCTCGGATCGATTGTCCCGTTGGCAGTCGTAGTGGCCGTAATGGTGAAAGTGATCGAGAATGGCCATGTCACGAGTTGCACGGCCCTTCGCAGGATGAGCAGTGCGTCTGCGATGTCAACCTTACCATCCGGTGAGGGCAGCCCGTTTGACAGGGGCGCCACATCGGCCTGGAACAGGTCCGACGCTGTTGGGTCTACAAGTTGCACGGCAATACGCAGTGTTTTAAGGGCATCGGAGACGTCGATGTTGTTGTCGCCGTTCAAGTCACCTTGCGGCAGCACCGCTGCATGGGTCATTGCCGCGACGCAAAAAAATGCGGCTGCCATCATTACCATACAGATTCTCGTTTTCATTTTCCTCTCCTTTCAGGAGTTCCCGGTGCGCTCCGCGGGTCTATCATCGGATTTCAGCATGCTGCTATGGGGACGTAGTTTGCTGCTATGGGGACGTAGTTGATTTGTTGATTAAGTTCTGAGTTAGTCAACTAATCAACTACGTCTCTCTGGCCGCCCATCCAGTCAGTCGGCGGCCATGGGTCACAAAACATTAAGGTTGTATGTCACACTGGTGGAGAACCCATTGTTCGTAGTGGCGCCAAACTCCAAAACATGCGCACCCGTGTCGAGGGGGACGAGAAGCAGCCAGTACCCATCGGCGACCATGGGGTCATAAAACTTCGGGGCCACAAGTCCGCCTGGTCGAACGATCGCTTCGAAGATCGGCGATTGCGCCCGGAACGCAAACAGGTTGGCGGCACAAGGCGCGCCGTCGAGCGTGCAGGTCAGAGTGTCCACATTGTTGATCAGGTCGGCTGCGAGCAACCGCAGGGCGATGACGGTGTCGTTGCCCGTCGGAGAGAAACCGAGGTTGTTGATGAGCGGGAGGAAGAGCGGCTTTCCGGAGGGGATGGTGCAATCACGTGTTGCGCTCCCCCCAAAGGTGCCGGCGAGAAACCAGACGTTGCCGACCTGCCCCTGTTCACAGTTCGCCCCGGTCTGGTCGAGGATCGGGTTCTGCGCGGCAGGGATCGAGAGCGCCCACTCCCACCACCGGGCCGCCCACTCTCCGTAGGATGCGCCGAATCCTTGAACTTCGACCACGGCGGCATTGGCCGTAACGACCATGGGACCGCCTGGCTGTCCGGCAAGCCCCGCCACCATCGTAAATACGCCCACTAATAAATACTTCGTCGCGCGTTTCATGACAGTCTCCTTTCCTCTTTGGCTGGAGGCACCGCAACGGGTGCGATGCGGTTCATGCAAAATGTCGGCGTATACCCTCTATTCACCTCCTTTACCCCCCATTGCGTCTGGCCACATCGGCCCACAAAAAAGCCGGGCCAACCTCAGGTTCATCCTTTGGCAGCCCGGCTATCTTTCAAACACTTATAAGACCCGTTCGCTTTCCGTCCCCTTCTCACGGAGGGTTTGGCTTTGTCTGGGCCTTTTGTTCATGGCCTTTATTATTCTTTATCACAAGGAATTCGCAATTGTCGTTGACATACCTTAAGGCTGTTCTTGATAGATATCAAAGCCTCTAATAATTGATCGAGAGAGAATTTTCTCAGAAGGGTTGTCAGTCGCGGGGATCGAAAGAAAGTTAGAACTCGGTCATTAACTACTGCCCTGACAGGAATTTGGAGGGATCTGTTAAAATCAACCATCCCTTGTCCCGGCTGATAATGCCCTGCTGCTCCAATTCTCTCATCAGGCGGCTTAGGTGTTCCGGCGTGATCGCAATCAACTGGGCAAGCTCCTTCAGTTTTAATGGCACCTGCAGCCTCATCGGCTTCTGCGGTTTGGCCGGGCCGTTTGCATGCTCCCGCTCAAGGACCAGTTCGCGAAGAAATCTTGTCAGACGGTCTCTGGCAGGCATGCAACCCAGCACCGCAACTTTCGTCCCCTGGCTGTAGATCTCCTCGCTGAACATCCGGAGAAGCTGCCGGCAGAATTCAGCATTTGCATTCACCATGCGCAGGAACCCCTTTGAAGAAATGCACCTCAGGCTGCAGGGGATCAGCGTCGTGACGGTGAAAGCGCAGTGTCTCTCCAGAAGCACCGCCGGGGCTCCTATCAACCAGTGCCTGCGCCGCAGTCCGACGATCACCTCGTGACCGTCAGGCTCCACCCAGGTAAGTTTCACCAGACCCCGCTCGATCAGGTAGACCGCACTGGCAGGAGTATCCTGATGATAGATTTCGGTATTGGGCGGGTAAAGCTGCCCGGGCCCCCAGCCATCGATGTTGTCCTCAGCGTCGATGAACGAGTCAAAATAGACATCGGAATCACGGCATCCCTGCCCTGATTGCGGAAAATAAGAGGACTGATTACCCATTTGCCATATCCCCCTCGCTATAACTATTCTACAGGAATATCACTCCTTCGCCATCAAGAGGGGATATTCTTTACCGGGATCGTCCGCGACAGCATCAGCTCTTCTGAAAGATCAGCCGCGCCGTGGAGATCGGCCCCTCGGCTCTCTCCTCGTAATGAAGGATCGTCCCTGGAAAGGGGGAGAACAGCGCCGCCAGCTCCCCCGGCTGGAGCAGGAACGCCTTGCTGTGGTGTCCCTCCATGGCGGGGGAATCGAGAATGGTGTCGAAGACGATCACCCCGCCGGGGGTGAGGGCGGCGACCATCCGCGGAATCAGCTCGCGCAGCAGGAAGTTGAAGTTGAGGATCAGGTCGTACCTCTCGGTGAATTCGTACCCTTCCAGGTCCGCCTGGACAAAGTCGATCTCCAGCCCCTCCGCCGCGGCCCACCTCCCCGCCTTGGCGAGCCCCTCCGCGGAGATGTCGATCCCGGTCACCGCAAACCCCCGCCGCGCCAGGAAGATGCTGTTTCTCCCCTCGCCGCAGGCGATGTCGAG
The DNA here is from genome assembly GCA_023701365.1 of Geobacteraceae bacterium. GTDB lineage: Bacteria > Desulfobacterota > Desulfuromonadia > Geobacterales > Geobacteraceae > JAMPXD01. The sequence goes on from JAMPXD010000005.1 coordinate 47,646, forward strand.
CGCTCGCCTCCCCGGCAGGAGCGCTTCCATGAAGGCGATCCGCTCCGCCAGGAAGGGGGAGGGATGCGGCCCGATAAAATACCCCTCCCCCGCGTAACGGTCATCCCATTTCAACCGGTCCTTTTCCATGCTTATCCTCTTGCCCCGGGGTTGCAATGCACCCGAAAGGTTGTATCTTTTGTAAAGTGAACAAGATCCCGCCGTTCCCAAAGAAAGGGGGTGCCCGCCATGGCCCGGACCACAGAACAGCAGGTCAGCATCCGCCTGGACGAAGTCTCCCTCGACGGCATTCTGAGGATGCCGGAAGGTGCGAAAAGCCTGGTGATCTTTGCCCATGGCAGCGGGTCGAGCCGCCTCAGCCCGCGCAATACTTACGTTGCCGGGGTCCTGGAGGAGGCGGGGCTCGGCACGCTCCTGTTCGATCTTCTCACCCGGACGGAAGACTCCGATTACACCAGGCGCTTCGAGATCGGCGTCCTCGCCCGCCGGCTGATGGGGGCAACCCGCTGGCTCACCGCCCGGCCCGAGGGGAAAGGGAAAATGCTCGGCTATTTCGGCGCCAGCACCGGCGCGGCCGCGGCACTCCAGGGGGCGGCGGAGCTGGGCAACGCCATAGGCGCGGTGGTCTCCCGCGGCGGCCGCCCCGACCTGGCCATGGAGTACCTGCCGCAGGTATTCGCCCCCACCCTGCTGATCGTCGGGGAATACGACCGGGAGGTGCTGCAGCTGAACCGGCAGGCTCACGCCCAGCTCACCGCAGTCAAGGAGCTGGCCGTGGTCCCCGGCGCCACCCACCTCTTCGAGGAGCCGGGGACCCTGGAGGAGGCGGCACGGCTGGCGAAGGAGTGGTTCCTGCGCTACCTGAAATAAAGGCGGAAAACGTAATTATATCATACCACACGAGGAGGAAACTATCATGTCCATGTTCTGTAACCAGTGTGAACAGGCGGCCAAGGGAACCGGCTGCGAAGTGATCGGTGTCTGCGGCAAGAATCCCGAAGTGGCCGCGCTGCAGGACCTGATGCTGTATGGTCTGAAGGGGCTGGCCATTTATGCCGACAAGGCGCGGGAGTTCGGCGCCAGCGACGAGGTGGCCGACCTCTTCATGTTCGAGGGACTCTTCACCACCGTCACCAACGTCGACTTCGATCCGGTCCAGATCGCCGGAAAGCTCCGGAAATGCTACGACATGAAGGAGAAGGTCAAGGCCATGTACGAGAGCGCCTACCGGGAGAAGACCGGCGGCCATGCGCCGCAGATAACCGCGGGCCCGGCGGCCTGGGTGATCGCCGACGATCTGGAGGGGCTGGTGCAGCAGGGGCGGGAGCACGGGGTGAAGAGCCAGCACAGCGATCCGGACATCCTGTCGGCAATCGAGGTGGTCGTCTACGGCCTGAAGGGGATGGCCGCCTACGCCGACCACGCCTTCACCCTCGGCAAGACCGACGAGGAGGTGTTCGCCTTCTACCACAAGACCCTGGCCGCCACCACCGACACCGCCAAGGGGCTGATGGACTTCGTCAACCTCGCCATGGAGTGCGGCAAGATGAACATCAAGGTGATGGGGATGCTGAACGAGGGACACGTGGAGCGCTTCGGCCACCCGGTGCCGACCCAGGTCCGGCTCGGCACCCGGAAGAACAAGGCGATCATGGTTTCCGGCCACGACCTCAGAATGATCGAGGAGCTCCTCAGGCAGACCGAGGGGAAGGGTATCGACGTCTACACCCACGGCGAGATGCTTCCCGCCCACGGCTATCCGGGCCTCAAGAAGTACCCCCACCTGTACGGCAACTTCGGCGGCGCCTGGCAGGACCAGTACAAGGAGTTCCCCGACTTCCCGGGCGCCATCATCTTCAACACCAACTGCATCCAGCGCCCGGCCGAGGCATACAAGGACCGGCTGTTCACCTGGGGGCAGGTGGGGTGGCCCGGCATCAAGCACATTGCCGGCTGGAACTTCAGTGAAGTGATCAACAAGGCCCTCGAATGCCCCGACCTCCCCGAGGCCCCCGGCAAGGAGATCCTGGTCGGCTTCGGCCACAACACGGTCCTCGGGGTGGCCGACAAGGTGATCGAAGGGGTGAAGTCGGGCGCCATCAGGCACTTCTTCCTGATCGGCGGCTGCGACGGCGCCAAGCCGGGCCGCAACTACTACACCGAGCTGGCGGAGCAGGTCCCCCGTGACTGCGTGATCCTGACGCTGGCCTGCGGCAAGTACCGCTTCAACAAGCTGGAGTTCGGCGACATCGGCGGCATCCCGCGGCTCCTCGATGTGGGGCAGTGCAACGACGCCTACTCGGCGGTCCAGATCGCCCTGGCCCTGGCGGGCGCCTTCAACTGCGGGGTGAATGACCTGCCGCTGTCGTTCATCCTCTCCTGGTACGAACAGAAGGCCCACGTCATCCTGCTGTCGCTCCTCTACCTGGGGATACGGAACGTCAAGATCGGCCCGATGCTTCCGGCCTACCTCTCCCCCAACGTCCTCAACTTCCTGATCGAAAACTTCAATCTCGGCCAGATCAGCACGCCCGAAGCGGACCTGAAGGCTGCATTGGGACAGTAACCCGGAACTGTTCACTATCGAAAAAGGGCGCGGAGTTTCGACTCCGCGCCCTTTTTTTCCGCAACCTGAACCTGCAACAGGCAGTTCCTGTCACCCTGCAGCAGCATTGCTGGTGACGAATTCCCTCAGCTCGCAGAACCGCAGATGGCTTACCCCCTCTCCCGTTATCTCCCGAAACTCGACGCCGAAGCCGGCCGGCAGCTCCGGTCTCTGCAGGTTATCAGGCTGATTGACCCAGGCCACCCGCCCGCGCGCCACCGTCATGGCATAGGGGTTGGTCGGCAACCTGAAGGAGGTCACGATATCGCACCCCTGCTCGACCTTTGCCGCGGCTGACACGTAAAGGCCGTTCATGCCGATATCCCGGCTCTGCCCCTCGAAGTCCGAGCCCCCCACCCGCACAGACACCGGCACCCGACAGGGTATCCGCGGCCTGCGCCTTTCGACGACCGGGAGGAAGGAATGCGCCATATTCAGGAATTCACGCCCGAACAGCGGTTTCTGCTGGAACTTGTCGCACCCTGCCCCCTTGGTCGTTTCCGCCATCTCAGGGCTGCCACTGTCGCTGAGGAGAATCACCGGAGTCTGCCGCAGGCCGGCATCACCCTTGATGGCGGCACAGCAGGCGATACCATCCATTACCGGCATCTCCACGTCCATCACGACCAGGTCCGGCTTTTCTTTCCGGACGAGCTCCAGCGCCTCCGCTCCGTTCCTGGCCATCAGGATCTGCACCGGGGAAGGCCGGAGAAACTCCTTCTGGACTTCCAGCAGGACCTTCACATCATCAACCAGCAGTATCTTTTTCTTGTACATGGGGGTTCCCTCCTGCTGGCGCTAACCCGGCCAGACACCATTCCCATTCCAGAATGGTGCCAAACACCCGAACATGATTTTTTCCGTGTAAAGTCATCTGGTTAGGGAAAGGGGGCAGTGACCGGGAGCTGAAGGAATGGAACCTCCTGCGTCAACATTGTTTACAGCTGCGGCGCATCTGCGGCTGCGGGCCGCTCCAGACGCGGGATTACGGTGACCGTAAACAAAGTTTACAGTGTAAACTTTGTTTACCGGAACCGGTCGAGTTGCTGCCACGTCCCTCTCCCCCTTGGAGAGGGTGGGCCGAAAGCCGGACCAGGGAGTGGCTCAGCCGGCGTATCCGGCCCCTTCCTGGTTTTTCAGATAGAGGGTGATTGTCCCGGCCTCATAGATCATCCTGAAGATACGGAGGATGTGGGGATCGAACTGGCTTCCGGCAAACTCTTCCATGATGCTGATCGCCTCAGCGGCGGGCATCCCCTTGCGGTAGGGACGGTCGGAGGTCATGGCGTCAAAGGTGTCGGCAATGGTGATCACCCGCGCCTGCACAGGGATCTCCTCGGCGGCGATATGATCGGGATAGCCCTTGCCGTCATACCATTCGTGGTGGTGCCTGATCCACTTGATGACATCCCGGAATTCGCTGATATTTGCGAGAATAAGGGCCCCCCTCGCCGGGTGCTCGTGGATCCTTTCCATCTCCTCCGGGGTGAGCCGGTCCGGTTTCATGAGGATGCTCTCGGGGGTGGCGATCTTGCCGATGTCATGGAGGATGGCGGCGAGCTCCACCTGGCGCACCTCCTTCCTGCTCATCCCCAGCTCCTGGCAGATGGCCGTCGAGAAGCGCGCAACCCGGTTGGAATGGCCGTAGGTGTAAGGGTCCTTGGCGTCAATGGCCGAGGCGAGGGCCTCCACCGTATGGATGAAGAGCCCCCTTATTTCTTCATAAAGCTGGGCCTTTTTAATGGCAGCAGCCGCTTCCAGGGCGAACACCCCCATCAGCTTCAGCTCCTGCGACCAGAACTCCTCCCGGGAAAGCTTGTCGCAGGCGATCACCATCCCGATCCCCCTGCCGTCGGTCATCAGCGGGACGCAGAGGATGGAACGGACCGGATATGGGAAAACCATCCGCCCGTCGGCCTCGATATCGCAGATAGTTACCGGCTCCCCTTTCTCGAAGATCTGGCCGAGGAGGCCTGACTCAACTTTGGACCTGAACATGGCAGCCGCCCGCCTGTCCCGCCCCATGCTCAGCCTGGTGTAGAGCTCGTTGCCGGCCAGATCGAGCAGCAGCACCGAGATGTTCTGCACGCCGAGGATGCTTTGTCCCTCCTCCAGGATCTTCTGACAGATGCTTTCCACATCCATCTCGCTTCCCAGCTTGCTGGAAAGGGAGTAGATGAGGGCCTGCTCCTCGTACACCCGCACCACCTCGGCGGAAAGGTCGATGTTTTCCGCCTCGAGCCGCAGCGAGTTTTCCAGGCAGAAGGCGGCTCCCTTCAGGCTTGCGGTCAATTCCGGGGAGTGCGGGGAGGAGGAGGCAAGGCTCCCCGCCAGGTCACCGTTGAAATAGATGGGAAAGGCGCTTGCCTCCCCGTGCGGCGATGACGGCTCCGGGGGAGAGCCTGACGGCGCCGCGCAGCCGGCAGACATGCTTATGACCGGTCGCCCTTCCCCGTCCATGATAACGAGTGGGAGCCTGAAGCACCGGGAGATCTCATCCAGAATCTCAGCCACCTTCTCCCGTGAAATTGCCTGCAAGACCCTTTCCATACCCGAAACCTCCACCGGCCATATCCTTGCCCCACTTCTTGGCGTAGGTCTTCTCGATCGCCATGATGAGGGGGTAAAGCCCTTCTCCGCCGTTTTTCCGGGCCGTGGTATCGAGGACCACCGTCTTGACGTATCTGCCGGTGGCCCCTCCCTGCACGAGGAAGAACGGAATTGACCTGTACCGCGGGGCTCCCTTCAGGGAAGCGACCACCTCTTCCAGCTTCCCCCGCCGGAAGGAGCCGATGATGACCCCCTGGAGAGGAGTGTTGCTGGTTGCGCTTGCCGCCTCCTCCTCGTCCATGTAGAGGTCGGCACTGTACCCTTCCGCCCCCAGCAGCACCTGGAGGTTGCGGGCCTCCTCCTGATCGGAAGAAACGACGGAAAACCTCCCCCGGTTCTTCTGGAGCTGTTCGAATTGGGAGACGATCTGGTATCTGTCGAAAGGTTTCTCCAGGTAGCCGTCCGCTGCCAGACAGAGCTCGCCGCTGACTTGGCTCATGTATAGCGTCACCAGCATCACCTCGATCCCGCCACTCCTGGCCCAGTTCTCCAGCTCCAGGAACTCTTCCCCCCGCTCCAGAAAATCTGCTATGACAAGGCCGGGCTTGACGGCAGCAGTCAACGCCATCCCCCGCCTCAGGGTATCGGCGCCCAGCGTCTGATAACCGAGCTTTTCCAGGCGCTTTCGGAGCGCCTGCCTGATGGCGGTGCTTTCGTGCAGGACCAGGATCGGCCCATACCCCCTCCCGGCGGCTGCCTGCGCCTGGAATCCATCTTCGGCAGCAGGACGTTCACCTGCCCCGGCAAGGGGAACGGTAAAGTAAAAGGTGCTCCCCTTGCCGGGGGTGCTGTCAACCCAGATGTTGCCGCCGTGGTACTTCACGATCTTCCTGGCGATGCTCAAGCCGAGACCAGACCCCCGCGGCCGGTCAGGCACGCTTTCGGAGATCCGGTAGAATTCGTCAAAAATGATCTCCTTCTCCTCGGGGAAGATCCCCTCACCGGTGTCAGCCACGAAGAATTCCGCATGTTCCCCCTTGGGACACACCCCGGCGGTGATCTTGCCGTCGGTCGTGAACTTGACGGCGTTGTTCAGGAGGTTGATCAGCACCTGGGTCAGCTGATCCCTGTCCCCCCTGACGGCGGGGAGATCGGGCGGCGCGTCGAGCTCCAGGGAGATTTTCTTCTCACCGGCCATCGGCGCCACCACCCTGGCGCTCTCGGCAAGGAGCTCGGCGGGGTTGATATGACTGATGTTCAACTCGAATTTGCCCGACTCGATCTTCAGCAGGTCGAGGTTTTCGTTCACCAGTACGGTCATCCGCTCGCTCTCCGAATTGATCGTCCGGAGAAACTCCCGCCGCGTCTCGCCGTCGATGTCGTCGTAACTGAGGAGTATCTCCGAATAGGAGCGGATCGAGGAGAGGGGGGTGCGCAGCTCATGGGAAACGTTGGCGAGAAACCGGCTCTTGTCCCGGTCGACTTCCTTCAGCCTGTTGTGGGCCTCCGCCAGGGCATCAAGGGTCGTCTGCAGGTTCATGCTCCTGTGCTTCAGGTCTCCGCTCAGGCTGTGGAAGGTGGCAATGGCGTTTTCGAACCTCCCCTTCTCGCCCTCCAGCGTCCGGACGATGAAGCCGGTGGTCAAGGTGACCAGGAAGAAGGAGAGTGCCTCAGCCAGGAGATCGAGAAGCTGGCGGCCGGGGGGGCGGTCAATGATGACCATAAGGACGAAGAGGATGCTGAAGGTAAACCCGGCCTGGAGCAGGAGGGTGTAGCTGAGCCGGAGAGCCAGCAGGACGATGAGGGGGAAATAGGCGAATCTGAAAGGGCTCTGGCTGCCGCCGGTCAGAATGCAGAGCGCCAGCAGCAGGAGAATCGAAGCAGCCCACAGAATGCCCCACCACCTGGTGTTCATGGCTCACCCCGACCCAACAGAGTCCTGACCCGCGCCACCACTTCCCTGGGGCTGAAGGGCTTGGTCATATACTCATCCGCGCCGGCAGCCAGGCAGTTCTGCCGGTCCAGCTCCTGCCCCTTGCAGGTCAGAATGATGATATGGGTCCGTCTGAGTGCGGGATCGGACTTGATCGCCTTGCACAGCTCGATGCCGGTCCATTTCGGCATGACGATGTCGAGAAAGACGAGCCTTGGCGTCTCATCCCTTATTTTCGCGAGAGCATCCTCGCCGTTCCCCGCCACCGCCACGGTGAACCCCTCCCTGGTCAGGACAAAGGAGAGAGCCCGCACGACATGGGGTTCGTCATCGGCGACAACAATCTGGACAGCCATCGGTACCCCCCCATCAGGTTTGAAGTGAGAGTCAACCGGCTTCGCGCGCCAGCTTGCATTATTGTATCGTATTTTTTTAGTTTTGCAGGCAACAGGGGAATTTTGCCCGGGATCAGGGGGGAATAAGGCGACCTGTCAGGAAGGGTTCAGGAATATCTTGCAGAATATCTTGCAGAAGGGGGGAGAAAGGGAGAAGCGTGTCAGCAGAGGCCGAAGGTGGCGGCCGGCCGGGTGCCGGCTTTCACGGCTTTCCGGCCTCAGAGCCCGGCCACCTTCCTGATGACCCCCTTGACCCGCTGGGGATCGAACGGTTTGATGATGTAGCCCCTGGCGCCGGCCCGCTTGGCCTCCTCCACCAGCGACTCCTGTCCCATGGCGCTGCACATCACCACCTTCGCCCCCTTGTCGAGGCCGGTGATCTCCCCCAGGGCCTCGATGCCGCTCTTCTTCGGCATGACGATATCCATGGTGGTAATGTCAGGGTGGAATTCCCGGTACTTCAGGACCGCCTCGGCCCCGTCGGCTGCCTCGGCCACCACCTCCCACCCCTCCTCTTCCAGGATGCCGCGCAAAAGGGTGCGCATGAACAGGGCATCATCCACAATCATGATCTTGAGACCCATCACGTCCTCCCGTAAGGAAAAAGAGCCCGGGCGACCTTCCCCCGGCGGCGACATGCCGGCGCACCTTCCGTCACGGCAGGATGCGCCCGTTTGTCTATGCAAAGGTAGCAGGGGAGCGGCACGCTGGCAAGCATTTTTTCTTCCTTTTCCCCCTGTTGCGTCACATGAATCGGCATATTTCTGGGGCGGCGCAACTTCCCCCTCGACAAATCGGATTTTTTTCAATATATTTCCGGCATACTGTATACAAAAAACAGGCGCAGGGCACAGGGCTGAAGGCGCAAGGTTTTAGACCCTGAAAACCCTGAACCTTTAGCCTTTAGCCCGTCTTTTTTATCCCACCGAAAGGAGAAAATAATCATGTCCGTAAAAGAGTTCCACTACCAGGAGCCGTTCCCCCTCGGCCCCGACGCCACCAAGTACCGCCTCCTCACCAGGGAAGGGGTCTCCGTCTCCGAGTTCGAAGGAAAGCCGGTCCTCAAGGTCGACCCGGCCGCCCTCACCTTCCTCGCCAACCAGGCGATGCGCGAGGTCTCCTTCCTGCTCCGCCCCGAGCACAACGAGATGGTCGCCAAGATCCTCACCGACCCGGAAGCCTCGATGAACGACAAGGGGGTGGCGATCGCCATGCTGAGGAACGCCGAGGTCTCCGCCAAGTTCGAGCTCCCCATCTGCCAGGACACCGGCACCGCCACCATCATGGGGAAGAAGGGGCAGCAGGTCTGGACCGGGGTCAACGACGAGGAGTACATCTCCCAGGGGGTCTACAAGACCTACACCGAGGAGAACCTCCGCTACTCCCAGACCGTGGCGCTCGACATGTACGAGGAGATCAACACCGGCACCAACCTGCCGGCCCAGATCGACCTGTACGCCACCAAGGGGGACGAGTACAAGTTCCTGTTCGTCGCCAAGGGTGGCGGCAGCGCCAACAAGACCTACCTCTACCAGGAGACCAAGGCGCTCTTGAACCCCGCCACCCTGGAGAAGTTCCTGATCGACAAGATGAAGACCCTCGGCACCGCCGCCTGCCCCCCCTACCACCTCGCCTTCGTGATCGGCGGCACCAGCGCCGAGACGTGCCTGAAGACGGTGAAACTCGCCTCCACCAAGTACCTGGACAGCCTCCCCACCGAAGGGAACGAGTTCGGCCAGGCCTTCCGCGACGTGGAGCTGGAGCAGAAGATCCTCGCGGCGGCCCAGAAACTCGGGATCGGCGCCCAGTTCGGCGGCAAGTACTTCGCCCATGACGTCCGGATCGTCCGCCTCCCCCGCCACGGCGCCTCCTGCCCGGTCGGGATGGGGGTCTCCTGCTCCGCCGACCGCAACATCAAGGCGAAGATCAACAAGGACGGGATCTGGCTGGAGGAGATGGACCGCGACCCGGGGCGGCTGATCCCCGAGGCCTACCGGAGAAAGCACGAGCACGGGGTAAAAATCGACCTGAACAAGCCGATCAAGGAGGTGCTGGCCGAGCTGACCAGGCACCCGGTGGCGACGCCCCTGCTGCTCACCGGCACCATCGTGGTCGGCCGCGACATCGCCCACGCCAAGTTCAAGGAGATCATCGACGCCGGCAAGCCGGTGCCGGAGTATCTCCTCAATCACCCGATCTACTACGCCGGCCCGGCCAAGACCCCGGAAGGGAAGCCGTCCGGCTCGTTCGGCCCGACCACGGCGGGCAGGATGGACTCCTACGTCGATCTGCTCCAGTCCAAGGGGGCCTGCCTGATCATGATCGCCAAGGGGAACCGGAGCCAGCAGGTGACCGACGCCTGCCAGAAGTACGGCGGCTTCTACCTCGGCTCCATCGGCGGCCCGGCAGCGCTCCTGGCCGAGGAGAACATCAAGAAGGTCGAGTGCATCGACTTCCCCGAGCTGGGGATGGAGGCGGTCTGGAAGATCGAGGTGGTCGACTTCCCGGCGTTCATCCTGGTGGACGACAAGGGGAATGACTTCTTCAAGCAGCTCGGCTGTTTATAACCTGCGGGGGCGAGGCATGCCGCGCACTGCCCTCGTAAATACGG
>JAMPXD010000280.1 GCA_023701365.1 Geobacteraceae bacterium
CATCCAGGGGCTCGACACCCGGGCGCTGACCCGTCACCTGCGGGACTGCGGCGCCCAGAACGGGATCATCTCCACGGTCGATTTCGACCCTGCGAGCCTGGTGCGGAAGGCGCGGGCGGTCCCCTCCATGGCGGGGCTCGACCTGGCGAGCGGCGTCACCTGCGACAAGCCGTACCACTGGACCGAGAAGCGCTGGGAACTGGGGACCGGTTACAGCGAAGCGGAGCCGGCCGAATTGAAATACAAGGTGGTGGCGTACGATTTTGGCATCAAGCTGAACATCCTCCGCTGCCTGGTCTCCGCCGGCTGCGACGTGACGGTGGTCCCGGCCACCTTCCCGGCCGAGGAGGCGCTCGCCATGAACCCGGACGGGATCTTCCTCAGTAACGGCCCGGGCGACCCGGAGCCGATGACTGCCGTGATCGCGAACATCCGCAAGTTCATCGGCAAGAAGCCGATCTTCGGCATCTGTCTCGGCCACCAGCTCCTCGGGCTCGCCCTGGGGGGCCAGACCATCAAGCTCAAGTTCGGCAACCACGGCTCCAACCTGCCGGTCATGGATCTGGCGACCCGCAAGGTGGAGATCACCGCCCAGAACCACGGCTTCTCGGTGGACATCGTGTCGCTTGCCCACGCCAGTGAACTGGCCCACGAGAACCTGAACGACCAGACCGTGGAGGGGATGCGCCACAAGGAACTGCCGATCTTCTCGGTCCAGCATCATCCGGAGGCGTCGCCGGGACCGCATGATTCGCATTATCTGTTTGGGCGCTTCGTGGAAATGATGGAAAAATGCAAATCGTAGGGGCGGGTCTTGTGCCCGCCCGATTCAGGGCAACCATAGATTCAGGGCAACCACAAGGGTTGCCCCTACAGAACCATGCGCTATTTAGATCTTTACAATTCCGGCGAATTGCTCCGGCGGGTCCGTGAGGGGTACCGGCGCCTCCGTTCCTGCGACCTCTGCCCCCATGACTGCCGGGTGGACCGGCTGGCCGGCGCCACCGGGGTCTGCCGGGTGGGGTGGCGGCCGCGGATCGCCTCGGCCAATGTTCACCGGGGGGAGGAGCCGCCCATCTCCGGAGAGCGGGGGTCGGGGACGATCTTCCTCTCCAACTGCAGCCTCTCCTGCCGGTTCTGCCAGAACTTCCCCATCAGCCAGCTGGGGAACGGCACCGACATCACGACCCTTGAGCTGGCCGGCAGGATGGTCAGGCTCCAGGGGCAGGGGGTGCACAACATCAACTTCGTCACCCCGGGCCATTTCCTCCCCCAGATCCTGGCGGCCCTCTACCTGGCGATCCCCCAGGGGTTTTCCCTGCCAATCGTCTGGAACTCCAGCGGCTACGAGAAGGTCGATGCCCTCCGGCTGCTGGACGGGGTGGTGGATATCTACCTGCCGGACATGAAGTACGCGGGGGATGAGGAAGCGGTGCGGTACTCCTCCGCGCCCGGCTACCGGGAGGCCAACCGGGCCGCGGTCAGGGAGATGCTCCGCCAGGTGGGGCACCTGCGGACGGACAGGGAGGGGATCGCGCTGGGCGGCATCATCGTTCGCCATCTGGTGCTGCCGGAAGGGGGTGCCGGGAGCCAGGAGACCCTGGCCTGGATCGCGGAAAACCTGGGACGGGAGAGCCACATTTCTCTGATGAAGCAGTTCTTCCCGGCCCACAAGGCCCCCGATACGCCGGGGCTGCAGCGGAAACTTACCGATCAAGAGTACGAGGAAGCGGTGGTGGCACTGGAAGATGCGGGGCTGGAAAACGGCTGGGTGCAGGAGTAGCTCGGATCACGGAGATTGCCAGGAGGAGGGTCCATGGAAAAGACGCTGACCCCGCAGGAAATCAGGGTACTGGACATATGCCGGCAGGTCGAGTTGGCGAATGAGCAGCTCTACCTCTTTTTTGCCGAGCTTTTCAAGGATGATGCAAGGCTGGCGCAGCTCTGGCGGAAAACCGCCATGGAGGAGCGCAACCATGCAAATCAGTTCAAACTCGCGACAGCAATTCAGACCGGAATGATAGAAACCGTCAACCTCGATTTTGCCGAGGCTGCCGAAACTCTCGAATTTGTCCGGTTGCTACTGGACAGTGCGAAAAAAAGCCCGCCGCTTCCGGAGGAGGCCCTGCGCATTGCCGTGGAACTGGAGGGAAAGCTGTCGAATTTCCATATGGACTGCCAGGTGCATTTCACGGAAGAATCTTTCGTCGAGATGTTCAGGGCGATGATGGCCGCTGACGATGAGCATACAAGGGCGATCCGGCAAGCCTGGGAGGATTTTTCGAGGCCGGCATGACCCGGCCCGCCATTCCGGCCCCGATTCGCAGAGGTGTGCGTGAGAACGATTTTTTTACTGCTGCTGTCCAACGTCTTCATGACCTTTGCCTGCGGAGCGGTGTTCTTCATATTCAGAGGATGATATCGTAGGGCGACGCATGCGTCGCCCTGGGCAAGGCAGCCTCCTCCGCCAAAGCAGCTCCGGCTGCGGCGGCTGGATGCCTTGCCCCTACAGAGAAAATAACCGTAAGGAGTTGATAAATAATGCCCAAACGTACCGACATCCACAAGATCCTCATCATCGGCGCCGGCCCGATCGTCATCGGCCAGGCGTGCGAGTTCGACTACTCCGGCACCCA
>JAMPXD010000098.1 GCA_023701365.1 Geobacteraceae bacterium
AGGATGTTACCGCCTTGAAAAGCCGTTTCCCGGTTTCATCCTTTGACCTGGTGCTCGCCAATCCCCCCTACCGGCGACGGGGGACCGGCAAGGTGAGTCCGAAGGCGGGGCGGGACGATGCCCGCCACGAGTCGACAGCCGGCCTCGCCGATTTCCTCGGCATGGCGAAATACCTGGTGCGGCCGGCCGGGAGGATCAGCTTCATCTACCACCCGTCCAGGCTGGCCGAACTCCTTGCCGAGGCGGCGCTCCTCAAGCTCGCGCCGCTCCGGCTGCGGATGGTGCATGGCAATCCGGGGGCCGAGGCGAGGATGTTCCTGGTCGAGCTGGCCAAGGGGCGCACAGGGGAACTGAGGGTGCTGCCGCCGCTACTGGTCTACGACGACGGGGGTGGCTACAGCAGGGAGATGGAGAGGATACAGGGGGAGAAACTGGCGGAGACCCTGCGGGTTTCTGAAGCCTGCGAGGCCTGAATCGTCACATCGATTGCGGACAGGAATCAGTCGGACTGTTCCGCGTTCGCCAGGTGCCGGGCCAGGAGCCGCTCCACGGCTGCGCGAAGCTCCGGGTCGGCTATCTCTGCGGACCGGTTGGCGATCCGCAGCTTCTCCGCGTCACTGAGGGGACGCTCCTCCCGGCGGGGGGGCTTCGCAGGGGGAGCAGGCTTCTCCGGCACTCCGGCCTTCAGGTAGATGTCGCGCACCAGCTCCCGGCCGAGCCGTTCGTTGAGCTTTTCCACGATCCCCTTCTTCATGAAGGTAAGCTGCTGCATCCAGGGGGCGTTCGCCACCGCCACGGTCAGGACCCCGTCGCGGAAGCTCACGGGGCGGGCCTTGGCGGCAATCTGCCGGCCCACCGCGGCATCCCAGAGAAGCCAGATTTTCCCCTCTTCGAGGCGCTTCTCTGCGGGCTTGCCCCGGAACAGGGTGGCCATCAGCTCGGCGACCGGGACGGGCCGCTTCAGCCGCTCCCTCTTGTCAGCCACCGCTCTGCCTCCTCTTCCGCAGCATCCCGCCGACCATCTGGCCGGCGATGGCTCCGCCCAGGGTGAGGGGGATGAACATCCAGCTGAAGCCAGCCTTGATCCGGAGGTAGATGATGAGGGGGATGGAGATGTGGATGTAGAAATACCAGCCGAAGGTGAATTTTTCGTAGTTCTGCCGCAGGTAGCCGAGTGGCACGTTGATGGCAAACGCGAAAATGATCAGTCCCAGGAGGGGTAGCAGGCCGTCCATGTTTCCCATAGTATGGCGTAACAGGGGCTTTGTCAATGCGCATGTTGGGCGGAACAATGTCCGGAAGAGAGGGGCAGGGGGAAGATAAATGGTGAAAAACGGCGAATATGTAGCGATCTTCAACTCCATCCACCGGGTGATGAAGGCGGAAAAGACCCTCAAGGAGCTTCGCCTGCCGATCCTCCTCATCCCGGCGCCCCGGGCGGTGAGCTCGGACTGCGGCCTTGCCATCCGCTACGGCGCCACTGACCGGGAAGCGGTGGAAGGCGCCCTGGCAAAGGCCGGTCTGGCGCCCGAGGATATCTACGTCAAGCGCGGCGAAGAGTACGTGAAGATCCAGGGGCTGACCGGGCCTGAGGCCTTTGACCTTGACAAATAGGGGTGCTCCCTTTATCCTAACTGTTTATTTTTACCGGAAACGAAGACCCCTTAGGAGCTTTCGATGAAACCTTTATTTCTGAACCCCCCCACCTTCGAGGACTTCGACGGCGGCGCCGGTGCCCGCTATCAGGCCTCCCGCGAGGTCACCTCGTTCTGGTACCCGACCTGGCTCTGCTATCCGGCCGGGATGATCGAGGGGAGCCGGGTGGTGGACGCGCCGGTGCAGCGGCTGACCCTCGACGATTGCCTCGCCATTGCCAAAGGGTACGACATGGTGGTGATGTACACCTCCACCCCGACGCTCGCCATCGACGTGGAGACCGCCCGCCGGATCAAGGAGGAGAAACCCGGGACCGTCACGGTGCTGACCGGCCCCCATGTGTCGGTGCTGCCGGAGGAGTCGCTCCGCTTCGCCAGGGGGGCGGTGGATATCGTCTGCCGCGGCGAGTTTGATTACTCCACCCGGGAGCTGTGCGAGGGGCGTGAGTGGGACAGGGTGGACGGGATCAGCTTCGTAAGGGAGGGGAGAGTGGTCCACACCCCGGACCGGCCGCCGATCACCGATCTGGACGCCCTGCCGTTTGCCAGCCAGGTCTACCTGCGGGACCTCCCGGTAACGGAGTACATCATTCCCCATTTCCTCCACCCCTACGTCTCCATCTATGCCAGCCGCGGCTGTCCGTCGAAGTGCATCTACTGCCTCTGGCCCCAGACCTTCTCCGGCCGGACCATGCGGACCAGGAGCGCGGAAAACGTCTACCAGGAGGTGCGGTGGATCAAGGAGAACATCCCCGGAGTCAAGGAGATCTCCTTCGACGACGACACCTTTACCGCAGACCGCAAGCATGCCCGGGAAGTGGCGGAGAAGATCAGGCCGCTCGGCATCTCCTGGACCATCAACGCCCGCGCCAACTGCGATTACGAGACCCTGAAGGTGATGCGCGAGGCGGGGCTGCGCCATGTGGTGGTCGGTTTCGAGTCGGGCAACGAGCAGATCCTGAAGAACATCAAGAAGGGGGTCACCAAGGCGCAGGCCGTCGAGTTCACCAGGAACTGCAAGAAGCTGGGTCTTTCCGTGCATGGCGCCTTTGTCATGGGGCTCCCCGGCGAGAGCAGGGAGACGATCCGGGAGACCATCGAATTCGCCAAGGCCCTCGACCTCAACTCGATCCAGGCCTCGCTCGCCTCCCCCTATCCCGGCACCGAATTCTACGATCTCTGCCGGAAGGAGGGGTGGATCGCCTCGGACAGCTTCCTCGATGAAACCGGTCACCAGAAGTGCGTTATCAACTATCCGCACCTCTCCAACCAGGAGATCTTCGACGCGGTGGAGCTCTTCTACAACAAGTTCTACTTCCGCCCCAAGTACATCGCCCGCAGCATCGGCCGGATGATCGTCAGCTCCGAGGAGCGGAAGAAGCTCCTGAAGGAAGGGCGGCAGTATCTGGACTACATGCGCAAGCGCAAGCAGGCGAAGGGGTGCTGAAAACATGCGACGTGCGTGATCCGACGGATCTGTCGGATCGGACCGATCGGTCGGATCGCGCACGTCGCACGTCGCACGAACCATGAAAGAACTGATCATCAATGCTGACGACTTCGGCCTCTCCTCCGGCTCCAACCGGGCGATCATCAAGGCCTGGCGGGAGGGTATCCTGACCAGCGCCTCCCTGATGGTGACCGGGGATGCCTTTGCCGAGGCGGTAACCCTCGCCCGGGAGAACCCGGGGCTCCAGGTCGGGCTTCACCTCACCCTCGTCCAAGGGCGGGCGGCCCTTTCCCACGGCGGGATGCCGGCGCTCACCGACCGTCAGGGGGATTTCCCCAACGACCCGGTGCTGGCAGGGATGCGCTACTTCTTCCTGAAGTCCCTGCGCAGGCAGCTGAAGGCGGAGATCGAGGGGCAGATCGAGCGGTTCAGGGAGACCGGCCTCCCCCTTTCCCACATCGATGGCCACCTCAACATCCACATGCACCCGACCGTGTTCGACATCCTGCAGCCGCTCATGGCGCGATACGGCATCACCACATTTCGTCTCAGCCGGGAGCGGCTTGCCGCCGATCTTTCCCTGGCGCGCCGCCGGCTAGTCGGCAAGGCCGCCGACGCCTTCATCTTCGGGCGGCTGGCGGCCCGCTGCCGGCCGGAGCTGGATCTCAGGAGGATCGGCTACGCGGCCGAGGTGAAGGGGCTTCTGAATTCCGGGCAGATGACCGAGGCGTATCTCCTCAAGGCCCTCGACCGGCTCCGGGAAGGGGTGACCGAGATCTACTTTCACCCCGGCTGTCACCCCGATGAGACGTTGCGCAGATGGATGCCCGACTACCGCCATGAAGAGGAGCTGGCCGCCCTCACCAGCCCGCGGGTGCGGGAGAAACTGTGGGGACTCGGAATTGTGCTCAGGAACTACCGGGGGGATAGGAAGAATGCGGAGTGCGGAGTGCGGAATGCGGAGTAAAAGCTTTTCATTCCGCACTCCGCAGTCCGAATTCCGCATTCATGTAAGGAAAGGATATCATGCTTAAGACAGTAATCGTCATGTTGCTCGCCGTCACTGCCGGGACCATCGGCGACATCCTCCTCGCCAAAGGGATGAAGGAGCTGGGGGACCTCTCGGCCATGAACCTGCGGGGGATACTGAACGTCGCCTTTCAGGCTCTCACCACCCCCAAGCTGATCATCGGCACCATCATGCTGTCGATCTTCTTCTTCCTCTGGCTGGCGGTCCTCTCCTGGGAAGACCTCTCGGTCGCCCTGCCGATGCAGGCCCTGAACTACGTGCTGGTCGCCTTCCTCTCCCAGTATTTCCTCCACGAAGTAGTCACTCCCATGCGCTGGGCCGGCACGATCCTGGTCTGCATCGGGGTGATGCTTATCACCAAGAGCGGCGGGGCGTGACAAAACAGCTAATAAAAAGGGGAGCCGGTCGGCTCCCCTTTTTCATGATAGATTTTCCTGCAATGATTTGCCGCTTGCAGGTCACCACTTTTCGGGGAGGAACAGCCGCACGCCGAATGTGGTAATGACACTCGTGGGGTCAAATTTGCCGACCGTTACATCCATCTGCTGAATGTCGCTTTTCTCGGCAAAGACAGCCTTGCAGTCGAGGACCAGGGCGATGCTCTTGTTGAGGAAGAAGTCGATCCCGCCGTTTACGTGCCCCCCCAGCGTCCAGTCCAGAGTCGAATCCGAGATGTCGCCCTTGATGAAGTCGATCCCCGCTCCAATGTAGGGGACCAGCCTGTGGTTAGGCATGATGCGAAGCTGGAGGCCGAGGGAGATGTCGGTGAATTCCGCCTCATCGATCTTGGTCGTGCTTTTCACCACGTCCAGGGCGGGAATGTGGGCGATGTCCAGCTCTGCCGCGAAACAGTGGCCGAAGCCGTAGATGAGCCCGCCGCCGCCGGCAAAGTCTATGTCGCCCAGCCCGAATGGCGAGCCCTTGATCTCGCTGTCGTTGAGCGGCACTACGAACCCGAGCTTGCCGGTCAGCCCCAGCCTGCCGTTTATGCTTTCGGCCATGGCGGCAGATGTGAACAGAGCCAGCAGGCTCAAGGTACAAGCGATAATGGTGCGCATTGGAACCTCCTTGAAGAAATAAAATCATTTCGTCTTTAAGTGAATCACTATTCTGGCAATACATTTTCCAGAACAGCGATAAAGCCGCCATAAGAGTAGATGGTAGCCGGTGGGTTGTTCGGATCAACAGCTTCGGCCTTGTATATGATGGAGCATGCATTTTCGCTCCCGACTGGTGGGACGACCACGGTCACACCGGCATTGAATATGCCTAAGCCCGTGTCATCGGTGGTAACCGTCCTTGCAGCCGCTTCCGGAGAATCTATAAAGACCGGGCAGTCACCGATTTCGCTGTAAATGCTAATTGTCACCGGCACGCGAACGCGGGGGACGCCGTTATTGTCAAGTATTTGGAACGGGACCTGCTGCAGAATCGTTCTCGAAGAAGGTGTTGAAGCGTTTGTCAATGTCACCCGTAACGTATTTAGTGTGCCGTCGGGATCGGTTGGGCCCTTGGTGGTCATGAACTTGATGATATTGCTTTCACTGCGCATGATCTTGAACATGCCGATTGCGGTGACGAGCTGACTGTTCACCGAGGTAGATGCCTTCATGATCACATCGATTGCCGAGGTGGTGGTCGCCCCCGCCGTAAGCAAGTTAATGGCCTTGCCGCTGGAGTCGGTGGTAACGATTGCTGGATCAATGGCGACCGGTCCCTCGACCGCCTCGAACTTGATCGGCTGATTGGCCACCGGGTTTCCGCTAGAGTCCGTCAGAATGGCGGTGGCAATAACTTTACTGTTGGGCCCCACAGTGGTTCCGGTCCCCGATGGGGAGATCAGGCTCAGGACGAGATTGTAGGAGAGCACGGTGCCGCTTCCGGTGGGTGTTGGAGGTGAAGTACCGTCGCCACTCGTGTTACCACCACTCGTGGTGAAGGGGTTGTTTGCCGAGGTCGTCCCGCTCGAATCACTGCCGCAGCCGGTCAACGACAACATGAGGGGCACCAGGATAACCGCGATCATCTTTAAGCAGCGCATAACTCCTCCTTGTTGAGTAATCAAGTCCTTATGCAACGAGGTCGTTGCAGCGTAACCAGTTGTTGGATTGTGGTTGGTTAATGAATGCTATGTTACATCGGGAATGGGGAAAGTCAAGGCGGCAGGGCAATAAAAAAGGGAGCCGGTCGGCTCCCTTTTATGCATCCCGAAGATGACGTTCATTTCTTCTGCTGCACCTCTTTGACCCCCTTTTCGAAGGTCTCCCGGGCGAATCCCTTCAACACCTTTTCGTCGTTGCCGATGACGATGACCGGCACCCCCTGGCTCTTGTACCTGTTGACCAGGAGCTCCATGGCGGCGGCGTCGAGCTCCACGTCCCGGTTGATGAAGGGGATATTGTTATGGGTGAAGTATTCCTTGGCCTCCTTGCAGTGGGGACACCAGGAGGTCGAGTAGAGGACGATCATCGGGTAGTTGCCGGCGGGGAGTGCGGCGGGGTTGATCGGGCTCTGCCGGGGTTCTCCTGACTCCGCCGCCGCTGAGTTCAACGCGGCCAGCGTCACAATGAGGAAGAGGATGGTGCGGAGCGACAGGTGCATGGTGGTTCTCCCTTTTTAATTCTTGCTGCCCGTGACCAGTTGCCGCCTGGTCAGGTTGAAGCGGAGCGGTTTGCTTTCTCCGGGGCGGTGGATGACGATGAGCACTTTTGTCCCGGCCAGGCCGCGCAGGCGGTGCTCGACGAGGTCAATGAAATCACTCCCCCTGGTCGGCTTCCCGTCAATGTGGGTTATTATATCGCCGATCCTGATTCCGGCAAGGTGGGCCGGGCCGCCGGTCACCAGCTGCTTCACCACGATCCGGCCGTCGTCCAGGGGGGCACCGTCGATGCCGACTCCGCCGAAGTTTCGGGAGGAGTTCGCCGCGTGTCCCGCGAAAAGAGGGAAAAGAGCGAGCATCAATGTCATCAGGATTATTTTGGCCATGGCTGCCAAGAAATATATCCCATGGGGCCGGGGAGGTCAAAGCTTTTGTACCGGCGGCACAAAGTAGGGTTTGGCGGGGGGCAGACGTTATGTTAGAATTAAGGCCGATCTCTTACAGAGCTCACAGAGCACACGGAGAAATTCTGAGATCATGAAGATTTTCTCTGTGAACTCTGTGATCTCTGGTGAACGAAGTGAACGGGCGAGAGAAAGGTTCAAAAACGATACGGAGAAGAGCCAGATGAAAGAGAAGACGAGGGTGCGGGAGGTGCTGGCGGCGCCGGCGGCTGGGGCGCGGTACGTGGTCAAGGGGTGGGTGCGCACCGTCCGGGTCGGGAAGGAGGTCGCCTTCATCGCCCTGAACGACGGCTCGTGCCTGGCGAGCCTCCAGGTGGTGGCTACCCCGGCACTGGCCAATTACGAGGAGGTGAGCCGGAGCGGCACCGGCGCGGCCCTGGAGGTCAGCGGGACCCTAGCCGCATCCCCCGCGGCCGGGCAGCGCTACGAGCTCCAGGCGGAGGAGATCACCATCACAGGGGCGGCCGACGAGGCCTACCCCCTCCAGAAGAAACGCCACAGCTTCGAGTATCTGCGCACCATCGCCCATCTGCGCCCCCGCTCCAACACCTTCGGCGCGGTGTTCCGGGTCCGCTCCTCGCTGGCCCAGGCGATCCACCGCTTCTTCGCCGAGCGGGGCTTCCTCTACGTCCACACCCCGATCATCACCGCCAGCGACTGCGAGGGGGCCGGGGAGCTGTTCCGCGTCACCACCCTGGACCTGGCCCATCCCCCCCTGGTCGCCGGCGAGGTGGACTACGCCGGGGATTTCTTCGGCCAGGCGACCGGGCTCACTGTCAGCGGCCAGCTGGAGGGGGAGCTGTTCGCCATGGCCTTTTCCGACATCTACACCTTCGGCCCCACCTTCCGGGCCGAGAACTCCAACACCTCCCGGCACGCCGCCGAGTTCTGGATGATCGAGCCGGAGATCGCCTTCGCCGACCTCGCGGCGGACGCGGCCCTGGCCGAGGAGTTCTTCCGCTACCTCTGCCGCCATGTCCTGGACCACTGCGGGGAGGACCTGGCCTTCTTCAACGAGCATATCGACCGGGGGCTGATCGAGCGGATCGGCAATGTGGCCGACTCCGCCTTCGCCATGATGGAGTACAGCGAGGCGGTCGAGAGGCTGAAAAGGGCGCCGGTCGCCTTCGAGTTCCCGGTGGAGTGGGGGCTCGACCTCCAGGCGGAGCACGAGCGCTACCTCACCGAGCAGGTGGTCGGGGGGCCGGTCTTCATCGTCAACTACCCGAAGGAGATCAAGGCCTTCTACATGCGACAGAACGACGACGGCCGGACCGTCGCCGCCATGGACCTGCTGGTCCCCAAGGTGGGGGAGATCATCGGCGGGAGCCAGCGGGAGGAGCGGCTCGACCTGCTGACTACGCGGATGGAGGAGGTGGGGATTGCGCCTGCCGACCTCTGGTGGTACCTCGACACCCGGCGCTGGGGCTCCTGCCCCCATGCCGGCTTCGGCCTCGGCTTCGAGCGGCTGATCATGTACCTGACCGGGATGGAGAATATCCGCGATGTGATACCCTTCCCGAGGACACCGCGCCATGCGGAGTTCTAAATTGCCAACCGCGCGGAATGGGTTTATCATGGAAATATGGGAGGAAAGTTCAAACGAAAGGAGGATGCCCGTCATGTTGACGTTCGTCATGCTGACTCGTCTCTCCCCTGATGCGCTCCGCTCCCCCGCCACGCTGGAGGAGCTTGAGCAGAAGGCCATGGATCAGGTCCGCGGGGAATGCCCGAGGGTGGAATGGCTGCACAATTTCGCCATCCTCGGCCCGTGCGATTATCTCGATATCTTCCGCGCCCCTGATCTGGAGACGGCGATGGAGGTGGCAACCATCATCCGGACTTACGGCCATGCCACGACCGAGGTCTGGACCGCCACCGAGTGGAAGGACTACAAGGAGATGCTCCACAAGCTGCCGAAAGCGGCGTAACGAGTGAATGGAGCGGGAGGAGGGGGAGTCATCCCCCTCCTCCTTTTGTGAGCCGTTCGATAGTCGCTCGCAGGAGCGCCGCCACCTGCACGATCTCCGCCTCATCGCCGTATTTATGGCGGGGCCAGAAGAATCCCTTCAGGCCGTCATGCCTGCGCCGGGGTACGATATGGACGTGGAGGTGGGGGACGCTCTGGCTCACCCGGTTGTTGACCGCAACGAAGCTCCCCTCGGCGGCCATCCCTTCCTCGACCGCCCGGGCCAGGAACCGGGCGGTCGTGAAGAGGGGGGCAACCAGCTCCTCCGGCAGGTCGCCGAGGGTCTCGTGATGTTCGCGCGGCACCAGCAGGAGATGGCCGGGAAAGAGCGGACGGTGGTCGAGGAACGCCAGCGAGACCGCGTCCGCGAAGACGACCCGGGCCGGCGTCTCCCCCCGGATGATCGCGCAGAACCGGCACCCCTTCCTGCCCCCTTCACCCCTTGCTCCTTCCCCTTCCCATTCCATCATTTCCTCACCTGCGGGGGGACGGTCTCGGTGAGCACCATCTCCCATTCGTCCCGTTCCAGGTCATGGCGGAGGACGTAGAGGTTGCCGTCATCGGCGACCAGCTTGAAATAGGCGTGGTCAACCCCGTGCCAGCTGTCCAGCAGCTCGCTGACCATGAATTTCCGTTCCAGCAGGGTAAAGGAAAGCGGGAGGCTGGCGCCGGCGCCGCCGGCTGATGTCTCTACCTGCAGCAGGATCTTTGCCATGGGTTTCAGTCGCTCTGCTCCGGTGGATAGATCACCAGATGGCGCTGCGGTTCCCTGCCGCTGCTCTGGGCCACCAGGTTATGGCCGGCGATGAGGCGGTGCTGCATCCTGCGGAGCGCCGACCGGCGCGGCGGGAGGGGCACCTCCACCCCCTCCCGGATGGCCCTTTCGATCCCCGCTTCCGCCTCGCGCGCCGCCTCCTCCGATTCGTCGCGCTCTACCCCTTCCATCACGTGGAACAGGTGCTGCAACAGCCGCCGCATCTCGTTGGCGGTATTGCGCTTGAGCAGGTGGAGCTGGGCACTGGTGTCGGCCAGGGCGCGCAGCAGCCGGGTGTCGTTGGCGCGGGAGCGGAGCGCCAGGACCAGGTCCGCCCGTTCCGGTTCCCCCACGGTCCGGGCGTCCAGGCCGAGACTGCGGATCACCCGTTCCAGTAGGTCGCGGGAAAGGGCGTAAGGGTAAATGCGCGCCGGCCCCTCACGCCGCAGCGGCGCTGCCGGCGGCGGGAAATGGCGCGGCGCCTCGGCCTGCGCCTCCTGCACGTGGACCTGGCCGTTGGAGGCCTGCTCCCGGCGTTCCCCGCCCGGGGGGAAGCCGCGCAGGATGGTGTCTACGGCCTGGGCGGTGTCGCGATGGACGATGACCTCGTGGCGGTCCACCATCTCCACCACGATGTCGAAGGTGGGGGGGGCACGCCGTTCGCTGACGGTCTTGGTCGTCCCCCGGCGGCGCGCCTCCTCGTCGCCCAGGGTGACGGTCTGCACCCCGCCGACCAGGTCGGAGAGGGTGGGGTTGACGATCAGGTTCTCCAGGGTGTTGCCGTGGGCGGTGCCGATCAGCTGCACCCCCCGCTCGGCGATGGTGCGGGCTGCCGCTGCCTCGGCCTCGGTGCCGATCTCGTCGACGATGATCACCTCTGGCATGTGGTTCTCCACCGCCTCGATCATCACCGCGTGCTGGCGCTCCGGGCGGGGGACCTGCATCCGTCGCGCGCTGCCGATCCCCGGGTGGGGGATGTCGCCGTCGCCGGCGATCTCGTTGGAGGTGTCGACGACGATCACCCTTTTGTTGAGGTCGTCGGCCAGGACCCGCGCCATCTCCCGCAGCTTGGTGGTCTTCCCCACCCCCGGCCGCCCCAGGATCAGGAGGTTCTGGCCGGTTTCGATCAGCCCCCGGAGCAGCTCGATGGTGCCGAAGATCGCCCGTCCCACCCGGAGGGTGAGGCCGACCACCTGCCCCTTGCGGTTCCTGATGGCGGAGATCCGGTGCAGGGTCCGTTCGATGCCGGCCCGGTTGTCCTCGCTGAATTCGCCGATCAGGGCGACCACGTGGGCCAGATCGGCGTGGCTCAATGGTGTTTCCGAGAGCCGCTCGACCCGGTCGGGAAAGCGCGCCTCGGGTGGCCTCCCCAGGTCCATCACCACCTCCAGCAGCTCCTCCAGGGGAAGCTTGCGGAGCGCCGTCTGGAGCCCCACCGGGAGGGTTGCCACCAGGAGGAGGAGATCGTCGCCCGGGGAAACGTCTTTCTTGGCGCTTTTTTTCACAGGCATGGGCATTATTCCGCAAACAGTTTTTACCTTCCATAACTCCCCCTGGCCCCCTCTTAACTTAAGAGGGGGAAAGACACTCTCCTCCCCTTAAGTTAAGGGGAGGCAGGGAGGGGTTATGATTAAGGTGGTGTACTCATCAATCGAGATGGAGCAGGGGATGGCGGCGCAACTCCTCCCTGGTCCAGAGCGAGAGGCCGCCCTGGGGGCCGATGGTTTCCAGGGCGATCACCGCGTCCGGGTCGTCGAAGGTGATCCGGCCAGGGGTGCCGGCCCGCTCCAGCGTCGCGAGCAGGTAATGGTCGAGAAAACGCTCCTCGTCAAGGCTGGAGAGCTTCCCCTTGAACCCCCGCCGGTGCATCCGGACGTGAAAGCCCTTGCCGGCCAGAAGGGGTGCCCAGCCGCTCACCTCCTGGCAGGCCCTGGTCTCGAACTCCCGGGGGGACTGGAAGGTAAAGGGATGGGTGACCGGCACGACCCTAGCCAGCGGCGCCAAGGCGTCAGGGTCGCGGCCGGCCTCCTCTTCGAGGGACTCCAGGAGCCCCGCCGGCTCGGTCGCCCGCATCACCAGGACGTTGAAGAATTCGGTCCGCGCCACCTCGCCGAACTGTTCCAGCAGTCTGCGGGCCGGGGCAAACCCTCCCTCATGCACCGTCACCACCACGTTCCACTCTCTCATGCCTTTTCCCCGCCCCTGAGGCGAATGAGGAGATCCTTGATGAAGAGTTCCTCCCCCTTCATCGGCGCGCGCATGGCGATCCTCTCGGTGTCGGCGATCTCCATCCTGAGCTCGGAGAGATAGAACTCGAGGATGCTGGCAAGGCTTTCCGCTTCTTGTTCGGTAAGTTCTATGGTTTTCATGGCGTCACCTCTCTGGGTAAAGTTTAGAGCAGGATGGCGGGGTAGTCAATCGGCGGCCGTCTCTTTCCATGACGGAAAACGCCCTGGCTTTCCCTGGCCGGGGCGTTCTCGTCTGCTCCTGCCGCGAGCGCCATGAGCGGCAGCCGCGGGGTTGTCCGAGCTATTTCCTGTGGCTCCTGGCGGATCGCCTCAGGCAAGTGCCTGCGCGCGGGGTGCTGCCAAATCTGCCCAAGGGGTGCTCAGTTTCAGGGGATTGTCCCGGAAAGGGCCAAGCAGAAGGGGAGTGATCTCTTCGGCGGATACCGGCTTCTTCAGATAGAATCCCTGGATCTCGTCGCAATTGCTGCTCCTGAGGAGCTCCAGCTGTTCTTTCGTCTCGACCCCTTCGGCAATCACCTTCAGCCCGAGGTTGTGGGACATGGCGATGATTGC
>JAMPXD010000099.1 GCA_023701365.1 Geobacteraceae bacterium
AGGGCGTACTTCCATGACTTGCCGGCCTCCCGGGCAATTATCGCGGCGATTTCCTCCCTGTCCCGCAGGATGAAGTCCGCCGTCCGGGCCAGGATCTCCGAGCGCCGGTATGCCGGCATCCCGGACAGTTCGGCAAAGCCCTGCCGGGCGGCGATGATTGCCCTCTCCACCTCCCGGTCCCCCGCTTCGGGCACCACCCCGATGACCGAGTCGTCGTAAGGGTTGACCACGTCAATCCCGGGGAGGTCGTCTCCCAGCCATTCTCCACCTATCAGCACCCGGTAACGCTTCACCATTCGTTCCTCCTGCGCCATTGCTTAGTGCTTGCCTAATTTTGCACAAATATAGTACATTGGGAGCTGGTTGGCAACACCTGACTTGAGGAGACCCGCATGGAGAACAGACTTACGGCCAAGGACAAGAAACGCCTCCTGGAAATCGCCCGGGAAGCCATAATAGCGAGCATCGAGGCCCGCCCCCTGCCACAGCGGGAAGAGCAAAACGACCGGCTCCTGGATCAGCGGGGCTGTTTCGTCTGCGTCAAGATCGACGGCAAGCTGCGTGGCTGCATCGGCAACTTCACGGCCGACAAGCCGCTCTTCCAGCTGGTCCAGGAAATGGCCGTCTCGGCGGCGACCAAAGACCCGCGCTTTTACCCGATGAGAAAGGAGGATCTCGACAGTTTCGACCTGGAAATTTCCGTCCTCACCCCCCTCCAGAAAATAGCGTCGATCGAAGAGATCAAGGTCGGCGCCCATGGCCTCTACATAGAAAAGAACTTCTCCCGCGGGGTGCTTCTCCCCCAGGTGGCCGTCGAGTATGGCTGGGACAGGGAGACCTTTCTCGACCAGACCAGCGTGAAGGCGGGGATGCAGAGCGATGCCTGGAAGGAAGGGGCCGATATCTACATCTTCGGCGCCGAGGTGTTCGCCGAGGCGTAAAGCACGATAGAGAGATCCGAAACAGGATAAAAAAAGGGAGATGCCGAGGCATCTCCCTTTTTGTTGGCAATCCGCGCAAACTAGAAGCGGCCACCCTGCTCCGCCCACTTCTCCAGCATCGGGGTGGTGACGGACTTGGGACGCTCGAGGGCATAGCCGAGACCACGGTCCCAGGTAATGTTAGCCATGCAGCCAAGCGCACGACCGACACCGAAGAGAACGGTGTAGAATTCGAACTCAGTCAGGCCGTAGTACATCTGGATAACGCCGGACTGTGCATCGACGTTCGGCCAGGGGTTCTTGGTCTTGCCGTGCTCGGTGAGAACGCCAGGAGCAACTTCAAAGATCATGGCAATAACCTTGAACAGCGGGTAGTCTTTGAGACCCGGGGTATTCAGGCAGAATTCACGCTGTGAGGTATAGCGCGGGTCGGTCTTGCGGAGAACAGCATGGCCGTATCCCGGAATGACCTGACCGGCATTGAGAGTATCCCAGAGAGCAGCTTTGATCAGCTCTGCGGTAGGCTCTACATCCTTGCAGTACTTCTCCTGGAACTTGAGGGTCCAGTCGAGAACTTCCTGGTTGGCGAGGCCGTGCAGCGGGCCGGCAAGGCCGTTCAGACCTGCAGAGTATGCATAGTAAGGATCGGAAAGTGCTGAGTGAACGAGGTGAGTCGTATGAGCGGAAACGTTACCAGACTCATGGTCAGAGTGAAGGATGAAGTACATACGGGCAACATCTTTGTACTCTTCTTTCTGACCGATCATGTGAGCGAAGTTGGCACCCATGTCCAGTTTCGGATCGATCTCGATCTGCTTGTCACCACGATACTTGAGGTTGTATATGAAGGCAGCGATGATCGGAATACGGGCAACGATATCACACGCGTCCTCATACACATATTCCCAGGCAGTCATCTTGTTGAATTTGCCGGAATTGTAGAAACCGGCAAACTTGGAGTCCTTCTGCAGAACGAGGATACCGACAGAGAGCATGACCATTGGATGGCTGTCACGCGGCAGGGCGCGGATGGCATCGAATACATACTGGGGAACATCCTGACGGACCTTCCACTCGGCAACTACTTCGTCAACCTGAGCCTGTGTCGGCACATCGCCGGTAAGGAGCATGTACCAGAAAGACTCGACGGTCGGATAGTTTGACCCCGGAGCCTTCGGCAGAGCTTCGAAAGTTTCCGGGATGGTCTTGCCGCGGAAGCGGATCCCTTCCTGGGGGTCGAGGTAGGAGATATCAGTCACCAGACTGCGGATGTCACGGGCGCCGCCGATGCACTGGTCGATTGTAACCTCGTCGATCTTCACTTTGCCAAACTCTTTGACAAGCCTGGTGATACGGGGACGGTGCGCCTCGATCTTCTGTTTAAGGGTTTCCTTCAGTGCCATGTTGAATAGTCTCCTTTCGCCTGTTGGGGTTTTTGATAACATTGAACAGCAGCCGTACGCCAAAAAACCTGACCGACTCCCTCCTTTCCTGCACTTCACACCATATTAATATTCGACCGGAAAAACTCTAACAGCCCGTAAATGGATAGTCAAACACGATTTGATTATATTAATCCGTGCAGGTAGCGGAGAAATCGTTTACAGCGATGGGAAATGATTTTTTAGGATACTGTATACATAACAAATTTTGCCCTTTGTATAACATCCTCCAGGATTAAATTCAACAAAAATTTTCGGGTCCCGCCATGCTCCCGCCATGCCCCCTCGATCCACCCGCTATACGATGACCAGTTCCTCATCGGAAAAGGTGAGTCGTTTCAGACCGCTCTCGGTGAGATAGAACGTGTTTTCAATTCCGACCGCCCCCTCTCCAGGAAAGACCACCTTCGGCTCGAAGGCGAATACCATCCCCGCTTCGAGCGTCATATCATCGAAGCCGCGGGCGATGAAGGGGTACTCGTCGATCTCCAGGCCGAGACCATGGCCGATGAACGATACCTGAGCCCCCCTGGCCCCCATGAAGCTCTCCTCGTACCCAAGCTCCACGGCCAGCGCCAGACATTCCTCGTACAGCCTCCCCCACGGCATCCCGGGCGCCGCGAGCTCCTCCATCCGCTGCTGCACCCGGACCATGTCATCATACCCCTTGCGGAGCCGGTCGCAGATCCCGCCGACGGCAAAGATCCGGGTCTGGTCCACCAGGTAACCGTCGAACGAACCGGAGAAGTCCACCACCACCGGCTCGTTCCGACCGATCCGCTTCCAGCTCGCCCCCTGGCCGAAGCAGGGATGCGGCCCCATCCCGCCGAAGGGGGTGTCAAGATAGGCAGGGACCGCCGTGTCGGCCCCGGAGATGACATGGCCGTAGACCATCTCGCCGTTGAAGGCGCGCATCCGGATCAGCCCGTGGTGTCCCTCCTTGCGGGCCACGAACTCCAGCTCCGCCGCCAGCTCGATGTCGCTCATCCCCTCACGGATCACCTCCCTGGCCCGCCGGTAGACCTTGTCCACCTGCTGGGCCGCATCCTGGAGGATGTGGATCTCGTAGTGGCTCTTGACCATCCGGACCTTGCGGATCAGGGGGGTGGCATCCACGAACTCTCCCCGGGGGAAGACCTTCCGGTAGCGCTCCAGGAAATTCACCGGCAGCACGTCCAGTTCCATCCCGATCCGCACCGGCTCGGGATAGCCCCGTTCGCCGAGGATCGCGGGAATCTCCCTCATGGTGACGAACGGCACCACCTCCTTCAGGCCGCACTCCATCCTGGCCCGGGAAAAATCCTTGCGAACCATGTAGATCGGCTCCCCCGCCGCCGGGATGTAAAGGTTGCCCGACTGGATGGTGCCGGTGAAGTAGAAGAGATCGGCGTTCTGCAGGATGATCACCGCATCGAGACCCTCCTCGGCCATATATTGCTGAAGCTTGCGGTAGCGGTATTCCAGTTCATTTTTCGGTGTGATGCGCATCTGCCCCCCTGTGCCGGCCGGCCGTTATTCCCCAGGGCGCCGGGACCTGTTCCTGCCCCGGCGCCCTGCTTGCCGGGCGGCAGAAACTGTATACTAAATATTGATCGTATGTCCAGAATGAATTGAGCGGCAAAGGATACGGAAAAACGACCCGCCATGGATGCTTTTTTACTATGAGTAAATTTTTTTTACCGGCCCCCCTGCCAGGGGCAAAATCAAAGGCTTGACAAGATGTCGCATTGTCTCTATAAAATAAATATAACAATGTTTAGTTTAAATAAAAACCTGGAGGGCCAGATGACCCTTTTGGACAGCATCATTGAAAAGAACAAGAAATTCGTTCATCCCGGCGCCTTCCCCCCGCTGCCGAAGAATCCCCAAAAGCAGTTCGCCATTTTCACCTGCATGGACACCC
The DNA here is from genome assembly GCA_023701365.1 of Geobacteraceae bacterium. Lineage (GTDB taxonomy): Bacteria > Desulfobacterota > Desulfuromonadia > Geobacterales > Geobacteraceae > JAMPXD01. The sequence goes on from JAMPXD010000099.1 coordinate 4,287, forward strand.
GGCTGGTGGACTTCCTCGAGCCGGCCATGGGGATCAGGCGGGGAGACGCCAAGGTAATCAAGAATGCCGGCAACACCGTCATCGACCCGAATGGTGGCGTTGTCCGCAGCCTGGTGGCGGCCATCTTTATGCTGGGGGTCGAAGAGGTCTTCGTCATCGGCCACAAGGATTGCGGCATGGCGGCCGTGGACCCCGGCCAACTGAAGGAGCGGATGATCGAGCGGGGGATCGACCCCGGGGCCATCGAATCTCTCGTGCCTGACCTGGCCCAGTGGATGGGGGCCTTTACCTGCCCGGTGGAAAACGTGGAACGGGTGGTCTCCATCATCCGGGACAGCCCCCTCATCCCGCGGGATGTCCCGGTGCACGGCCTGATCTTCTGCCCCAATGACGGTCATCTGGAGGTGGTGGTGAGGGGGTACTAGAGCCACTTCTTCCTCTTGAAGTAGAGGAGCATGACCAGGGAGACGGCGACCATCAGGAGGAGCGAGGCGAAATATCCCCACTGCCAGTTGAGCTCGGGCATGTTCCGGAAATTCATCCCGTACACCCCGGCGATGAAGGTGAGGGGGAGGAAGATGGTGCCGATGATGGTGAGGAACTTCATGATCTCGTTCATCCGGTTGGAGAGGCTCGACAGATAGACGTCGAGCAGCCCGGCGAGGAGGTCGCGGTAGGCCTCCACCGCGTCGATCGCCTGGATGGTGTGGTCGTACACATCGCGCAGGTAGATGGTCACCGGCTCCGAGATGAGGGGGGATTCCCGTCGCTCCAGGGCGCCGATCACCTCCCGCAACGGCCAGAGCGCCTTGCGCAGCACGATTATCTCCCGCTTCAGCCGGTGGATTCTGCGCACCGTCTCCGGGGATGGGGCGGCCACCACCTCCTCCTCCAGCACCTCGATCCGCTCCCCCACCCGCTCCAGCACCCCGAAGTAGCCGTCGACCACCGCATCGATCAGGGCGTAGGCGAGGAAGTCCGCCCCCATCGTCCGGATCTTCCCCTTGCCGCCCCTGATCCGCTCCCGGACCTGGCCGAAGGCGTCCCCCTCCAGCCCCTCCTGGAAGGAGATGACGAAATTCGCCCCCACCACCAGGCTGACCTGTTCCACGGCGATCCCGCCATTATCCAGCTCATGGAGCATCTTGATGACGATGTAGAGATAGTCGTCGAAGTCCTCCAACTTCGGGCGCTGGTCGGTGTTAACGATGTCTTCCAGCATGAGGGGGTTGAACCCCTGGCAGTCGCCGAGCTGCTGGATCAGTTCCACCTCGTGGAGCCCCTCCACGTCGATCCATGACATGACCTGGGTGTCCGCGAAGTAGAAACACTCCTGGAGCCCCTTGATCTCCTTCTCCTCGCACCGGTCACGGCCGTAGTCCAGGACCCTGATCCTGATCTCCCGGTCGCTCTTCTCGCCGATATGGACCAGGGTCCCCGGCGGGAGCCCGATCTTCCGCGACCGCTCCTTGATGATCTTGGGCGCCCGGCTTGCCCCGTGGGCCCTTTTCGCCCCCCCGTCGCCAGTTGGCCCAACCCTCCCCGTCCTCTTCATTCACCACCCCGCCGCTCGTCCTTGCCGTCTCCCCGCAGATAGTCGGCGAGAATGGAGCGGCTGTGCTCGTCGTCGTGGCACCAGACGCAGAGGTTTTCCCAGTTGCTCCCGTCCGCCGGGTTGTAATTATGGTTGCCGTCCCGGTGGTGGACGGTCAGCAGGTGCAGGTTGTGCCGCTCGAACTCCCGGCCGCACTTGGCGCAGATCCAGCCATGGAGCCTGAGGGAGCGCTCCCGGTAATTTTCATGCGAAGACTGCTCCGCCCTCATCCGGCGAACCAGCTCGTCCAGCTCCTGCTGGCTTTTGCCCGGCCCCGGCCGGGGTCTCATCGATCTCGGCATCGCTCCTCCATGACCCGCCTCATCCGCCGGCTGCTACGGATAGGATAAACCGTATCCGGCCGATGTCCAGACTGCTCCTGCACCATTCACCGCTCCGACGTCAGAAACCTTTCCCGCAGTTTCCGCGCCCGCGCGTCGTCAGGGTTGAGGGCGATGAGCCGGTCGATGGTTGCCACCGCATCCCTGACCTTCCCCTGGTAATAGAGCGCCACGGCGAGTCCCCACCAGACCTGCGCCAGCTGCTCCTTCCGGGCATGGAGGAGCGCCTTGCGGAACTGCTTTTCGGCCGGCCCCGCATGATCCGGGCCGGTATCGGAGTACAGTATGCCAAGGGAGATGTACGCCTCGGGCGCCTCGGGCGCCAGCTCTTCCGTGCGCAGGAGATACGCCTCCGCCCGCTCCCATGCCCGCGGCATGCCGAGGTTGTACCCCCTCCGGTAGCACGCCCCGATCCGCCGGAGCAGCTGCGGGTCGTCGGGGTACCTCTTGCGCAGCGCCTCCAGGGTGGCGACCGCCTTTTGCCACTCCTTCCGGAGGAGATCGCGCTCGGCATCGTCAACCTCTGGCGGAAACGATGCCGCGCCATCCAGACGGAGCAGGGCCTCGTCCGCCCTCCGGAGCGCGCCCTGCGACGCTTTTTCCAGCGTCGGGGCCTTGCTCTTCCGGGGAGGCCCGGCGTAGCGATACCAGCTGGCCTTGCCGCGTTTCTTCTCGATCTCCTTGAGGCGGAGCTCGCCCCGGGCGGTGAGGAGCCTCGCCCCCTCCCCCCGGTATATCGCCACCAGACCCTGCCACCAGGCGATGTCTCCCTCCTGCGGCTCCCCCACTCTCTTGAAAAGCGGGCTGCCCGGGAAATCCTTCCCCCTGATGAAGGGGTAGTCGAACCCGGCCTGGCCGAGGATGAACCAGACGTACATCGCCCCGTCCCGGTCCTCCTCCCCGGTGAAGGGGAACGACGCCCCGTTCTTCACCATCGGCAGATCCTTGCGGTGCGCCAGGGGTACCTTCGTGACCTGGTCAGCCGAGTGGAACCCCTGCCGGTCGACCCAGTGGAAGGAGGCGGCGAATGAGGGAGAGGCCAGGGTGAAGACCATTACGGCAGCGAGCATTATCCTCATCAAGGAGTTCCTCGTCTTTGCAAAGGGCACCTTCCTCGTTCCAATCTCAGTGGCTCTGTGACTCTGGAGAAAGCGCTTTTCCCAGCTTTGATGCTCTCGCAATTTGTCATTCCGGCAGTGATTCTGAGCCGGAATCCAGCCTTTAAGTCACTGAAATGATGGATCCCCGATAGAAGCACTCGGGGATGACAGATAGAATTTGCGAACGCATCAGGCTTATTCTCCATGAAAAATACCCGGGTTTCAAGCTTTTACGGAATAGCTCCCACGCAAGCCACGGAAAACGGCTTGACAACAGCCCTGTTCCGGGTTATATGACCATTATGGTCCTGTTTGTCCTTTTGCGGCCGTTCCGGGAATGGGTCCGCATACGCGCCGGGGTGTAGCCTTCCCGCGGTCATGGTTCCATCGGCGGCGCAGCCGCCGGATCTGATATCAGGAGGTCAGTATGAGAGTCGAGTGGAGGGAGCACCTGTCGGTCGGGGTCGAGGAGATCGACGCCCAGCACCGCAGCCTTTTCGAGAAGTTCAACACCCTCATGGAGGCGTGCGACCAGGGGAAGGGGGGAGGTGAAGTGGTCAGGCTCTTCGGTTTTCTCGACAACTACATCAACACCCACTTCGCGGATGAGGAACGCCTGCAGCAGCGCCTGGGCTTCCCCGATCACGAAAGGCACCGGGAGCAGCACCAGAAGTTCATCAGCGAGCTCGCCGCCATGAAGGAGCGCCTGTTCAGCGAAGGGCTCAGCAGGCTGTTCGTAGCCGGGGTGAACCGGCTCATGACCGGTTGGCTCATCGAGCACATCTCGGGGATGGACCGGGCCTTCGGGAAGTTCGCGCGGCAGGAAGGCTCCATTTCTGCATGAGGTTTATCGGTTCATCTTCAGCAGCACCATCCCCGACAGCGGGTCCATTTCCCGCACGGCATCCACCCCCAGGATCTCGGTGATGACCGCCTCCAGCACCAGGAAGGCCTCGCTCCCCTCGCGCAGGCAGCCGGCCTTGACGCTCTCCTTTTTGCCGTAGGCGCCGTGGAAATGTATCCGCGGCTGCTCCCCCTGCCAGAAGATGGTGCCGAAGCCGACCGCCTCGTGGCTCTCCTGCAGCTCGCGCCAGACCGGCTTCGGCGGCATCTCCTCGGTCTCCGGCCCGACCACGAAGCGCCCCTTCTTCAGCCCCCCCACCACGCTGAAGCAGGCGGCCCTTATATTCTCCCGCCGCACGATCTCCGCCAGCCCCCCCAGCACATCGTCCCCGTCGCTGAAGCGAACCACCACGACCCGCCCCGGTTGTCCGACCTGGTACTCCATGCAGCACCCCCTCAGGTTACTCCCTTATCATAGCTGATAGCCGTAAATGACATTTTCCACTTCGCACCATTTGCGGGATACCACCCGGTATTCCGGCAGCCCGAGTTCCGTGGCCAGTTGCCGCAGACGAGAGACATCCTTTGCGTCGGCCTTCTGCTTGATCTCGAAGGCAGTTTTCCCGTCAACGACAAAATCTATCTCCACCCCGCTTTTCTTGCGAAAGTAGCCGGTCTGGCCCCGCTGCCGCAACGCCAGCCAGGCGGCGTTCTCGAACAGCGCGCCGTCGGAGATGCGGGAAAATCGCCGCATCAGGCCGGTGTCGCAAAGGTATATCTTCGGCTGGCTCCGGATTTCCGTATCCCGGTTGGTGGAAAACGGCCGGACAAGGGTGATGAAATAAGTCCCCTCCAGAAACGACAGGTAATTGTTGAGCGTTTCCCTGGCCACGCCGAGTTCTTTGGAGAGCTTCTGCACATCGAGCCTCGACCCGCTCCGCTCCATGAGAAGGAAAATCAGGTCGCGGATCACGTTGATGCGCCGGAAATCACCGAGCTGCACCACCTCCATCTGAAAATAGGAGGTGAAGATATCGTCCAGCATCATCTCCTTTTCCCGGACGGCATCTTTCAGTGCCACGCCGGGAAATCCGCCATACAGCAGGTATTCGTCATACCATCGACTCACGCTTTCATGCACGGCTTCCGTCACCTGTGCCGGCATTGCCTCCAGCCTGACGGGATTCCCCTTGAAGCGGAGAAATTCGCTGAACGACAACGGGTGGAGATCAAAGCTGTATTTTCTGCCGGCAAGGGATTCGCTGAACAGATTTTTGAGATAAAAGACGGCAGAACCGGTGAGAAGGCATTTCAGTCGATAATGGTCGATCAGGTATTTGACCACCGAAGGGATGGAGCGGAGAAACTGCACCTCATCCAGGAACAGATAGCCTCTGCGGGTCAGGTCGAGGCCGAGAAAGCGAAGGTTGTCCGCTATCCGGTCATAGTTAGTTTCCTCGAAGAGCTTGCGGTTGGCCGGGTTCTCCAGATCGAAGAACAGCTTGTTGTCGGAGGGAATCTCCTCCATAAGTGACCGCATCAGGGTCGTCTTTCCCGTACGACGCAGTCCGGTTATTACAATTGCTTCGGGCGCATCCATAACGGCACGGATGGAGGAGGTAATGTCACGCTCTATATTCATGGCAATAGCTTACATAAAGTAGTACTATTTGTCAATTAGCACCTGCTCTGTGGCACAAGAGACGACCCCCCGCTGATGAGCTGCTCGAGGCTGATGTAACGTCCGACCTCATAGCCTAGGTGGTAGCTCTGCAACAGTAACCGCAGGAGCCGCACCGCTCAAGTCGATCTTCTCCAGGATGAACCGGGCCAGGAAATTCGCCTGTTTACCTTCCTTCATCCTACGACAACCGCATTGTCGTAATCGTCGTGGCTGTCGGGAAGAGGGAGAACCTTGTTGTTTACCGGGGGGCAGGGAACAGGGTGAAAAAGTGAATCCATCCCATCTCCCTGTCATCTCATGTCTGCCACCATATCCCTCCATCCCCTAGTTCCTCCAACGGGCACTTCTTTTGATTTTTGGAGCTGCGCCCCTTCTGACCTTCTCAGGCTGCAAATTCAAAGACAATATCTTTGTGGGCATAGGTTCCGCCGTGGGAAATCGGGTGTCACGGCTCCTTTCTCTTGATGGTCCGGAGCCGGGAGATATGCTTGCGGTCGTAGGAGTAGAGATCGCTGATGCCATGCTTTTCCATGACTGCCGCGATATAGCCGTCGACAAAATCGATATTTTGCCCTTCGTAAAGTTCCAAGGCCCGCCCGACCAGCGGACCGTTGATGACCTCCAGTCCGGGCGTGGCGAGTATGCCGCGAATGAGAGGGGCGATGTCGGTATTGGCCAGCTCGTAATAGGATTCGAGAACCCAGACCATCTCGGCCATGACCATCTCAGTGGTGACCAGGGTGACGGAGCCGCCCGCTGCCTGGTCCAGGAGCTTTTCGACCCGGTCAGCTTTCGCCGGGTCGTCGTTGGTCAGGTAGCGGATGAAGAGGTTGGTGTCGACAAAACTCTTTTTCATGCCGATTCCTCGCCGAGCCGCTTTGCCACGGCCCGTTTCGCCGCCTTCCGCTCAAGGGCGATGGTTGCCCCCTCCTTCGCCGCCACTGCGCCGCGCAATTCTTTCAGGGTCTTCACCGGGACGAGAATCGCGCGCCCCCCCTCGATGATGAAATCGACCTTGTCATTGGGGTGAATATGGAGAAGATCGCGGACCTCTTTCGGGATGGTGACCTGTCCCTTGATGGTAACCGTAGACAGCATTATTCTTACCTCCAGCAAATAGTATTACTTTTCATTATAGGTAATAACATACTGTGGTCAAGGGGATTTTGGGAGCGGATTTTCTCGCCTGCAGCCATCAGCAAAAAAGCCGCCCCGCCAGCGCATTGCTGGCAGAAGCGGCTTTCGGCACACCGGCTACCCGATGAATGTCAGCCCCCCGCATCGTGTGAATTGTTTTCCCTCCTCAATGGGTCAGCTCCCAGGCCTTGACCAGTTGCGACAGAGTGCGGGGCTGCATGCCAATGGCGGCCTTGCCCCTTTTTTCCCATTGCGAGATGCTGGCGGCGGTTATCCCGATGCGGGCGGCAAATACGGCCTGGGTCTCACCGAGAGACGACCTCCAGGCGTAGATGGCGTCGCCGGTGACCGGGTCGGGGAATGGAGCCACAGCGGTCGACTTTTTGCGACCTCTTGGTTTTGCCGGGGCGGTTTTTATCTGCGGCTGCCGTGCGGGAGGGGATGATTTTTCTGCCGGGATAACGGCGGCTGCACCGGAAACCGTTTCCCCTGCTTCAGCCATATCGATCCCGAACACGTCGGCAATACCGGTCGCGGCAATCCTCCGCCGGGACGTTCCGGCTTTGGCCACCTCCGTAACCGCCGCGGAGACATCGACCAGCTCTTCGTGATTCACCCCGCGCAGGAGGAACAGCATCTCCGGGGAGTGGTCGAGCCGGGCGCCCACACCGTAGAGCACTGCCGCCACATGCTTGCACATGCCGGCCCAGTCCGGACAGTCGCAGTCGAATTTCATCTCGCCGGGCAGCGGAAAAAGCCCGTCCTTGCGATGCGCAACAACCTCCATGACCCCGCGGTCCAGCCTTCCGCGCAACAGGTCGATCAGCGACCCGATCCGTCCGGTGCAGGAGCATTTGACGGCATCCCATTTCTTTTTCACAAGCGGGGTGATGGTAATGGATACATTGTACAACTGCGAGCCGCTGACAATGGCTTTGATGCCGCCGCTCTGAATCTCCAGATGACAGACCGAACCGTTTCTGACGTAGGTGCGGCCGCGGGGGAGGCGGTTGGCGTAATCGCTGAACGACTCCATATGGTCGCACCACCCCTTGCCCCAGAAGGAAGCGGCGATCTTGCGGCCGGACAAAAGCACCGGCTCCACCTTGAGCCCCTTCTTTCTCATCTTTTCAAGCTGCTTCTGCGCCTTCGCCCGACGCTCGGCAACCGGCACATACGGCGCCCATCCGTAGAAGCTCATCGGAGATCTGTCCTCCTGATCATGGTGTAAAATGACACCGCTATTGGCCCCCCTCCGGAAGGCGCTCCATGCTGAGAGGGTAAAAACACTGGCCGTGTGTCATGATGGAATCCTTCAGTTTTTGCTGACCAAGTTTGTCCCAATGCAGTACATCCAGTTTGAATACCAGTTCCAGTGCGTCCAGTTCATTCCAGAGCCGGGAGAATTCCTGATCGTCCATGTTCGGAGCGACCACGGCCAGATCGATGTCCGAATACGGTTTGTCCGTCCCCTTGGCGCGGGAGCCGAAGATCAGCACCTTCTCGATGTTCAGATAGCGCCTGAACACACGCACGATATCGCGATAATGACGTTCTGCCAGACCGAATATCAGTTTGTCGTTTTCCATTGCACGGCCTTTTGCGCGAGTTGTTGGAACAGTTGCACGCCCTGCCCGACGACAAAGGTATAGACTTGATCGGCCAAGTCTTCATTGTAGGTGTGGCTGGTAAGATTGCGCATCTTCTGCAGATCGCTCCAGGCATTGCCATCCTC
>JAMPXD010000100.1 GCA_023701365.1 Geobacteraceae bacterium
CTGCTGATCGCCCAGAGCCCCTCCTACACCATGGTCAAGAAATGGTCCCCGTTCTACGTGATCGGCAGACACCTCGGTTTTTTCGGCGCGGTCACCAGCGACACCCTGGCGGGGTTCGAGCGGGAGGGGATCAACCTGTTCAGCATGGTCTTCGGCAACGCGGTGGGACTGGTGGAAACCCGCAAAGGGAAGCTGTTCAACCGCGGCGAGGTCCTCGCCGAGGTCAGCGGGAAACTGCAGGCCGGCGACATCCTCCTGGAGAAGACCCCGTTCCGCCTGACCGACAAGCTGATCCCCGGCTACTGGGGGCACGCGGCGGTCTGGGTCGGCACCGAGGAGGAGCTGCGGCAGCTGGGAATCTGGGACAACCCGGTGGTGGCCCGGTTCCGGGACGAGATCCGGGAGGGGAGAGGGGTGGTCGAGGCGCTCCGCTCCGGGGTGGAGATGAACAGCCTGGAGCACTTCCTCAACATCGACAGCATCGGCGTCCTCCGCAAGGCGGGGCTCAGCCGGGAGGAGCGGGCACGGACCGTGATCCAGGCCCTGCGCCAGGTGGGGAAGCCGTACGACTTCAACTTCGACGTGGAGTCGAAGGGAAGGGTCTACTGCTCGAAGCTGGTCTACCTCAGCTACAGCGGCGTCGACTGGCCGACCAGGAAGTCGCTCGGCCGCACCACCTTCACCCCGGACGACGTGGCCGCGAAGGCGATCCGGGACGGCGCGCTGCAACTGGTGTCATTTTACCACGACGGCAGCAGGGTCACCGGCGACCCGCTGGCGGTCATGAGGGAGCTGATGGGGATCGCCAAGGGTAAGCAGGCCTCACTGCCGGACGGAGCGGCACACAGGACGGCCGGTCCGTTAGCCGGCCTGGCATACGGGCAATGAGCGGAAGGGGTGATCCATGAAAATTCGTAGTTTCCTGCTGATATCCGCCTGCAGTGCGCTTCTGCTGACAGGCCGGCCTGCCCTCGCCGCAGAAACGGCCGGGCTCGGCCAGGCGTTGCAGCCGCTGATTGCCAGCCACCCCGGCAAGTCCGGCGCCTACGTCCTGGAGAAGGGAGAGGAGGCGCTGCTGGCGCGGGCCTGGCTCACCGACCGGGCGGCCAGGACGATCGACGTCCAGTACTTCATCTGGAGCAGCGACAACATCGGCATCCTCGCCAGCGAGGCGCTGCTGCGGGCGGCGGAGCGGGGGGTCAAGGTGCGGGTGCTGGTGGACGACCTCCTGATCGACGCGAAGCCCGAGGCCCTGCTCGCCCTGGCGCTCCACCCGAACATCGAGATCCGGATCTACAACCCGAAGCACAAGGTCGGCACCTCCACCGCCAGGCGGGTCGGCAACATCGTCACCGGCTTCCGCTCGGTCAACCAGCGGATGCACGACAAGACCGCCCTGTTCGACGGCCTGGTGGGGATCACCGGCGGCCGCAACATGGCCGACGAGTATTTCGACTACGACCACGGCTACAACTTCCGCGACCGGGACATGCTGGTCATGGGACCGGTGGTGGCGCAGATGGAGGGGAGCTTCGAGCGCTTCTGGGGGAGCCCCCTGGCGGTGCCGGTGGAGAAGCTCCTGGCGAAGGAGCTGAAGAAGATGACGCCGGAGCGCGTCGCCCGAGTCTGCGCCGGCCTCCACGCCTATGCGGAAAAGCCCGAGAACTTCGCCCCGGAAGTGCGGGAGGCGCTCGCGAACCTGCCACAACGATTCGAGGGGCTCCTCCGGGAGCTGGCGTGGGACGAGGTCCGCTTCATCTGCGACCTGCCGGGCAAGAACGACGAGCGCCACGGGCTCGGCGGCGGGGGGAGGACCACGACTGAGCTCGCCGGGCTCCTGAAACGGGCGAAAAAGCGGGTGACGATCCAGTCCCCCTACCTGGTCATGCCGAAGGGTGCGCTCGCCCTGTTCCGGGAGCTCACGGCGCGCGGGGTGGAGGTGCGGATCAGCACCAATTCGCTCGCCGCCACCGACAACCTCCAGGCCTTCAGCGGCTACCGGAAGCAGCGCCGGGCAATTCTCGCAAGCGGCATCAGGATCTGCGAGTTCAGGCCCGACCCGGCCATCAAGCGGGAGCTGATCGAGCGCTACCCGAAGCTGGAGAAAAACGCCCCGCTCTTCGCCATCCACGCCAAGACCCTGGTGATCGACGGCGAGACCCTGTTCGTCGGCACCTTCAACCTCGACCCCCGCTCCGCCAACCTCAACACCGAGGTGGGGGTGCTCGTGCGCAACCCGCGCCTGGCCGCCGAGGTGGAGCGAAACATCGAGCGGGACATGGAAACCGCGAACAGCTGGGATGCCCGGGATAACCCCGACTCCTTTGCCCCCCTTGCCAAGAGGCAGAAGCTCAAGCTCTGGAAGGCGCTGCCGCTGGAGCCGATCCTGTAAGATACGGAAGGACCCGACCAATGAGAATCCTCCTCATTTCCCCCCGCGGCCCGCTCTACCGGCACCGGACGGGAATCATGAAAAAATCGCTCCGCTATGCTCCCCTTACCCTGACGACCCTGGCCGCCCTTGTCCCGGCGGAGTTGAATGCCGAGGTCACCATGCTCGATGAGGGGATCGAAGCGATCGATCTGGACCTGGCAGCGGACCTGGTGGCGATCAGCTGCATTACCGGTACGGCCCTGCGGGCCTACGAGCTGGCCGATCAGTTCCGGCGGCGCGGCATCCCGGTGGTGCTCGGCGGGGTCCACCCGACCCTCCTCCCCGACGAGGCGCAGCTGCATGGCGACGCGGTGGTGGTGGGTTACGCGGAGGAGAGCTGGCCCGAGCTCCTGTGCGACTTCGCCGCCGGCCGTCTCAAGCCGCGCTACACCCAGCGGCCGGGCTTCACCCTGGCGGGCCTCACCCCTCCCCGCCGCGAGCTGCTCCATCCCGGCAACTACACCATGTTCCACACGGTGGAGGCGACCCGCGGCTGCGTCCACAAGTGCGACTTCTGCGTGGTGCCGACCGCCTGGGGGGGGCCGTACCTGAGGCCGGTGCAGGAGGTGGTGGACGAGATCAGGCGCCTGGAGACCCGTCGCCTGATCTTCCTCGACCTCAACCTCATCTCGGAGCGGGAGTACGCCGGCGAACTGTTCGCGGCGCTCATCCCTCTGCGCCTCACCTGGGGAGGGCTCGCCACGATCGGCATCGCCAGCGACGCAGAGCTTCTCGACCTGGCGGCGCGGAGCGGCTGTCGGGGACTGCTGCTCGGCTTCGAGTCGCTCTGCCACGAGTCGCTCCTGGAGACCCGCAAGGGGATGAACACCCGCAAGGATTACCACGAGGTGGTGCGCCAGCTCCACGACCGCGACATCGCCATCATGGGGTGCTTCGCCTTCGGCTTCGACCACGACACCAGGGACAGCTTCGCCGACACGGTCGATTTCGTCCTGAATGCGGGGATCGATCTCCCCCGCTATGCCATCCTCACCCCCTTCCCGGCCACCCCGCTGTTTCAGCGGCTGAAGAGCGAGGGGCGCATCCTCACCGAGAACTGGGACCTCTACGACGCCCAGCATGTGGTGTTCCGGCCGGAGCAGATGACCCCGGAGGAACTGCTGCGCGGCACGGAACTGGCCTGGAAGCGGACCTACAGCTATCCCTCCATCGTCAGGCGGCTGCTGAAGGCGCGCACCCAGCTGGCCGCGGCTATCCCCGCCAACCTCGGCTACCGCTTTTACGCCAACAACCTGTCCCGTTTCTATACCTGCCGGGAGGCGCTCTTGTGAGACTGACCATCATCCAGCCCTGCATGGGCCGCCGCCGCGGCGAGCCCTACATCCGCACCTGGCAGATGGAGCCGCTGGCCCCGGCGGTCCTGGCGGCCCTTACTCCCGCGGATGTGGCGATCAGGTTCCACGACGACCGGATGGAGCCGATCCCCTATGACGAGCCGACCGACCTGGTGGCCATCACGGTGGAGACCTACACGGCCCGGCGCTCGTACCAGATCGCCACGGAGTACCGCAGACGCGGGGTGCCGGTGGTCATGGGGGGGTTCCACCCCACTCTGGTGCCGGAGGAAGCGGGGCAATACGCCGAGGCGGTGGTGATCGGCGAGGCTGAAGGGCTCTGGCCCCAGGTGATCGAGGACTTTCGCCGCAACCGGCTCCGCTCCGTCTACCGCAGCCACACCCGGCCGCCCCTCTCCGGCAGCACGCCCGACCGCTCCATCTTCGCCGGCAAGAACTACCTCCCCATCGCCCTGGTGGAGAGCGGCCGGGGCTGCCGGCTCGGCTGCGAATTCTGCTCGATCCAGACGGTATTCCGGCAGAGCTGCACCTTCCGCCCGGTGGCGGAGGTCGTCGCGGAGATCAAACGGCTCGGCCGCCGGGTGATCTTCTTCGTGGACGACAACATCGTGGCCGATCCGGAGCGGGCGCGGGAGCTCCTGCGGGCCCTGGTGCCACTCAGGATCAGGTGGATCGGCCAGGCCGCGATCTCCGCCGCCTTTGACGGGGAGCTGCTGCAACTCCTCGTCGAGAGCGGCTGCCAGGGGCTCCTGATCGGCCTGGAAAGCCTCGACCCGCGCACCTTGGAGCGGATGGGAAAGGGCTTTGCCACCGGAGCAGGGTATTACCGGGCGGCGCTGGCCAACCTGCGCCGCCACGGGATCAGGATCTATGCCACCTTTGTGTTGGGCTACGAGGAGGACACGGTCGGGACCCTGGAAGAGGCTCTGGCCTTTGCCGGACAGGAGCGCTTTTACCTGGCAGCCTTCAACCATATCACCCCTTTTCCGGGGACCCCCCTGTACCGGAGGCTCGCGGAGGAGGGGCGCCTGCTCCACCACCGCTGGTGGCTCGACGGAGAGTACCGCTACGGGATGCTCCCCTTTGCGCCCCGCAACATCCCCCCCGGGGAGCTGGAGGAGCGCTGCGTCGCTGCCCGCCGCCGCTTTTTCGGGCTGCCGTCCATGATCCGGCGCAGCCTCGATTTCGGGGTCAACAGCAGCTCCTTCTCCATGTGGCTCAACTTTTTCGTGATCAATGGTCTGATGCGGCGCGAGGTGCTCCAGCGGAGGCGCTATCCCCTGGGGGACGAGAACTTTTCCGGGGCGCTGCTGCGGGTAGGCGAGGGCGCGGCCTGCGGCGACCGGGAACCGCACCGAAGCGGCCACCCGCGGGAATGGGTGAGCGAATGATGAGGGATTTTGCCTTCGGCCTCGCCACCACGGCGGACGATCAGGATATCCAGCGGCTGCTCCGGGAAAATCCGGTGCCGGGACGGGTCGCCATCTCCTACGAGCGCGCCCCCTCCTATTTCCACGGCTGCGGGGTCATGGGAGAGTCCCACCAGACCGTGATCGCGCGCCATCTGCCGAGCGGCATGCTCGCCGGCCTGGGGTGCCGCACCGTCCGGAGGTTGTTCATCAACGGCCGGGAAGAACAGGTGGGCTATCTGGGGCAACTCCGGGTGGACCGGCGCTTCCGGGCCCGCTGGCTCGTTTCCGCCGGCTTCAGGCTGTTCCGGGAGCTGGACCGGGACCAGCGGACCAACGGCTACATCACCACCATCATCGACGGCAACCGGGTGGCGCAAGGCATCCTGGTCGACCGGGCGCGCCCCCATTTCCCGCGCTATCGGGAAATCGACCGGCTCCATACCCTGGCCCTGGCGGCCCGGCCACTGAAACCCGCCGGTCGCGGCCCGGAGGTGCGACGCGCCTGCGGGGCTGACCTGGAGGCCATCGTCGCCTTTCTCCGCCAACACGGAAAGGAGAAGCAGTTCTATCCGGCTCTCCGCGCGGAGGATTTCACCTCCGGCTCACCGCTCACCCGCGGCTTCCGGATCAGTGACTTCTTCATGGCGACGCGGGGAGGCGCGCTCTGCGGGGTCGTGGGGCTCTGGGACCAGTCAGCCTTCAAGCAGCCGGTAGTCCGGGGCTATTCCGGCCTGCTCCGCTGGGGGAGGCCACTCTATAATGGCTACCTCCGCTGCCGGGGGGAGAAGCCGCTCCCTCCCCCGGGCGCGCCGATACCCCTGGCCTATGCCGCCTTCACCTGCATTGCGGACAATGACCCGGCGGTATTCGACCCGCTGCTGCGCCATCTCTGTACGACCGCGGCGGAGCGGGGCCATGGCCGCCTCATGGTGGGGCTGACGGAACGGGACCCGCTCTTGCCGGTGGCGCGCCGTTATCCGCACATCCCCTACGGCAGCCGTCTCTACACAGCCTGTTGGAAAGAGGAGAGTCAGTTTCATGAACGTCTCGACCGGCGCGTCAGCCATCTGGAAATCGCCGCCATCTGAGAAGGATGCCCCCGACGGGGGCGACGGGACAGCCGGCCGCCTTGCCGGCACGGTGCTGCCGGCGGCGGAGCTCTCGCCCGCTGAGCGGGACCGGATGTTTCGCCTGCTCTGCGACCATTTCAGCAACACCTCGCGGCAGCGCTTCGAGGCCGACCTGGCCGAGAAGGAGTGGGTCGTCCTTCTCAGGGAGCGCCGGGGCGGGGCGGTCCAGGGGTTCTCCACCCTGATGCGTCTTGAGGAGCAGACGGGGGGGGAGCGGGTGACCGTCTTCTTCTCCGGCGACACCATCATCCACCGCGATTTCTGGGGGGAGACCGTGCTCCCCCGCCTCTGGAGCAGGCACGTGTTTCGCCTGGCCGCGGCGATGCCCGGGCGCAAGGCTTACTGGTTCCTGATCTGTTCCGGCTACAAGACCTACCGTTTCCTGCCGGTCTTTTTCCGGGAGTTCCATCCCCGTTTCGACCGCGCCACCCCTCCCCCGCTCAGGGAGCTGATGGACTCCCTGGGGTACCGCAAGTTTCCCGACGAGTACGACGAAGCCAGCGGGGTGGTCCGCTTCCGGGAGCCGTCCCCGCTCAGGGAGGGGATCGCCGATATCACCGCAAGGCGGCTTGCGGACCCCCATGTCGCCTTCTTCGACCGGGTCAACCCGGGGCATGTCAGAGGCGACGAACTGGTCTGCCTCACGGAGATTTCCCCGGCGAACGTGACGCCGGCGGGGCGGCGGATGATCGGCGCCGGGAAGCCCTGAGATGAGGCGCGCCCTGTGCCATGCAGCCAACTGGCTCTGGTATCTCTCGACGCTGCGGGAAGCGGCCGCCTTTCACCGCAGCCTCGCCTGCGTCGCCGCCATCCAGGAGCAGCTGCTGCTGGAGATGCTCCGGCGCAACCGCGGCACCGAGTTCGGCAGACGCTGCGGATTTGCCGCTATCAGCTCGGCCCGGGAGTACCAGGAGGCCGTCCCCCTCGCCGAGTACGGGGATTTCGAGCCGTACATCGCCCGGATCGGCGCCGGCGAGCCGAACCTCCTCACCGCCGAGCCGGTCCTGCTGCTGGAGCCGACCGGCGGTTCCAGCGGCGGGAGCAAGCTGATCCCCTATACCGCCGGGCTCAAACGCCAGTTTCAACGGGGGATCGCCCCCTGGATCGCCGACCTCTACCGGAATTTTCCCGGGCTGCTGGGAGGGGAGAGCTACTGGTCGGTCTCCCCGGCGGCCCGGCAGGGGGAGCGGACCGGCGGCGGCGTGCCGGTCGGATTCGAGGATGACAGCGATTATGCGGGAGGGGTGGGCCGGCTGCTGGTCCGCTCCCTGCAGGCGGTACCGGAGGGGGTGAAGAGGATCGGCGCGATGGAGGGCTTCTGGTATGCCACCCTCCTCTTCTTGCTGCGCAGCCGGCACCTGACCCTGATATCGGTCTGGAACCCGACCTTCCTGACCATCCTCTGCGGTCATCTGGAGCGCTGGTGGCCGCAGTTGACCGATGACATCGCCGCCGGCACCCTGACGCCGCCGCTCCCGCTCGACCCGGCCCTTGCCCGACAGCTGGGGCAATACAACCGCCCCGACCCGGAGCGGGCCCGGGAGATCCGGGCCGTCTGTAGCCGCGGCGGGGACCAGGCGGCCAGGCACCGGGAGCTCTGGCCCCGGCTGCGGCTGATCAGTTCCTGGTGCGACGGCGCGGCGGGAGAGCAGGCGGAGGAGCTGCGCCGCCTCTTCCCCCAGGCCGAGCTCCAGGGGAAGGGTCTCCTCGCCACCGAAGGGTTTGTCACGTTCCCGCTGGCCGGGGTCGATGGCTGCCTGCCGGCGCTCCGCTCCCACTTCCTGGAGTTTCTCCCCCGGGACGGCGGCGAGGCCCTGCTGCTCCACCAGCTGGAGGCGGGGAGGAGCTATGCGCTGGTCATCACCACCGCCGGAGGATTGTACCGCTATCGTCTCCACGACCTGGTCAGGGTGACCGGCTTCCGCAACGGCGTGCCGCTGTTCCGGTTCGTGGGGAAGGAGGAGCATATCTCCGACCGCTTCGGCGAGAAGCTTCACGAAGGGCATGTCCATGGCGTGCTCCGCCGGGCCGCCGCCCGCTCCGGCCTGAGCCCGCGGTTCGCCATGCTCGCCTTCGAGGAACGGCCCCGGTCCGCCTATGTCTTCTTTGTCGAAGAGCCGGGTGCCGATGATAATCGGCTCGCCAGGCTCGGGACGGAGATCGATGAGCTGCTGCGGGAGAATTTCCATTACCACTATTGCCGCGACTTGGGGCAGCTCGCCCCGGTCCGGGTCTTCCGGATCGCCCGGGACGGCCGGGAAGACTATCTCCGCGCCTGTTGCAGCCATGGCCAGCGGTTGGGGGATGTCAAGCCGCTGGCGCTGCACCGCCGCTCCGGCTGGTCGGAGGTTTTCCGGGGGCGGATGCTGTCATGACGGAGTCATGAGGAAGGAGCAACCATGATCGAGCTTCCCTGGGACAAGAAGACCGTCCCCCATTGCGTGCTGGAGATCAACCAGCAGTGCAACCTCTCCTGCCGCGCCTGTTACCGGGAGAAGAGAGGGGGAAACAGAGCAGTCGGGACGGTACTGGCGGACCTGGAGACCATCGAACGGAACCAGGAGGTGCAGACCGTCTCGGTGGCCGGGGGCGAGCCAACCCTGCATCCCGAGCTGGTCGAGATCGTACGCATGATCCACGGACGCGGGCACAGCGTGTCACTGGTGACCAACGGGGTGCTCCTCACCGACGAACTGCTGGCGAGGTTGAAACGGGCAGGGTTGGACATCGTCATGATACATGTGGACGAGGGGCAGGAGCGTCCCGAGCTTCCCTCGGCGCCGACCGTGGCGGACATCAACGCCCTGCGGCAGCGACTCGCCCGCCAGGTCGCCGCCCACGGGATCGACGCTGGCCTGTGCGTCACCATCTACCGGGATCACTTCGGAAATCTGAAGGAGCTGTTCGACTGCATGGCCGCCACGCCGGAGATCAATTTCCTGTTCGCCACCCATGCAGTGGAGATCGACGACATCGTTGCCCGTTCCCGTTCCGGCGCCGGCGGGGCGGGGCCTGAGGTCTACCGCCCGGCGCCGACCCGCAACAGCGACGTGATGGCGTTTTTCGAGAAGCGTTTCCGGATAACCCCCTACGCCTGCATTCCCCCGCGCCAGGCGGATGAGGCGGAAAAACCGTGCATCAGCTATCTCGTCCCCATCCTGCACGGCAGGGAGAATCGGGTCCGCCCCATCAGCTCCTCTGCCGCCGACCAGGGCATTATCCGCCTGAGCCGGCTGCTGACAGGGCGCTATCTCTATTACTGCAAAAACCGCTGGCTCCTCAACGCGCTCCAGCTCCTCGTCAACGGCATTGCCAACCGATGCCTGGGATCGAACGCCCGCACCATCCTGCAATCGGCCCAGCCCGGCGTCACCCTGCGCATCAAAAGGCTGGTGTTTGAAAACGCGCCGGCCGTCATGGCGGACGGCACGGTGAACTGCTGCGATTTCTGCCCGAACTCCACGGCGCGCAACGGCCGGGTCGTGCCGGTCTGCCTCGCAGACCACCTCGAACCGGTACAAGCGGAGCCAGCCGATGTCTGAGCCGATCAACCATACCGAGGTGTTCTGTCCCGAGTGCCGCTGCCCGCATCCGGCCCGGGAATTTCTCGCTGACGGGAAGATCATCGGCGCTGTCGCCTGCCCCGTCAATCCGTGGCAGACCGTTCTCTCGGACCATGGCGAGCTGTTCCTGCAGTTCCGCCGGCAGGCCCGTTTTGATCCGGATTACCAGGCCCCTGAGGAGCGGCCTTTCTTTTTCCATTACCTGGCGATCACCGACGATTGCAACTGCCGCTGTCCGATCTGCTTTACCGCTGCGGGGCACCATGCCGAAAACAGGCACCTCTCCCTGGATGAGGCGCAGAGGGTTGCCGAAACAGCGGTCAGAAACGGGGTGCGCACCGTGGTCTTCGTCGGCGGCGAGCCGACGGTCCACCCGCAACTGCTGGAACTGACGGGGATATTCCGCCGCGCGGGAATCCGGGTATGGATAGCCAGCAACGGGCTCCGCATCGCCCAGGACCCCGGACTGGCAACCCGCCTGAAGCGGGCCGGCGCCGCCAAGGTCTGCCTCCAGTTGGACAGCTTCGACGAAGCAACGCACCTCGTCATGCGCGGTCATGGCAGGATCAAGGAGAAGATCGCGGCCGCCCGCGCCATTGCCGATGCCGGCTTGCTCCTGGGACTGGTCTGCACGGTGACCAGCCACAATCTGGCGGAGTTGCCCTCTTTCTGCCGAACCGTGCTCTCCTGGCCCCGTCCTCCCCACACCATCGCCATCCAGGGAGCGGCCCATGCGGGCCGCCTGGGCACCGACCGGGATAACTGCATCACCCGGGAAGACATCGTCACCTCCCTGGTGGCGGGCGAGGCCATCCCGGGGCTTTCCTTCGCCCATTTCCAGCCGATCCCCGTCTTGCGCGCCATGGACATCCATCTCCATCCGGACTGCGCCGCCAATACCGTGGCGGTCATCACCAGGGATGGCAGCGAGCCGCTCTCCGCCTATCTGGACACGGACAAACTGATGGACCTCGCAGCCGCAAACCCTGTCATTTCAGGGTACGGCGCCCGCATGGGGCTGCTGCTGATGGGACTCAGGTGCGTGAGATCGAGCGGCTGGAGACTGCTGGCGCGACATTGCATTGAGCGGCTGAAGGGAGGGAGGGGAGTCCGTTTTTGCTTCATCGGAACCGGCGCGTTCCTCAGGCGGGATTACCTCGACATGGCGCGGATCAGGCGCTGCGCCAGCGGCTCGCTTGCGGCGGACGGGTGCGAATCGCTCTGCAAATCCTACAGCAGGCAGCCGTTTGATAATGCCTGACGGTCCGCAACTGGCAATGGCAGTATCGAGCGTTCAAAGGAGGGAGACATGAAAAAGACCTATACCGGCTGGAGGGCACTTCTATGGTTCATCGCCACCTATCACCTGATCCTGGGGCTCCTGCTCCTCTTTTCGGGCGAACTTTCGATCCGGGCGCTCAAGGTCTTTGCCGGCGCCACCATTGAAGGTTCGCCGCAGCTCGGCATCGTCGGCGAGATCCTCGCCTGCTATCTGCTGGCCTTCGGCCTGGTGATGGGGATTGCCGCCTGGAACCCGGTCAAGAACCGGGCGATCATCACCGCGGGGCTCGTCCTGATCGCCCTGCGGCTGTTCCAGCGGATCTTCTTCGCCGCGAAGGTGATGCAGGTATTCCAGGTCACGGCGACGCACTACTGGGCCGCCACGGCGATCGCCGCTATCCTCGGGCTGTTGCTGGGCATTTTTCGCTGGCGGATCTACCGGGACATGCATGGGGAGGAGTGACGGCAGGTGCTGACGGCTATTTAGGCAAAAGGAGCCGGGGAGAGGCCATCAGGTGATGCAGAATGAGAAAGGGGGGATAAAGGGGGGCGCGGCCCTGTTACATCAGCCCCTGGGCAACGAAGCTGAGGAAGGCGCCGTCGCCGACGATGATGTGGTCGAGGACCTTGATTCCCATCAGCTCCCCCGCTTCCCTGAGGCGGCGGGTGATCTCCAGGTCCTCGCGGGAAGGGGTCGGGTCGCCGGTCGGATGGTTGTGGACCAGGATGACCGCGGCGGCCGATTCGCGCACCGCCTGGCTGAACACCTCGCGTGGATGAACTATGCTCTGGTTGAGGGAGCCCTCGGAAACCTGGACCTCTTTGATGATCCGGTTCTTGCCGTCGAGGAGGAGCGCCAGGAAATACTCCTTGCGCCGGTCGCGGTAGGTGTAGTGGTAATGCTCGAAGACCTGCTGGGGGGAGGTGTACCGTTCGTTGCTCTCCAGCCGCCGCGCCCGGAAGCGGCCGGCCAGCTCCAGGGCCGCCTTGATGCAGGCCGCCTTGGCCGGTCCGGTCCCCTTGATCCTGCATATCTCGGCCGGCGACGCCCCGGCCAGGGTGCGCAGGTCGCCGAACTCCTGGAGCAGTTCCCGCCCCAGATCGAGGGCGCTCTTCCTGCTGACCGCATCGCCGGTGCCGAGGATGAGCGCCAGGAGTTCCGCATCGGTCAGCACTTCGGGTCCCCGTTTCAGGAGCTTTTCCCGGGGACGTTCGTGTTCCGGCCACTGCTTGATCCCACCTGACATGGGTTCTCCGGGAAGGTTCCTGCTTTAATTTAAAAACAAAGGCATCTTGCCACTGAGGGCACAGAGATCACGGAGAATGCCCGAAACGATAAAGAAACACTAAACCCTTTTTCGACTTACTCTGTGTTCTCTGTGGCCTCTGCGGCCAGAGCCATCTTCTGGTTCCGCTCTGTCCCGGCCAGGCTGTCGGGATCTTTGTTGTCGAGGGGTATGATCCTCACCCGGGCGGTCCCCTTGCCGAGGTACCCCAGCTTGCGCGCCGCAGCCCGGGACAGGTCGATGAACGGGAAGCTCCTGTCGCGGCAGCGGTCGTTGACAGTGA
>JAMPXD010000101.1 GCA_023701365.1 Geobacteraceae bacterium
CTGTTGATAGCCTGGCCCCTTCTTGATTGCCAAAAAGCTGGTGCTCCCCGTAAAACCTTAGCTGCCGCCGGAGATCCCGCCGATCGTCTCCTCCACCCTGGAGACCATCAGCTGGGGGGTAAACGGCTTGCGGATGAATCCGTCGGCCCCTGATTCCCTGACGAGCCGGCTCAACTCGTTCTCCGGCTTCGATGACAGGAGCAGGATCGGGATGTCCCTGGTAAGCTCATTGTCCTTGAGCATCTTTGCCTTCTTGTCCCCGTCGAGCATCGGGAGCATGACATCCAGAATGATCAGGTCCGGTCTGTCCCCGCTGAATATGCAGCTGTCCGCCTCCATAGCGCTCAGGGCGGTAACGACCTCGAAACCGGCCTCTTTCAGGGCATCGCAGGCCATGGCCAAAACTATTTCACTGTCATCCACCACGAGTATTTTTTTCTGCTTCATCGATTCCTCCCGTTTTCGCGCCCGATGAATTCCATTTCACCCCACGAGGATACCATATTTTAATTTTCCTTAAATCATTTTTTTTATCGCCATAAAAAAGCCCGCCGACGCGGGCTTTTTTTCGCAGCGGGTCGTTCGTCACTGCATCGCCTCCATGATCTCCAGGCAATCCTCTTTTGGCCACGAATCCAGTTCGCC
Organism: Geobacteraceae bacterium; assembly: GCA_023701365.1. GTDB lineage: Bacteria > Desulfobacterota > Desulfuromonadia > Geobacterales > Geobacteraceae > JAMPXD01. The sequence continues at coordinate 646 of JAMPXD010000101.1, forward strand.
GTTTTCCAGCCTCACCTGGACCGTGTTTCCTTCATAGGTGCAACCGAATGAATAGCCGACCTCGCCGCTCTTCAGGTTCCTGATGGGCACTTTCTCTTCGCGCTGTTCGGTCCAGTAGCAGACCTTGTCATATTGTGAGCCTCTCATGACCGATGACCCCCTTCCCCTTCTCATTTCCTGCCTTAATTATATCAGCAATGCGGCATTTTGAAAACCATTGTCAATTCATCCCGGAAAACCTCACTCACCCCGGTCGTCCAGCAGGAGGTAGTCGGCGTCTCTGCCGGTCACCGTGCGCCGGTCGAGCCCGGGGAACTCGGGCAGGATCACCCGGTATCGGTAGCCGGAGTCCCGGGACAGCTCCTCCGGTATCCCCCCCTTCATGGCATGCCCCGCCCCGGCGAGGACTACCACCGTTGCCCGGGAACTAAGCGCGAGATACTGCTGGAGGTGGCGGGCCATGCTCTTGTTCCAGAGCATCTGGGCCTCGCAGAAGTGGACGAAGGAGTTCTCGTTGCGGCCATGTTCCGCGTAGGCCCGCCGGATGAACTCCCGGTAGGCGGGGTCAACACTGCAGGTCACCCCGGATGGGAGCTGCTTCCGCTCCTCTTGCGTCAGCGCGGCAAAACCCTGCCGGCTTACCTTGCGGCTGATGCTCCGCGGCACGTTGAGAGCGATCAGGGGGATCCGCTGGTCCCGGGCATAGAGGAGGATATCGCGGTAGAGGGGCCATGGCATCCGCCATTCACGGTAGTAGAGCCTGACCATCTCATCCAGGGAGAGCCTGCCAACCACCCACCGGTCGAGCTCCCCCTGGCTCCCGGAGGTGAACATCTCCATACCGATGGCGAGCGGCACCCCGGCCCGGCGCAGGGCCTTGATGATCTCCAGCTGTGCCTGGTGGTGCTCTGGCTGGTCGTGGTTTTCCCCGACGAAAATGAGCCGCGCCCCCTTCAACTCCTCGATCATCCGGGCAAAACCGATCACCCGGCCGTCACTGAGCCGCAGCACCCGCTCCGCGCCGCCGCAGTTACCGGGAGGAACCATCAAAGCCGCCAGGGTCAGGAGCAGGGCGGCAAGACGTATCGCTGTCATAGCCCGGGCTCCGCCACTTTCGTCCACGCCTCCAGCTCCTGCGGGCCCGCCTGTACCCATTGCCGCATCTCGTCCATGCTGATGATACCGAGCCGGGCGAGCGCCTCGACGTCGGCCATTCTCGCAAATTCGACCGTGTAGGCGAAATCCTCGGCGTCGTGGAGCCTTTCGTCCCGGTAGATTCTCCGCACCATGGCCTGCCAGCTCGACGGGTTTCCCTGCAGATAGCGGCACCAGCCCTTCTTCTGCTCCGCGGAAAGGAAGCCGAACCAGATATGGTGGGCCATCTCGTGCACCATGACGTTGCGCAGGTCCCGGTCATCGAGGGTAGTCTCAAGGTTGCGGTAGATGAGCCGCTGTTCCTGACGGTACGCCCCGACAAATTTCCAGTCGTCGTGCTCCATCTCGACGATGTTGAAAGAGGCGCCGTCCACCCGGAGCGTCTTTCTTTCCGGATCGTAGCGGCGAAACAGGATCTCCAGGACGGCGTCCTGCCTGGAGAGAAGCAGCACCTTTTCCCTCATCCCCCAGCTGATCGGGATGAATGTGGTGGCGCAGCCGGCGAGGATCATGGCGATTGCCGCGGCGACCATGAGGCGCACGATGCGTCGCGATAATCCCGGAACTGCCGGGTTCAACCCGCTGCTTTTCAGCGCCATTGCCCACCCCTCCCGCCGGCCCGGGTCAAGAAGTCCGGCCGCCGCGGCCAAAGTGCCTTCATTGTACCATTCCAATCCGCAAAGAAAAGAAATTCCGCTACCTCCTTTCATTTCCCCCGCGAATTTTCACTTGTGGAAATGAAAAAAAAAGAGACAATTGACAATATGAGGCATTCGCAGAAAGAAGAGGAGGCTGGCATGCCGAAAGCGATTACCGGGGTCATCTGTGGGGTATTGTGGGCGCTCATCCTGCTGGTCGCCGCCGGACCAGGCGGAGCCTGGGGAGCCGAACCAGAATGGGTCCTGGTTGACGAGAACCCGGAATCCTATTTCTACTACGACAAGAGCGGGGTCAGCAGACCGCGTGAAGGTATCGTTCGGGTGACAACGCGGGTCGTCTACACCCCGGAAGGGAAAGCGGACACCCTGGAGCTCCTCAAACCGGCAAAGGGGTACGAACAGCTCTTCGAAACCCGTTTCCTCTTCGATCTCGACTGCAAGGAACGGAAAAGCCATCTGCTGCGGGTGACCCATCTCGACAGGGCCGGCGCGCAGCTGAAGGCCTTCGAGCTCGCGGAGGCGACCGACTGGGAAGCCATCCCCACTGCGGCCCGGATCGAGCTGGTTGCTGAATCGGAATGCGGCTGGTGAAGAGCCTCCCCTGTCCCTCCAGGGCCGGAGGTGTCCTCGACACCGGCCCCAAGCCACCTCACAGGCGGCTGCCAGTCGGCAACCAGTGCAGTTCTACGGCGGAAGGCGGTTTGCAATTTCCTGGCGGTTGCTCTATCCTATAATTGCAAGGGAGGTGAGACTGGATATGGTGCCTCTGTTCCCATGCGAGAATAGCCTGAAAAACTAAAGCTCCCATGGAAAGAAACTTTTACAGATGTGAGGGTTTCCTTGGAGACACTAGCTAAAATCAATAAACTCCGGAGGTGAACTCTGGCAGAGTCAGCGTCAAGGACGCTGGCTCTTTTCATTTGCCCCCTCTCCGCGATCCGCTCCGGGAAACTAGCTTTGCGAAAGTCATCAATGAATACGGCAAGTTAAGCCCGTAAGGGGGTATTTCCGCTTGACTTTCCTCCCCTGGATGGGCTATCGTAAGAAATATTTCACAACAATTCCCGCAGATAGACGACAATACTAAACCATCCGTGAGGGTGGGACGGAAAGCCTAAAGGGTCTCAGAGAGACAGCCGGGTCGCCGAAATATCACACCGATATTGAAGCCCCGGCTTTTTTATTGCCCGCGGCCGGTAAAGCGGCCAGTGGTAACGGTGACAATGAAGGAAACCGGAGGAAATCATGGAGATAATGAACAAGAAATTACAGGATATGGCGGTATTCATCGAATTTATTGCCGGCTCGGGGCTGGCGATCTTTTTCCACATCGTCCTGCACAACGAGCAGGCGGCCTACCTGATCTTCGGCATCGGCATCCTGCTGTCACTGGTGACCTACCTGGTGCGGGAGGACATCGAAAAAACGAAGACACGCCTGATCGATCAGTATCACCAGGTCCACGAAATCCCCTTTGCCCTGGCCCAGATCACCGACCCGGAATGCCAGCTCAAGGGGCAGGAACTGATCGCCAGCACCCGCAAGACCATCACGCTGCTGCAGCAGGGATACATTCCGCTGGAAGAGATGGAATTCTACCTGGAGGCTGCCAGGCTCTCCGACCAGGCCACCCGCCATATAAAGGCCGTAGACCCCCTGACGCCCGGGTGGCTGAGCCGCGGGGCGCTCCTCAATTTCTACCAGTCCAACCTGCGCGCCCTCGACCGCGGGGTACGGATCACCCGCATCTTCGTCACCAGCCGCGACGACCTGGCCGACCCCGAGGTACAGAAGGTGCTCCTTGCCCAGTACCGTGACGATATCGACCTGCGGCTCGCCTTCCGTGACGAACTCCCCATGGCGGTCGACATCAGCGGCAGGGACACCAACAGCTCCTTCGACTTCGCCATAATTGACGACCGGGCCGTTACCGACGTATTCGCCCAGCCCGGCAAGTATTACGGCAGAAAGACCGGGCAGCAGGCGGAAGTTGCCAAATATCTGCATCTCTACAGCCTGATCGAACACAGCGCCCACGCCGTTGCCCTGGAAAACGACAGGATCGTGCTGGCTGCCGAGGTGCTGGCCCTGGCATCGTGAGCTCTCCTGTCCGGGTCCTGCACAGCTGTTCATCGGCTGATTTATCCAGGGAAATAGCGGGGTTGGCCCGCTCCGGGTGGGGAGCTGCGTATTTTTCGACATCCCGGCATTCCCCTGCCGGCCGGCATTCCCTTGATATTACGGCATGTTGCAACCTGGCCGGGTTGGCACCCATGTTGCTGAACATATGTCATGAATGATTCAGAACCCGGGCGCTCTGCCTGAAAAGGAGGCTATCATGAAAAGGCACGTAATCGGCACTTTCCTTTGCATCTCCCTCGGCGCAGGCTTGGCAATGCCCGCATGGGCTGATTTTGACGCAGGGGTGAAGGCTTACCGCCAGGGCGAATACGCCACGGCGCTGCGGGAGTTCAAGGCGGATGAAAGCCCCCAGGCGACCTTCTATCTCAGCCTCATGTACGGCAAGGGGGCCGGGGTCCGGCAGAGCATGGAAGAATCGGTCGCGCTGCTGCGCAAGGCCGCCGAACAGGGGCTGGATGTGGCGCAGGCCAATCTCGGCATCATGTACATCGAAGGTCAGGGGGTAAACCAGGATACGGAAGAGGGCTTGAAATGGCTCCGCAAGTCCGCCGGGCAGGGGCTCGTCGAGGCGCAGATGGTTCTGGAGCTCGCCAGCGGCCGATAGAAGCCGCGGATTGCTGAAAGAAAGGGGGGGGACCGGCAAATTGCCGGTCCCCCCCTTTCTTTCGGCAATCTTTCTCCGACAGATGAACCCCATCCCCCTCCTGACCTCCCCCTTGAAGGGGGAGGAACCCTTATTTCCCCTCCCCTTCAGGGGGAGGGTCAGGGTGGGGGTGGGGTAATAAAGGTTATGATTTGCAGAATTGCAAAAACCCGCAATTATGCAAAAGAGCGGCAACCGCTTGTATTCCGCGGTGCAGCATCCATTCCCAGTAGAACGCTTTTGCATTCCTGCAAAACAGCGCGAACCAAAGACGCCCGGCGCTCCTCCCCCACATGAGACAACTATCCGTTTTAGCGTGCTATTTTTATATGCCAAAAAAACAATACGGTGGCACGGAAATTGTGTATACAAATTCCATCCGAGCGATGAAATTTACCAAGGAGGAACTTGCGATGTCACATGCAGAGAATAAAGGATGGCGGGTAGTCGCGGCAGGCACCACCATCAATCTGGCCCTCGGCGTGCTCTACGCCTGGAGCATCTTCAAGGGGGCGATCAAGGCCTCCATCGAGCAGGGGGGACCCGGCGCGTTCCAGTGGCAGCTCTCCTCCATCAACGACCCCTATGCGGTCTGCTGCCTCACCTTCGCCTTCGCCATGATCGTGGCCGGCAAGTGCCAGGACAAGATCGGCCCGGCCCGGACCGCCCTGATCGGCGGGCTCCTGGTGGGGGCCGGATTCATACTGATGGCGCTGTCCCCCAGCTATGCGGCATGGGTAATCGGCTTTGGCATCCTGGCGGGCGCCGGCTTCGGCTTCGGCTACTCGGCGGCCACGCCACCGGCGCTGAAGTGGTTTTCCCCCGCCAAAACAGGCCTGATCGCCGGGATCGTGGTGGCCGGCTTCGGCCTGGCGCCGGTCTACATCGCGCCTCTCTCTTCCTTCCTGCTGGGGGCGGTCGGTATCCAGAAGGCCATGATGTTCCTCGGCATTGGCTTTACCGCTGCCGTTTGCGGGCTCTCCTTCTTCCTGGCCAACCCTCCCCCCGGGTATGTACCGGCCGAACCGGCCGATCCGGGACCGGTTGCCAAGCTGAATGCCGCCAAGCCTGTCGTCAACGCCAATGTCAGCGAGATCCTCCGCAATTATAAATTCTATATCCTCTGGGCAGCCTTCTTCATCGGCTCTGGCGCAGGCCTGATGGTGATCGGCAGCGTGGCCGGCCTGGCCAAGAAGAGCATGGGTCCGATGGCCTTCGTTGCCGTGGCCATCATGGCGCTCGGCAACGCCGGAGGGAGGGTCGTGGCCGGGGTACTCTCGGACAAGATCGGCCGCCGCGCCACCCTCTTCATCATGCTGGCCTTCCAGGCCACCCTGATGTTCGCCGCCATCCCGGTGGTCGGCTCCGGCAGCGCGGCGCTGCTGGTCCTTCTGGCGACCTTCATCGGCTTCAACTACGGCTCCAACCTCTGCCTGTTCCCCTCGTTCGCCAAAGACTACTGGGGTGTGAAGAATTACGGCCTCAATTACGGTGCGCTCTTCACCGCCTGGGGGGTGGGTGGCTTCGTCATGGGGAAGGTCTCGGAGATGCTGAACGCCCAGCCCGGCGGCCTGAGCAAGTCGTTCATGCTGGCCGGCACGCTGCTGGCGGTCGGCGCGGCCCTGACCATCTTCCTGGCCGAGCTCAAGCCAGCCACGGCGGAAGACCGCTCCCCCTCCCAGTGGAAGGAATTCTGGGCCGAGTTCATGCTGGGCGCCCGCGTCTTCGCCGGCTTCGAAGAGGAGACGCTGGTCCGCGTCCCCCGCTGATAACGTTGCAGCTACTTGGATAAAAAAAGCCGCATCCGAAGATGCGGCTTTTTTTATGTTCAGTGTCCCCTGCTCCCCTGCTGGGAGCGGGTCCGGGGAGGTCCCTGGTTCCGGCCAGGCGCCCCCCCCGACGGTTGTGGCTTGCCTTTGCCAGGCTGGGCGGCGGCAGTGCCCTGTGTGCCGCTCTTGTTCGCAGGCTTGCGGCTCGGCATCGGTTGCCGCGGCGGCCGGGCGAACTCGCTGTCCTTGCGGGGGGCGGGTACGCTGTAATCGAAGCCCGCCACGGTGCGGCGCTCAAGCGGGGCATTGAGGGTCCGCTCGATGGTGCGCACCATGACCGTATCTTCGCCGGTCACCAGGGTGAACGCGTCGCCGCTGCGGGCCGCGCGGCCGGTCCGGCCGATCCGGTGGATGTAAGCCTCGGCAGTGTCGGGAATGTCGTAGTTGACCACGTGGGAGATCTGGGAGACGTCGATGCCGCGTGCGGCGATGTCGGTCGCCACCAGGATCTGGAAAGTGCCGTCGCGGAACCCGTCCAGCGCGGCCTGGCGCCGGTTCTGGGAGAGGTTCCCCTGCAGCGAGGCCGCCCGGTAACCAGCCTTTTCCAGCTGCTCTCCGAGGCGCTTGGCGCGGTGCTTGGTGCGGGTGAACACCAGCACCGACTCGGTGTCGGTATGGTGCAGGAGCTCCAGCAGCAGGGCCGTCTTGAGGTGCTGCTCGACCGGATAGAGGGCGTGGCAGACGGTGACCGGCGGCGCGGTGTTTCCCACCTTGACCGTGACCGGATCGGTCAGGACCTCGTGGGCCAGGCCCCGGATCTCCTCGGGCATGGTCGCCGAGAAGAGCAGGGTCTGCCGCTTCTGCGGGAGGTGCTTCAGTATCCGCCGGATGTCGGGAAGAAAGCCCATGTCGAACATCTGGTCCGCCTCGTCCAGCACCAGCACTTCCACCCGCGCCAGGTTGATGGTCTTCTGGTTGATGTGGTCCAGGAGCCTGCCGGGACAGGCGACCACGATCTCAACCCCCTTGCGCAGCTTCTCCACCTGTGGGTTGACCCCTACCCCGCCATAGACGGTAATGCTCCGGAGCCGGGTCTGCCGGCCGAGGGAGCCGATGGCCTCGTGGATCTGCTCCGCCAGCTCGCGAGTGGGGGCGACGATCAGGGCGCGGACATGGCCGCGCTCCCCCTGCATCAGCCGCTGGAGGATGGGGAGGACAAAGGCCGCGGTCTTGCCGGTGCCGGTCTGGGCCAGCCCCATGACATCCCGCCCCGCCATTACCTGCGGAATCGCATCCGCCTGGATGGGGGTGGGGGAATCGTAGCCGTTCTCCTTGATACCGGCCGCAATGGCCGGGTGGAATGCAAATTTCTCGAATTTCAAAAAAACTCCTTTCGGCTGTCGCCGTATGCTTGATCCCTTTTCCAGAAAAAAACCCGGAGACTCTTAAAGTCCCCGGGTTTCTTAACTTTAAAGATACGTCATCCTACCACAAAAATTACATCATGGGGGAAATATTTGTCACCCTTCGTGGAGCCGGCCGTCCCGCATCTCGATAAGCCTCCCCCCCAGTCGGGCGAGACCGGGGTTATGGGTCACCATGACGATGGTGAGCCCCGCGCTCCTGTTGAGGTCCTGCAGGATCTCGCCGATCTCGGCCGACCGTTGCGTGTCGAGGTTCCCCGTCGGCTCATCGGCGAGGAGGATCTCCGGGCGGTTCACCAGCGCCCGGGCAATGGCGACCCGCTGCATCTCCCCTCCGGAAATCTGCCCCGGCAGGTGGTCCAACCGGTGCTCCATGCCGAGCAGCCGCAGGAGTCTCTCCACCTCCCCTTCGCTCCCCGGCTTGCGGTAGAAGGCGAGCGGCAGCGCCACGTTCTCCCGCACGGTGAGGGTCGGGATCAGGTAGAAGTTCTGGAAGATGTAGCCGAACACCTCGCGCCTGATCCGGGTGAGTTCCCTCTCGGAGAGGGCTCTCCCTCCGCCGAATATGCTTCTGCCCGCCAGCTCCAGCTCCCCCGAGGTGGGGTTGTCGAGGCAGCCGAGGAGGTTGACCAGGGTGGTCTTGCCGGAGCCTGAGGTGCCCATGAAGGAGACGAACTCCCCCCGCCGGATCTGCAGCGACACCCCGTCCAGCGCCCGGATATCCTCGCTCCCCCGACGGTAGACCCGCGTCAGTCCCCGCGCCGCCAGCGACACGCCGTTTCCGGTCGTCATCCCTCACTCCTTATCGATTCCAGCGGGCGCACCCTGCCGGCCTTCCACGCCGGATAAATGCCGCTCAGGAGTCCCACGACCACGATGACTGCCAAGGTCAGCAGGGCAAGCTTCAGATCGATTGCCACCAGCTCTCCGCCGGGGGCGTAGGGGAGAACCCGCCGGACCAGGATGTCGGAGAGCCGGGCAAAGACAAAGGCCAGGCCAATGCCCGCGACCCCGCCGCTGGAACAGAGGATGAGGGTTTCGGTCCAGACCAGAATGAAAATATCGCCCGGCATCGCCCCCATGGTTTTCAGGATTCCGATCTCCTGCAGCCGCTCCAGAACAGACATGAGAATGGTGTTGACAACACCGGCCATGGCGATCAGCATGGCGATGATAGCGATGGACAGCACCATAACCCGGGCCGTGGCGACGAGCTTCATGATCGTCTGCTTAACCTGGGTGAAGCTCACCACCTGCACGTCCGGGAGCTGGTACAACGCGGCTTCCAGCTTGGCGCTGTCCGCGTCTTTTTTTACCTTGATGCCGATGGTGGTGATCTTGTCTATCCCCGAGATCTTCTGCAGCGTCTTCAGGGGGACGAAGATAGTGCCGTCATCCTGGGTCCCGGTCCGCTCCAGAATGCCAACCACCTTGAGTTGAACGTTCTTTTCGGGAACGAGGATCTTGTCCCCTACCTCCCGCTGCTCCAGTTCGGCCGCCTCGTACCCCATGACCGCCTCGGCCGCCTGTTCATCGTGGAACCATCCCCCCTGGCGGAAACGGAAGAACGGTTTCATGGTGGGGAAAGTCTCGGCATCAACGCCGAAATAACCGGCGATACCCCCGCCATCCCCCTTGTCGGGATCGAAGAAAGCCTGCATGAGGATAGGGGTAACCTTGTCCACTTCGGACCTGTGCACAATGGAATCCACCATCGACTGTTCTATGTAGCGGAGCCCGGTTCCCCCCTGGAGCATCATGGTCGCCGCCTCGTAGGGACACCCCTTGGCCATGACCATGAGCTGGTACCCCATGTTGTCGATGTCGCGGTTCAGGGCAGCTTCATAGCCGCGATTGAAGCCGAGGAGGCTCACCAGCACCCACGACGAGAGCATGATCCCGACGAGAGTCAGGAGTGTGCGGGCCTTCTTCCGGAGGAGGTTCTTGTAGGCGATCTGAAACCGGCTGATCATGGCTTCCCCCGCTCTGCGGAATAGACGAACTCATCCATCAGGATCAGGTTCTTTTTCAGGGCGCGCAATGCGGCGCGGAAATCGGCCTCGGCTTCGGGGGCCGGGTTGCGGATCTCCGCCACTCTCCCGCTCCCCTTGCCGGCCACCGGGTCGTACGCCTCGAAATCCCTGAGCGAGAGCCCCGCGAACTGCCTGCCGAACCTGGGGTCCCGCAGCTTTTTCGCCCACTGGCTTGTCATCTTCTGGATGTAGAACGACTTGATCCTCCCCTCCATGTCGAGCGCGACGAAAACCTGTATCCCCCCGAACTGCCCCTTCTGGTTCACCCCGTGGATGTAGCCCGCCTTTCTCCTGCCGCTGTAGACCTCGTAGATCGTGTAGGGGACGTCGATGGTCTCGTAGATACCATGGAAGCGGTCTCCGAGACGCTTCTCGACCTCTCGGAGGAGTGGCTCCCCACCTCGCTTGTCGATGGCGGTGTAGCTCGTCTTGTATCCCGAGGAGTCGGGAAAGAGGCGGGCGACGTCGCGGTCGGGATCGTTCAGGTCACACCCCACTGCGCCGAGCGCCGGGAGCGCCGCGACCAGCAGGAGCAGAAGCGCCAGGGGAAAAACCAGAGCCTTGCGTATCATTTGGATTGACCCCTCTCCCCTCATCTGCTCGCCTACAGCGGCTTGTAATAGTAGAGCTGGACGATGACGCGGTGGTCGTCGTCGAGATGGTTGTATTCGTACATGGTCCGGAAGGTCAGATCAGCGGTGGCGAGAGCGGAGAAACAGAGGGACAGCAGCCAGTTCTCGCCGCCGGAGTTCCAGTAAGTCGGCTGGGCCTCGATCTTCAGCCTCTCCTCGGGGCCGAACAGGTATCCCAGGCGGTACATCAGCGCCACCGTGTCCGCGCCGAGCCATTCCCCGGCAAGGAGGTCGAGACGGTGCTCCAGGTTGTCCCGCAGAAATGCGAAGTCCGCCCCCCCAAGCCGCATATCGCGGGGCTCGGCTTCCCGGAGCTCGTATCCCATGGTGTCGAGAGTCCGCCCGTACCCGGCCGACAGGCCGACCGTGTAGTTCTCCTCGTTGAGGACACCGTAGGCAACCCTCCCGGCCAGCATATAGTTGCCCTTGAAGTAGACCGGCATTCCCGACCCGGTTGTGGCGCTCAGTTGCAGGTTTCCCCAGGGGAAATCGCGGTAGGTGCCGCCCCCCCAGTCGCGGTCGTAACCGAACCCCTGGATCGGCAGGGTCCGCAGGATCAGCGGGTGGCTGTCAAAGTAGGAGCCGAGCCCGAGAGCCGGCCGGTTGTGGCCGATCCAGACATCGGTCCAGGGGGTTTTCACCTTGAACCAGGCATTATAGGCCTGCGGCTCGACCTGCGTCGCCCCGTCGGTCACGGTCAACGCCAGCCGCCCCTGCAATCCCAGGGACCCCCAGTCGCCGGTCTCTCCGGAGAAGCGGTGGAGGTAGTCGAAGCCGACGCTCGGCTTCTGCATCTCGGCGTCCGGATTCATCGAGTAGTAGATGGTCTTTCCCTGGCTGGACGAATAGCCGGCAATCCCCTGGGCCTCGAAGTAGAGGAGGTGGCTGTCGCCGTAGGCCGGCGCCGTACCGAGCAGAATGGCTGCAAGCAAGACAAGGTGGAGTCTGTTACAGATCGAACAGGTAGGCGCCACGGAACACCGTCTTTCCTTTCTTCACGAACGTGAATCTTACTTCCCAGTCCCCCGGCATGACCAGACGCACCGGCATGAGGTAGACCCCCTTTGCCGAAAGGGCGAACTCCTTGTCACCGCTGGCGTGGGCCCCCCTCATGGATGGCATGTCCGCGTCCCCCTTGACGACGAAGGAGGTGTCCCGGTTGCCGTCGCGGCTGAATATCTCCACCCTCATGATCGCCATGCCGAGCTTTGGCGGCTTGTCAAAGCCGTAGGTGAAGTAGTGGCCGGCATCGAGGGGTATCCTCTCCCCCGGTTTCGGCAGCGGCTGGTAGTCCCTCTGCGCCGCGGGAGGGGCGGCGGCGGAAGCGGCCGGGGAAACCGCGACTCCCAGGCAGAAGGCGAGGAGGGCTGCGAAGGCGAATGTTCTCATACAAGGTCCCCCTTCATCGGAGATGCCGTCGTCATTGCGGAGACGGGCTCCCCTGCTGCCTGAGTCGCTTCATCTGCCTAAATTCACGGATCATCCTGGTGTCCTGATACATGTCGTCATAGGCAGCCTTGATTGCCTCGTCAAAGCTGACGATGCGGCCGCCA
>JAMPXD010000102.1 GCA_023701365.1 Geobacteraceae bacterium
AGCCACACCCAAAAACTCCCTCCCCTTCAAGGGGAGGGGCGGGGTGGGGATGGGTACTGGCAGCCTCGAAGCCCCCCATCCCCCTCCTAACCTCCCCCTTGAAGGGGGAGGAAGCTGAATAGCTGAAGATCAGCGATAATCAGGAAGTGCAAAGTGCAAAATGCAAAGTTGGAAATATAAACCAAACCGAAAAGGAGAAATGACAATGGGAAACTTGGGATGTGGCTGCCCCGGCAGCATGGCAAGGGTAATCGAGAGAGAAGAGACTAATCAGGCGGCATCGACCGGGAAGGCACAGTCAGAGCTGCGCCAGTGGCCGGTCCAGCTCCACCTGGTGCCGCCGACCGCCCCCTATTTCCAGAATGCGGACATCCTGATCGCCGCCGACTGCGTGGCCTTCGCCATGGGGAGCTTCCACCGGGACGTCCTGAAGGGGAAGGCGCTCGCCATCGCCTGCCCGAAGCTGGACGATTCCGGCAGCTACGTGGAGAAACTGGCGACCATCTTCCGGATGAATGAGGTGAAGAGCATCACCGTGGCGATCATGGAGGTCCCCTGCTGCCGTGGCCTGGACGTGATGGTGCGGCAGGCGCTCGGCCTCTCCGGTAAGGAAATCCCGCTCACGGCCATGGTCATCGGGGTTGACGGCGAAAGGAGAAGCTGACCATGAAACTGGACATTACCGGGGCGCTGGTCCATGAGCACAGGCTGATCCTGAGGATGCTGGCGGTTCTCGAGCAGAGAGCCGAACTGACGGCCAGGGGGGAATACGACAATTACCGGTTCTACCTGGAGGCGGTCGATTTCATCAGGAACTACGCCGACCGGTTCCACCACGCCAAGGAGGAGGACGTCCTGTTCGAGGCCCTGGTGAAAAACGGCATGCCCCGGCAGAACAGCCCGGTGGCGGCCATGCTGATGGAGCACGACCAGGGACGGGCATTCGTCAGGGCGATGGAGCAGGCGGCCGGCGAGGCCCTTGCCGGGGAAGCGGGGCGGGACCAGGCGATAGCCGGGAACGCCCGCGGCTACCTGGCCCTCCTGCGGGAGCATATCGGCAAGGAGGATGACATCCTCTACCCCCTGGCCGAACGGCTCATTCCGGAAGGGCTGCGGGACGGGATCGTCGCCGCATACCAGGAGGCTGAGGCGCGGACAGCGGCAGGCTTTGCCGAGCGCTACCAGGCAATCGTGGAACAGTATGAAGCGGAATTATTGGAGCGGGCGGCGTAGTATTTGCAAGGCCGCAAAACCCGCTGGATGAAGCAACAAACCCCGTCAGGCATGCACTGCTTGACGGGCTTTGTTATTGCCTTTGTTTTGATTCGGCAGATTCCCTTTTTTTATATTACAGCGGGCCAAGGACCTCTTCCCGGAACTTGTCGATGCCGAGTTCCTCGACGAGCCGGCCGAGGCGGACTTCCCGGCCGGAACTGCGGTACCAGTCGATGATCTTCTCGACGATGGCGAGCACTTCCCCCTCGTCCGCCGCGCGCTCCACGAGCACTTCCGCCAGGCGCGGGCGGGCGCCGGCGTTCCCCCCCACCATGATTTTCCACCCCTTGGGCGTCCCCATCACGCCGATATCCTTGACCGCCACTTCGGCGCAGGAGAGCATGCAGCCGGCTACCCCCAGCTTCATCTTGTTGGGAAGCTCCATGGCGTGGTACAGGGCGTCCAGCTTGAGCCCGAGGGAGATGGAGTCCTGGACCCCCCTCTTGCAGTAAGTCGTGCCGGGGCAGATCTTGACGCTCCGGACGCAGAGGCCGATGGCCGCCCCCGGTTTTTCCGCCAGCTCGGCCCAGACGGCGTCCAGCTCTTCCTCCCTGACCCCGATCAGGGCGATCCGCTGCGCCGAGGTGATCTTCAGCCGCAACCGGTATTTGTCCGCTACATCGCAGATCTTGCGCAGGGTGGCGGTGTCGGTCAGGCCGCCGGGGATATGGGGGGCAATGGCGTAACTCTCCCGGTCCCGCTGCAGGATCGCCCCCTTTTCCAAAAGGTCCTTTTTCATATATGTCCTCCCGTAGACTATTGCCCGGCCGTGACGACGAAACGGTTCGCCGCTGGTGGGAAGCGATAGTTTAAGCCATCTCTTCCCTGAAGACAAACGGTAAATTGTTAACAAAAGCTGCGGCCAACCGGACTTTTCGGATCGGCCGGAGGCAAAGGTCCCTCCGGAGAGGAATGCACCCGGTGACATTGACAATGACCTGTAGTCATTTAAAATCCCTAGTGTGGGTTTGTTCGGCATTCTTGTTTTGCGCAAGGAGCGGGTTATGACAAAAATGGTGCGTTTTCTGACGCGGCCTGCCACGGCAGGGGCAAGAACGGGCTATCCTTCGCTTGCCACGGAGAGGAGGGTGTTGATGTACGAGCGAGTCAAGCTTTTCATGCTGATCTGCCTTGCATTTACCCTGTGGGGGTGCAGCAGTTCAAACAACAGTGCCCCGGCCCTGGATGCGTCCGGCAGGCACCCGGCGAACTGGATCGTTGATCACCAGGCTTCGTTCGAGTCCTTTCCGAACCAGTGCTCCGAATGCCACGGGGCCGACCTGGGGGGAGGCACCTCGAAGGTCAGCTGCTTTTCCACCGCAGGCTTCCTCGGCTTTAGCTGCCATCCCCACCCGCTAACCGTTCCTCCCTGGAGCGATCCGGTCAATCACGGCGCCGAGGCGAAGGGGGTGGAGGATGATGAGCCCGGCTTCGAGCATTGCCGCCATTGCCATGGGGAAGATTACCGCGGCAGTGCCCTGTCGGACCTGGCTACGGCAGGGGAGGCCCGCCAGCGGGTCAGCTGTTTCTCAGCCAGCCTGAGAATAGCGAGCAATGGCACGGTAACTAACGTCGCCTGCCACCCGACCTCGCCCCATCCTGCGGCCCCCTGGCGCGCGTCAGCGGGGACAGCGACGACCCACACCGACACCGACCTGCAGAACGTCCCGCTCTGTGCCGAATGCCATCTGAACAACCAGCGCCTGACCGAGCCGGTTCCGGTGCCGGCCGGCACAGCCCCCGCCTGCTTCAACGGCACCCTCTGCCATGCCGAGGCAGGCCATCCCGCGTCGACCCCCCCCTGGAGCGATCCCAGCCAGCACGGTGCCACGGCGAAGCTCGCGCCGAGCACGACGGGGGGGATCAGCGCCCCCGGTTTCGGCAACTGCCAGGCCTGCCACGGCGAGGGACTGGCGGGGAGCACCATATCCCAGGTCAGTTGTTCCTCGGCAACCAACGACGGCGTTGCCTGCCATCCGACCTCACCCCATCCGCCTGCGCCGTGGCGCACCTCCGCCGGCTCCGCGAGGAACCATACCGACACTGACCAGCTTAACGCCGCGGTCTGCGCCGGATGTCACCTGCAGAATCAGCGCCTGACCACATTCGTGCCGGTACCGGCGGGAACCGCGGTTGACTGCTTCAATAACTCCCTCTGCCATGGGGTCACCGGGCATCCGGCCGGCTGGGCCAACCCGAGCCAGCACGGTGCAGCCGGCAAGAGCGACCTGACCTTCTGCCAGCGGTGCCATGCCCAGCCGGGAACTTCGGGGCCGGGGAGCAACCCGCGCTTCACCGTGCCGCTGGTCTCCCTGACCGCTGGCATCACGTTCAGCTGCGAAACGTGCCACCGTCCCCTTACTGCCCATCCGCCGGCCTTGCAATTCCCCGCCCAATTCGGCGCGATCAGCAGCGCAAAGCTGAACAGACCATGGTTCACCCACAAGACCGCCGGCAACTTCCAGAATGCCTGCTCCCTCTGTCACGGCGCCAACCTGGATGGCGCGGGAGGGGTGGGGCCGGCCTGCTTCAATCCCGCCAATTCTGCCGCGTCGTGCCACATCACCGGCCTGCCGTTCTCCGTCTCGCCGGCCTGCACCTCCTGCCACGGCAATCCGCCGGTGGGGACGACCTATCCGAACAGGGAAGGCGCCCATGGCGAGCACAATCTGCTGGCAGGGATAACCGCCGCCTGCGGCACCTGCCACAGTGGCTTCGGCACCGGCACATTGGCCCATTTCAACGATGCCCGGCCGCCGCGCCAGGCACCCGCCGACCTCGCCTTCGTGTCCCCCTTCCCGTTCAACGCCAGTGGCGCGACGGCTTCATTCGCGGACACCGTGAACGGCATGGTCTGTTCGAACATCAGCTGCCATGGCGGGATTCAGACACCTCCCTGGCGGGTGGAAGGCGCGATAAACGTGGACTCCCCTGCCGGCTGCGCATCGTGCCACCAGTTGGGGACGGCACCCGGAACGCCGCAGGCCAACAGTAATTTCTCCGGTCCCGGGCGGCATCACAACGATTTTATCGGATCAGATTGCACCCTCTGCCATGATACGGTAAAGCTGGCGGTCAACCATTTCACCACGCTTGCCACCCCGGCCCTGGAAGGGCCAGCTTCAGCGACCATTGGCGGCGGAGCGACCAGGGTCACGAGCTATACCCCCGGGACGCGCAGCTGCACCCCGAACAATTCTGACGGCGCCTGTCACGAGACGAGAACCTGGTGATAGAAGTGCGAAATTGAAGAGGCAGCGGCATGATCCCCGGCATGGCCGGAAAAGAAAAAAACCCCCTTCGATCTGAAGGGGGTTTTTTTCTTTGCTGGCCGTATGCGAGATGCGAGCAGTCGTTATCGCTACGAGCGGAGGTACTCGCCGATCTTCTCCGCCAGGGTCCGGTAGATCCGTTCGCACTCCTGCTCGTCCTTTTCCAGCAGCGTCACCCGGAACCCCTGGAGAGGGGTGTTGAAGGAGGAGAGGGGGACGGTGCAGATGCCGGTGTGGGCGAGGATGTAGTAGACGAACCGCTTGTCCGGGGAGACCCCCGGTGCGTTGACCAGCCCCTCCACCAGCTCCCGCACCTCCGGATTGGCGATCGGCAGGCTCTGCCGGGAGGAGAGCAGCCCCTCTCCGAAGGTGACCGCCATATAGAAGGCGCCGTTGGTCCGGTTGAGCAGCAGCCCCGGCACCTCCTTCAGGCAGTTGTAGGTGATGTTGCTCATCCGCTCATAGCGGGTGACCCGCTCCGCCAGGTAGATCTGGTACTCGGGATGGCTCATGATGGCCGGGATCGACTTCTGGGGGAGGGTGGTGGAGCAGACCTCGTTCATCTTCGAGGAGAGGATGGAGTTGACGTACTTTGCGAACTGCTCGTCCCGGCCGTAGTTATAGACCTCGATCCAGCCGCAGCGGGAGCCGGGCCAGGGGAACTCCTTGGAGATTCCCTTCAGGGCGATGGCCGGCACGTCACCGATCACGTCGGAGATCGGCACGGTCTTTTCGCCGTTGTAGACGATGTTGTTGTAGACCTCGTCGGCGACGATGAACAGGTCGTACTCTTTGGCGATGGCGACGATCTCCCGGAGTGTCTCCACCGGGTAGACCATGCCGGTCGGGTTGTCCGGGTTGATGATCATGATCGCCGAGATGGACGGGTTGTATTTCACGTGGTTTCTCAGGTCGTCCAGGTCGGGGTACCAGTTGTCCTCGGCCTTCAGCCGGTAGCAGACCGGCGCCGCATGGGCGTGCCCCGCCTCGCCGATGGAGTGGGTGGTGTAGGTCGGGGAGGGCATCAGCACCCGGGTCTCGGCGCGCAGGCTGCCGTAGATCTTGGCGATGGCGTCCCCCAGGCCGTTGAAGAAGATGATGTCGTCGGGGGTGATCCGGGCCCCCCCCCGTCGGTTGGTCATGTCGCAGATGAACTCGCGGGTCTCCAGCACCCCGCGGGTATGGCAGTAGCCCCAGGTGTCGTTGTCCAGCACTTCCTTGACCACGATCTCCTTCATCCAGGCGGGTATCACCTCCCCCTTGACGATCGGGTCGCCGATGTTCTCCCAGTTGATCCTGACCCCGTGTTTCTGCAGTTTCTCCGCCACGTTGACGATGTTGCGGATTTCGTAGGTCAGCTCCCCCGCACCGGGGTGGACGATCTCGTTTCGCATGGTTTACCTCGCAGATCTATATGGATTTTATGTTCAGCGTTGACGAAGCAATAAAAAAAGGCCGCGGGATATGCCCGCGGCCTTTTGTGTCTGACAATTGAGGAGATTACTCCCGGGGCAGCGGGTAGACCTGCGGCGTAAGCGCCGCTGCGCTGATAGCTCGTGCCCCCTGTGCGTTTGTCCGGATAATGTTGCTCATAGGCTATTTCGAATAACACAGAGCGCCGGGCAAGTCAATGGTTTTGTTGGTCATTGTCCGCCCGGACCGAGACCAGAAAGCGGCCCCCCTCGTCGCGCCAGCGCAGCCATCCCGCTGTTTGCGGATCAAGGGAGACCCGCAGCCAGTCCCCCTGGAGCAACTCCACCCGGAGCTCCCTGTCCGGGGAGAGGGGGGCGAGTTCGTCAGCGGCCGGCGAGGGTTCCCGGCGCACTGCCCCGTATTCCTTCTTCAGACCCGGCAGGAGCCGCACGAACCGTCCCGGCAGGAACTCCTCCCAGTGGCTGTATTGCCAGCGGCGCTCCATGGCGAGCCACCCCTCACGGCCCGCGTCGTCGTAAGCGATCTTCAGCCAGTTTCCCTTCCTCCCCATGACCGCCAGCGAAAATTCGCCGGCTCCTGCCTCAATGATCCGGGTCAGGAGGGGGAGCCCGGCCGGGTCCTTTTCCATGATTCTGCCGATCCCCGGCTCGCGATAGAGGATGATCCGGTCGCCATCGTCCAGCTCATGCAACGGGAGGGGGCGGATGACGAGCAACCCGCTCCCCGTGTAAGGGCGCGGCTTGGGGGGCGCGCCATGGGCGGGGAGGGCGAGGAGGAGCAGGAGCAGTGACGGGGCAAGGAAATGCCGGACGATGGTGCCCATTGCGCTAAAAAAGCCCCTTCAGGAACTCCAGGTAGCCCGCCGCTTCCGGCGTTCCTCCCTCGGGAGCCCACGGCGCCATTTCCTTGTCGGTGAGGGGGTGGTAGGGGCCGGCCTTCGCCTCGAAAAAGATGGTGCCCCGCTCCAGGCTGACGGCAGTATGGACCACCCCGTGGGGGACATCAGCGGCGACCGCATCTCCTCCAGCGGAGAGGAGCGCCGTTTCAGCCACCGTGCCGTTGTCGTCGAAGGTGATGACCCCGAGCCTCCCCCGGATGATGACGAAGGTCTCGTCCTTCAGCGGGTCGAGGTGGCGGTGGGGGCGGATGTAGGTGCCGGGCTCGAGGGCGTTGAACAGCCGGTGGCAGCAGAAGTCGTCGGACGGGTGTAGGTTGTAGTTCTTCCGCAACCGCGGGTTCTCCGCCGCCTGGGCGGAAAGGTCATCGAGCAGTTTCTGGTTGATGATTTTCATAGGTACTCCCAACGTTGCAGGGAGGTCAATTTTTCGCAAGGTCAAGGCGAGCGAGGGATGACGCGGAGGCGTAGCAGCGCTACGCCGCACAAGGAATCCCGAAGCTCAACGCAGAGATTGCGAGAAAGTGGCCTCCCTATTCCACCAAGGCGAACTGGTTGCCGTCCGGGTCCTTTATTACCGCCATCTTCCCCCACGGGCTCCTTTCCAGCGGCTCGGCAAACTCCACCCCCGCCTCCTCCAGCTCTTCGCAGAAGCGGTCGATCCCCTTCACCTGGAGGGTGATCCCGGTGTGCCGCCCCACCAGGGGGAAAGCCGCTTCATGCATGGCGAGAGAGACCCCGAGGGTGGTGCCGCCGCCGGGGAAGAACTCCATGATCGCCATCGACTCCTGGACCAGGGGGAGTTTCAGCTGCTCCTTGTAGAAGCGCTTCGCCGCCTCGAAATCGCGGACGAAGACCACGATGTTCTTCATTCTTTCGACCATTTGCATACGCTCCGTAGTAGTTTGATAGCTTTTCGGTCAGACATGACAGGCCGGCCGGCTGTGGACAAGGGCTATCTGCTCGGCGGCGGGCATTCTCACTTTACGCCGCAGATGGGCCGCTGTCAAGGACGCATGAGCGGAATGGATAAAGAGGAATCGGCCGCTTCTCCTTGTCTATCCTCGCTTTCTCGGCTAAACTTATGCCACAAGGAGTCGCCCATGGAGTTTCAGCCGAGAAAAGTCTACGTCGCCGCATCGTACATGGCCCCGGTCGGCCGTTACAACGGCCGGGAGCGGGAGGCTCTCACGTTCCTGGAGCTGGCGGAGAAGGCCGGGGCCATTTTCGCCGATTCTCCTGTCCGCTCCCGCGACATCGAGGCGGTGGTGGTGGGGAGCCAGAGCCCGGTCGCCTTCTCCGGGGTGGACAACATCGCCGCCAAGATTGCCGGGGTGCTCGGCATCTCCGGCGCCAAGTCGGTCCTGATCGACACCGCCTCGTCGTCCGGCGCCTCGGCCTTCGAGAACGCCTACCTGGAGATCGCCTCGGGACGCTCCGACCACGTGCTCGCCATCGGCATCCAGAAGATGAGCGACGTCTCCACCCTGGATGCCACCAGGGTCGTGGCCGGGGTGATCGACCGGGATGAGGCGGAGTTCGGCCTGACCATGCCCGCCTGCGGCGCCTTGGTGGCGCGGGCGCTGATGGAGCGGCTCCACCTCTCGGAGGAGGAATGGACCGCCTACTCCGCCCTCCTCACCCAGCGGTCCCACCGCTTCGCCGCGGCCAACCCCGACGCCCACCTGCGGGTCGAGATGCCGATCGAGGAGTACTACCGGCAGATCGTCACCGGCAAGAACTACCTGTACTGGTGGCCGCTCCGCTACCACGACTTCTGCCCGATGTCGGACGGGGTGGCGGCGGTGGTCCTCACCGCACGGCCCCAGGAGGTGCTGGTGGCCGGGGTCGGGAGCGCCACCGACATCCCCACCATCGCCGACCGCAACTACTTCCACTCCTTCCCCGCCTCGGTCCGGGCGGCCGGCGAGGCCTACGGCATGGCCGGGATCAGGGATATCAGGGAGTTCGCCGGCAAGCTCCACGTCAACATGCACGACCCGTTCAACGGCTTCGGCCCGATCAACATGGTCGATCTGGGGGTGCTGCCGCGCCACCGGCTAATGGACGGCCTGCTGGACGATGGCCTGACCGGCGAGAGCGGCCTCTTCCCCACCAACCTGACCGGCGGCCTGAAGGGGCGCGGTCACCCGCTCGGGGCGACCGGGATGATCCAGGTGGTGGAGAACCACCGCCTCATCACCGAGCGGGGGTTCAGGGCGGGGCTGTCCCACTCCATCGGCGGCCCGATCAACAACAACGTGGTGATCCTCCTGGAACGGGCGGACCACTTTGCGGCGCGTCCCCATGAGCCGTACAAGCCGTGGGGGCTCCCTTCGCTCGGCAAGCTGAAGCCGAAACAGGTCACCGTCGAGGCGCTCCTGGCTGGGGGGGAGCCGGTCGAGGGGAGCTTCGTCACCGCCACCACCCGCTTCGACCACCTAAGCGGCGCCCCCTTGAACACGGTGCTCGTGGTCTCCTGCCGGATGGCGGGGGGGCGCTACAGCTTCCTGTTCGGCATCGGCGGGGAGAACCACGGGGCAATCGCCGGCCTCGCGCCTGGGGACCGGGTGCGGCTGGAGCGCGCAGGCGGGGAGATCCTGGTGAACCGGATGCCGGTCAGAAAATTCTACCGGCGCACCCTGGACGGCCTGGTGGAGCTGGCCGGGGCGGGGTGGAAAAGGTTCAAGGGGAAGCCGTGACGGGAAATTCATTTACAAACCGCCACAAATAATCTACATTAATCCACCGATTTTTCCTCAAGCTTTCTAACCTAACCATACAAGCGCGCCCGGATTTTTGCGTGAAGACGGGTGCGCTCCATAGGGAGCCGCCATGGAAGAGCTGAAGAACACCCCCCTCGTCGATGAGCACATCCGCCTTAAGGCCCTGATGGCGCCGTTTGGCGGCTGGAACATGCCGATCCAGTACGAAGGGATACTGGCCGAGCACCGCTGGTGCCGGGAACAGGCCGCCCTGTTCGATATCTGCCACATGGGGGAGTTCCTGTTCCGGGGTGACATCGTCGCCGCCGGCCTGGAGGAGGTCTTCACCTTCTCGGTCCTCTCCATCCCGGTCGGCCGCTCCCGCTACGGCTTTCTCCTCAACGACAACGGCGGCATCATCGACGACCTGATCGTCTTCCGCCTGGCAGAGGACGAGGCGATGGTGGTGGTGAACGCCGCCACAATCGACAACGACTTCGCCGTCATCAGTTCCCGCCTGAAGGGGGGGGAGTTCCGCAACGTCTCGGCGGCGACCGGCAAGCTCGACCTCCAGGGACCTCTCTCCCGGGAGGTGCTGGTCGAGAAATTCGGCGCGGCGATCGGCGATATTCCCTATTTCAAATTCATCAGGACTACCATCCTCGGCGTGGCGGCGACCGTCAGCCGGACCGGCTACACCGGCGAGCTCGGCTACGAGATATTCCTCCCTGCCGATAAGGTGCGGGAGCTCTGGGAGCTGCTGCTCGCCGACCAGCGGGTGAAGCCGGCGGGGCTCGGGGCGCGGGACGTGCTCCGGCTGGAGGTGGGGTACTCCCTGTACGGGAGCGACATCGACGAGGCCACCACCCCCCTGGAGGCTGGGCTGGAGTCGTTCGTCAACTTCGACAAGGAGTTCGTCGGCAAGAAGGCGCTCCTGAAGCAGAAGCAGGAAGGGCTCACCCGCCTCAAGGCGGCCTTCCGGGTCGGCTCGCGCAGAAGCCCGCGCCACCACTACGAGATCTGCTTCGAGGGGGAGACGGTCGGCACGGTGACCAGCGGGGTCTTCTCCCCCATGCTCGGCTGCGGCATCGGCCTCGGCTACCTGCGGCCCGAGGTGGCGGCCATCGGTGCGCCGCTGACGATCCGGCACGACAAGGTGAGCATGGAGGCGACGGTGGTCGAATTGCCATTTTATAATGGAGGTTCTCTCCGTTCCTGACCTGCCGTTCTCAGCGCAGGCTGCCGCAGGCTAAAGGCGAAGGGCGAAGGGCTAAAGGTGTTCAAACCCTTTTGCCTTTTGCCCTTAGCCCTTCGCCTGCCGGGAGTTCCTGCTAAATATTTTTGAAATGACAAATATTAAACCTGGAGGAATGCGATCATGGAAGCCTACTACACCAAAGAACACGAATGGGTAAAAATCAAGGAAGGGATCGCCAGCGTCGGCATCACCGACTATGCGGCCCACCAGCTGGGGGACGTCACCTTCGTGGAGCTCCCCCAGGTGGGGAAGAGCGTCAAGCAGTTCGAGGTGCTCTGCGCCATCGAGTCGGTCAAGGCGGCCAGCGACATCTACGCGCCGGTGTCGGGGAAGGTGACCAATGTGAACGAGGCGCTGAACGATGCCCCTGAGATCGTCAATGAGAGCGCCGAGGACTCCGGCTGGATGGCCCTCATCGAGCTGACCGACCCGTCCGAGGTGAAGAACCTGATGAACCGGGAGCAGTACGACGACTACCTGCGAGGGCTGGCATGAGCAGCGCGACCTATTGCCCCAATACTCCGGAGGAGATCAGGGAGATGCTCGCCGCCATCGGGGTGGGGAGCATCGAGGAGCTGTTCACCCCGATTCCGGCGGAGCTGCGGGCCCGCACCTTCGACCTGCCGGCCGGAATGTCCGAGTTCGAGCTGTTCCAGCGGATGGCGGGGCTTGCCGGGATGAACAAGGCCGGGGTGACCAACTTCATCGGCGGCGGTTTCTACGACCACCATATCCCGGCGGTGGTTGACCACCTCTCCGGGCGCGCCGAATTCTACACCGCCTACACCCCCTACCAGCCCGAGTGCTCCCAGGGGACCCTCCAGGCTCTCTTCGAGTACCAGACCGCCATCTGCCGGCTGACCGGGATGGAGGTGGCCAACGCCTCCCTCTACGACGGCGGCACGGCCCTGGCGGAAGCGGCCATGATGGCGCTCCGGGTCACCGGCCGCAACCGCCTGGTCATCGACGGCTGCGTCAACCCCTTCTACCGGGAGATCGTCGCCACCTACCTGGCGAACCTCGGGGTGGAGATCGCCCTCCTCCCCCCCCACGGCGCGGTGACCAACCGGCCGGCCCTGGCAGCACTCCTGGACGACCGGACCGCCGCGGTGATCGTCCAGAACCCGAACTTCTTCGGGAGCCTGGACGACCTCACCGACCTGGCGGACGAGGCCCACAGCAAGGGGGCGCTCCTGATCGCCTCGGCCTATCCGGTCAGCCTCGGCCTGGTGAACAGTCCCGGCGCGATGGGGGTCGACATCGTCACCGGCGACGGCCAGAGTCTGGGGAACCCCCTCTCCTTCGGCGGCCCATCGTTCGGCTACATCGCCACCACCAAGAAATACATCCGCAACCTCCCCGGCCGGATCGTCGGCGAGACGGTGGACCGGGAGGGAAGGCGCGGCTTCGTCCTCACCCTCCAGGCCAGGGAGCAGCACATAAAGAGGCACAAGGCGACCTCCAACATCTGCAGCAACCAGAGCCTCTGCGCCCTGCGCGGGCTGATCCACCTTGCGAGCCTCGGCAAGGAGGGCTTTGCCGAGCTGGCCCGGCTGAACTACGACAAGGCCGAATACGCCAAGGGGCTGCTCGGCGCCGTCAAGGGGATCAGGGTGGTTAACCACGCCCCCACGTTCAACGAGTTCACCCTGGAGCTGCCGCAACGGGCAGACATTGTGGTGGAGCGCCTCCTCGTCATGGGGATCGCCGCCGGGGTGCCGCTCGGCGCCTACTATCCCGGCATGGAGAACTCCCTGGTGGTGACGGTGACGGAGAAGCGGAGCAGGCAGGAGATCGACCGGCTG
>JAMPXD010000103.1 GCA_023701365.1 Geobacteraceae bacterium
GCCAAAACCAAAAACAATGGGACGCGGATAAAATCTGAAAAATCGGATCAAGGCGGATTTAAACCGCCATCCTGGTTTGGCTTTAAGGATTGATCCGCCTTTATCAGATTTTTCCGCCTTTTCCGTGTACCATTCAGGTTTTGTTTATCTTAGTTGGTTCCGGCTTGTCCGGCTTGGGATGTGTCTGTCGGTTAATCCCCCCCTTGTTTTTCTAAGGCCGCCTGTTCCCGTCCTTCTCGTACCTCTCCTGGAGAAAGGCGATGAAGTCGATGTGGCGGTTGATGAACTTCAGGTTGTACCTGCTCTCGTAGATGAGGATGGCGCTGGCGGCAAAGAGGAAGAGGCCGCCGAGGAGGGCGATGGCGGTCGCTATCCAGCTGGTTTCGGGAGTGCCGTAGGCGACGTTGAAGGCGATCGCCAGGCTGGCCGCGACGAACAGGGCCGTGGCGCTGTAGAGGGCGGCCAGGGCCTTCTGGATCAGGGCGGCGCGGACCCGCTGCTTTTCCACCTGGATCTTGAGGAACTCCATCCGCTCCTCCGGGAAGGGGAGCTTTCCGGTCAGGACCCCTTCCACCTCGCTCTTCAGGGAGTTGACCCGGTCGAAGATCCGCCCCAGCCGGGCCGAGGTGGAGAAGATCAGGGTGCCGCAGGCGGAGATCAGGACCGCCGGGGTGATCATCGAGGTGAGGATGCGGGTGCTGGAGAGGGCCTCCAGCAGGTCTTTTTCGTGAATAGCCATGGGAAACCTCAGGTAAAGGTAGAGGTAAAGGTAAAGTGAAAGGATTATTCTGTACCTTTACCTTTACCTGTCTTTAATCCCTGTATCGTTTCAACAGGTCCTGGTAGGCGTCGATCCGCCGGTCCCGCAGAAAGGGCCAGATCCGGCGCACCTCCTCGCTCCGTTTCAGGTCGATCTCCGCGACCAGCACCTGCTCCCGGTCGCTCTCCCCCCGGGCCAGGATTTCCCCCTGGGGGCCGGTGGCGAAGCTGTTCCCCCAGAAGTGCTGACCGCTTCCCGCGCCGTCGGGTGCGGGCTCGCAACCGACCCGGTTGACGCTCAGGAGCGGCAGGCCGTTGGCTATGGCGTGCCCCCGCTGGATGGTGAGCCAGGCGTCGAGCTGGCGCGCCTGCTCATCTTTCGCATCGTGAGCGTCCCAGCCGATGGCGGTCGGGTAGATCAGCAGGTCCGCCCCGGCCAGCGCCATCAGCCGGGCCGCCTCCGGGTACCACTGGTCCCAGCAGACCAGCACCCCGAGCTTCCCTACCGAGGTCGGGATCGGCTCGAAGCCGAGGTCGCCGGGGGTGAAGTAGAACTTCTCATAGTAGGCCGGGTCGTCCGGGATATGCATCTTCCGGTGTCTGCCGGCGATGGAGCCGTCCTTTTCCAGGACCACCGCGGTGTTGTGGTAGAGTCCCGGGGCGCGCCGCTCGAACAGGGAGGTGACGATCACCACCCCCAGCTCCCGGGCGACTGCGCCGAAGGTCTCGGTGGAAGGGCCGGGGATCGGCTCGGCCAGGTCGAAGCAGCGGGGGTCCTCGCTCTGGCAGAAGTAGAGGCCGGTGTGGAGCTCCTGGAGGACCACCAGCTGCGCCCCGCCGGCCGCGGCCTCCCTGATTCCAGCGATGCTCCCGGCGATATTCGCTTCCCGGTCCGCGGTGCAGCTCTGCTGGATGAGACCGGCGGTCAATTTTTGCATGATTTACCTCTCACAATTCAAAATCCACCAAGACTTTATCCACGAAGGACACGAAGGGACACGAAGAAGGCGTTAGAATACGATCTTCTTCCATTCAAGTTTGCCGACACTGCCGAAGTTCAGCAGTAATCCCACATGCTTTCCCGTGGCCTTCAAATAGTTAATGAGTTGGGATTCCTCACTGCCTCCCAGTTTGGTTATGGCTTTCAGTTCAACAATAATGGTGTCGAAACAAAGGAAATCGGGATAATAGAGCTTGTTCAGGATGTTATCCTTATAGCAAATTTGAAGCTGCGGTTGGGATACAAACGGTATGCCGCGAAGCTGGAACTCGATTGAGAGTGCTTCCTGATATACCGCTTCAAGAAAGCCGCTGCCCAGTACCTTGTGGACCTCAATAGCTGCGCCGGCAATCTGATATACTTCCTTGCCAAGAATCAGTTCCATATCTGGTTTCCTTCGTGTTCCTTCGTGTCCTTCGTGGATAATGTTTATAAAGGGTTTTCCTTCACGCGAAGGGTACCCCGCGGCAGCTGCATGGTCACGCAGTGCAGCGACCCGTGCTGGAGGATCAGCGGCAGGCAGTCGATGCCGATGATCTCCCGGCCGGGGAAGGCCTCGCCGATTGCCTTCAGCGCCGCCTGGTCTTTGTCGTCCCGGTAGGTGGGGACCAGCACCGCGCCGTTGATCACCAGGAAGTTGGCGTAGGTGGCCGGCAGCCGCATCCCCTCCGCGTCGTAGCGGGGCGCGGGCCAGGGGAGGGGCACCAGCCGGTAGGGATTGCCGTCCCTGGTGCGGAACCATTGCAGCTCCTGCTCCATCGCGGCGAGGGCCGGGTAGTGCTCATCCGTGGCGTCGTCGCAGCGGACATAGGCGATCGTGTCGTCCGGGCAGAGCCTGGCCAGGGTGTCCACGTGGGAGTCGGTGTCGTCCCCGGCGAGATAGCCGTTCTCCAGCCAGAGGAAACGCTCGCAGCCCAGGTGCCCGGAAAGCTGGGCCTCGATCTCCTCCCGGCGGAGGTGGGGGTTGCGGTTCGGGTTCTCCAGGCATTCGGCGGTGGTGAGAATGGTCCCCCGGCCGTCGCTCTCGATGCTCCCCCCTTCGAGGACCAGCCCTATGGTCCGGCGCGGTACAGGGCCGAAGGCACCGGCCGCGTGGAGCAGGCGGGTCACCTGGTTGTCCAGGTTGGCGGGGAACTTGAGCCCCCAGCCGTTGAAGCCGAAATCGAGGAGGACCGGCCTTCCCTCCTCCTCGATGGTGATCGGGCCGAAATCCCGGGCCCAGGTGTCGTTGCTGTCGAGCCGGAAGATGCGGACGTTCTCCGGCACCGCGCCGGCGCGGGTAACCTGCTCCCTCACCCGCGCCGGGTCGGGCGCCGCCACCAGGGCGGTCTCGAAGTGGCTGATTGCGGCGACGATCTCCGCAAAGACCGGCTCGACGATCTCCAGATGGGGATGCCAGTCGGTCGATTCGTGGGGCCAGGCGATCAGCACGCCGTCCTGCTCCTCCCACTCGGCGGGGAGTCTTCTCTTCATAGGGGAAAACCTCAGGTAAAGGTAAAGGTAAAGGTAAAGGAAGGTTTTTCTCTACCTCTACCTTTACCTCTACCTGTTTTGTACCATACCACCGGGCGGAGAGGAATTCAAGGGGGACGGGGGACGGAGAACCTCTGCCGGAGTGTGTCAGCGGCTCGGGAAATAATCAGGCGCGACAAACCTGTTCCTTGCCATTTCCTGCTGAATTTCGTAATATTTCGGGGCTAGAACCAATACAAAGTCAAACGGAGCTTTAACCAAAAAAGGTTGATTTTATTTCCCCCCTTTTGTAAAGGGGGGCCAGGGGGGATTTAGTAACCGGCTGAGCTAAATCCCCCTCAATCCCCCTTTACGAAAGGGGGAGGTAAACCCCCGGACTTTTTCGATTTGAGTTTAAGCTTGATCCGCCTTTATCAGATTTTTTCGTCTCTTCCGCGTTCTATTGAGGTTTTGTTTTCCAGTTTGGTTCCGGCTTCGCCGGCTTAGGGGGGAGTTATGATAACAAGAATTCAAGGTTTTTCTCTGTGACCTCTGCGTGCTCTAGCGAACAGAGTGAGCGGGCGAGAGAAAAGAATCAGATTCAGGAGGTGCAACGAATGCTCGTAATTGTCCAGAACGACCCTGAAGTCCCCATCGGCGCTTTCAATGACTATCTGGCCGAAGCAGGGGTGCCGTTCACCGTATCCCGTCCCTATGGGGGGGAGGCGCTGCCGCCGCTCGGCGAGGTATCCGCCGTCATCATCCTCGGCGGGGCGATGGGGGTGCATGACACGGAGAAGCATCCGTTCCTCGTCCCGCTGAAGAGGTTCATCGTGGACTGCGTCCAGCGGGAGGTGCCGTTTCTCGGCATCTGCCTCGGCGGCCAGCTCCTGGCGGACGCGCTCGGCGGCCGGGTCATTTCCAATTCCCCCCATGGCGAGAAAGGGACCCTCACCGTCACCCTTGACGCCGCCGGGGAGGCAGACCCGCTATTTGCCGGCATCGGGCGGGAGTTCGTCACCTTCCAGTGGCATAACGATTCCTTCGAAACCCCCACCAGCGGCATCCCCCTCGCCTCGTCCGCCGCCTGCCCGAACCAGGCGTTCCGCTGCGGCCGCTGCGCCTGGGGGACCCAGTTCCACCCCGAGGTGGACCGTGCCATCGTTGACGCCTGGTCCCGCTGGACCAAGGTAACCGCGCCGCTCGCCGAGCAGTTCCTCGCCGACTTCATCGGCAGCGAAGAGGCCTACCGGAGCGCTTCCCGCCGGATGCTCGGCAATTTCCTCCGGATCGCCCGCCTTCAATAAGCGGCCTCAACGGCTTGCACACTTGAATGTTTTTACGGCATCAGTGGGAGACCAGGTCCAGCTGGTAATGGTCGCGGATTATCCTCAGGAAGGTGCCGGCCCCCTGGAGGGCCTGGCGGAACTGGTCGCGTTCCTTTTCGGTCATGATCATGGGGTCTACGTGATTGGCGGGTTTGTCCCCGGCTGCCAGCGCCTTGAGCTGCCGCTGCAGTCGGAGCTGGACGAGGAAGGTGAAGGAATCTTCGACGGTCTCCAGGTCGCCCGGGGATATGACCCCCCTCTCCCCTAGCAGTTCCAGCTTTTCCCAGGTGCTCCCGCCGACGCTGCCGGTTTCCAGGGCCAGCAGGCTCGCGCCTACCGTGAAGGCGAAGATGCCCGCCTTTTTGATGTCCACCTTGCCGCGCTGCTCGCCGCTCCGCTCCACCTTGATCCGCCCGAACATCCCGAGCGGCGGCGGGAAGCGCATGATGTGACGCGCCATGTTGGGGAGAAAGAACGCATGCTGCCGGACTACGGTGCGGATGTGGTCGCGCAGCTGACCTTCCAGCGACTTGTCGCCGTGGATAGCCCGCAGGTCCTGGAACATGCCGAAGTCGACCATATGCTCGGGGGTGGGAATGGTGATCCACCGGTCGAGAAGCTGTTTCCATCCGGAGAGGCTGCGCCGCCACTGGGGGTTGCTGGCCATGGTGTTGCCGGGGCAGCGGGGGACCCCGATCTCTTCGAGGGAGTCGACCAGCCTGGCGGAGAAGCGTTCGATCTCTGCCAGGCTTTCCGGCGGCAGATCGTCGGCGTAGACGATGGCGCTGTCCTGATCGGTGCGCAGGGTCTGTTCGCCCCGCCCCTCGCTGCCGAGGGCGAGGTAGGCGGCGCCTGCGGGAAGGCGGATACCCTCATCCCTTTCCAGAAGGTAGATGATGCGGAGGGTGAAGGCGTCGTTGAACTGGGAGATGAGCTGGACCAGCCCCTTGGTGTCGGCCCCCGCGCGGGTGGCGAATCGTACCATGTCGAACATCCGCGCCCCGAGCGCCCGCAGCTGGCCGATGGACTGGGCTGCCTCGATCTCCTGGTGGAGGTAGAGGGGGGTGCGGGTCTGGATGCGCAACAGGTCGGTGTCGGTGATGATCCCGACCAGCTTTCCCGCGTCATCGACGACGCCGAGACGGTGGATGTTGTGGCGGGCCATCTTGAAGATGGCATCGAACACGTAGTCCCGGCGCCGGATGGTTATCAGGCCGGGGCTCATCACTTCCCAGACCTTGCTGCCGGCGATCGCGCCGCCGGAATCGGCGATCAGCTTCCGCAGGTCACGGATGGTGAAGGTGCCGACCGGAGATTCCTGCTCGACGACCACCAGACCGGTGATGTCGTGGTCCTGCATGAGCCGGACCATTTCGACCACCTCCGTGCCGGGTTCGCAGGTGATCGCCGGGCCCTTGCACACCGTTTCGATGCGGATGAAGAAGAAGCTCTCTTCGCTGAACGTGCTGTGCGGCATGAAACCTCACATGGCATTTGCCGAGAAGCGACAATCTTCAGCCAATCGTTTTCCTCCCCCTTCAAGGGGGAGGTCAGGAGGGGGATGGGCGCTTCGAGGCTGCCAGTACCCATCCCCACCCCAGCCCTCCCCTTGAAGGGGAGGGAGTTTTTGGGTGTGGCTGAAGATCCCCGCTAATCGGCTGGCATTTTAGTAAATTGCCATGTGAGTATTGCCTTTTTTTCACAATACTGCAACTTTTTCCAACATGGCATCACTACTTCAGGAACCCCCCGCGCAGGCAGCGGCGACTGTGGGCCAGGGTAGGGTAGTCGCGGCATATGTCGGGCCTGGTTTCGTAGATGCTGCATTCACAGTTTTCAGGTCCCTTCTGCTCGATGAATGGGCACATCTGCTCCCGTTGCTTTGTCTGCGGGTCGACCCATATCCAGCCCAGACGGTTGACACGGTCAAGGAGGTCTGTCCGACCCTGGCTCCGCCACCGTTCAAGGTCGTTCTTCGATGCATGCAAGTGGCCACCGAAGGCCTTACAGCACTCGCCGCAACAGAGGCACCTGGTTTCCTGTTTTTTTGCAACGGTCCTCCTGCTGTTCAGCCATCGTTTCAGAGCTTCAATCATAACCCCTCCCACGACTTATGGACAAAATGTCAGTGAAGCAGCCGGTATTGAATGATGTAGGCGGCAACGCCGCCGAAGTAGCCGATCAGGGCCAAGCCGCTGATTCGCTTGACGTACCAGAAGAAATGGATTTTCTCCAGCCCCATGGCGGCCACCCCGGCAGCCGAGCCGATGATCAGGATGGAGCCGCCGGTGCCGGCGCAGTACGCCATGAACTCCCACAGGAAGCTGTCGGTTGGATATTGGGCCATGCTGTACATGCCCATGGAAGCGGCAACCAGCGGCACGTTGTCGACGATGGCGCTCACCATGCCGATTATGGTCACGATGACATCCTGGCGTCCGACCGTCTGGTCGAGCCACCTGGCGAGCGCCGTCAGGATATGGGTGTGCTCCAGGGTCGCCACCGCCAGCAGGATGCCGATGAAGAAGACGATGGAGCTCATGTCGATGTGGGTCAGAGCATGCACCAGCGTCAGGTGCGCCTTGTCCTCATCCTCCTTGTTGCGGTGCACCAGCTCACCCACGAGCCAGAGGATGCCGAGGCCGAACAGGATGCCCATGAAGGGGGGCAGATGGGTAACGGTCTTGAATATGGGGACGCACACCAGGATGCCTATTCCCATGAAGAACATGAGGTTGCGCTCTAATGGGGTGGTTTCGACCCTGCGGCCGCCCTCCACCCTCTCGGGGGAGATGACCTCGCGTCCCTTCAGGAAGTAGCTGGTGACCGCAAGCGGCACGATCAGGTTTATGAGGGAGGAGATGAATACCCCTTTCATGATGGCCAACGTGGTAATCTGTCCGCCGATCCAGAGCATGGTGGTGGTGACGTCGCCGATGGGGGACCAGGCGCCGCCGGCGTTGGCGGCGATGACGATGATGCCGGCGAAGAACAGGCGGTCGTCATGTTTGTCCAGCAGCTTCTTCATGAGCGAAATCATGACGATGGTGGTGGTCAGGTTGTCCAGCACGGCGCTGAGAAAGAAGGTGACGAAGCCTACCAGCCACAGGAGGGAATTGAGGCTGGTGGTCTTGATGCGGGAGGTGATGACGTCGAAACCGTTATGGGCATCCACCACCTCCACGATGGTCATGGCGCCCATGAGGAAGAAGACGATCTGCGCGGTTGCCGCGAGCGACTCTCCGAGCTGTTCCCCCACCAGATGGTGGTCCCCCGTCGCCACTGCGTAGACGGTCCAGAGGAGCCCCGCTCCTATGAGGGCGGAGGCCGATTTGTTGACTTTCAGGGGGTGTTCGAGGGCGATGGCCGCGTAGGCGATCACAAATATGATGATGAGCGTTGTGAGCATGAGTTGTCCTTTGGGATGTATGGTAGAAGAATTTGAAAGCACATCAGTTCCCTTCGACTCCGCTCAGGGAACGTGCGTGCGCTTTTTTGTCCGGTCTTCCAAATCGTGGCACCTGCCGAACCCGGCAAGGGTGGGAATTGAACGGATCAATTCATCCAGACGTGATTCGGCAATGTCCGTGCAATTCTTCGTGAACTTTTTCAGGATATGCAAGCTGGCTTCAGACGAAATAATCCCTTTTCCGGATCGTAAAAGGGTAGCTCCTATCCGGAGGTTGGGATAGCGAACCAGCTAGCCAAGCAAGGAGGATACTGCTGGGGGGGCTCTGCCGTAGGAGGGAAGACCGAACCAATTGAGGGGGACGATGGAAGGGGAGGAGATGAAATAGCACGTAACAAATGTGCGGGTACGGTGGGGCCGGACTGTGGTTGTTGCACAGCGCACGGCTGCGACGGTTGTGGCTGCTTTTTTTCCCGCGGGCGAACGGACGTCGCACGCGGGCTTGAAATCAGGGCATACGTCCCCGCAAAAGGAAAGCGGGGAGACCAGCATGAGGATGATGATGAGCGCTCTGGACAGTTGTTTTCGCATGCCGGTTGCCTCAAAACTGCTCGCCTGACGCGGCGCGATGACGATGCCGCTTGTCAGGTCACGCTGAACAACGGGGGCTCGGGAACCCCCGTTGTTTTACGACCATGGAGGGTTGCGAAATTCAGTGCAGCAGGCGGTACTGGATGATATAGGCGATAATGCCGCCGAAGTAGCCGATCAGCGCGAGAGGGGCGATTTTCTTGGCGTACCAGAAGAAATGGATTTTCTCCAGCCCCATGGCGGCAACCCCCGCCGCCGAACCGATGATCAGGATCGAGCCGCCGGTGCCGGCGCAGTAGGCCATGAACTCCCAGAGGAAGCTGTCGGGCGGGTACTGGGCCATGCTGTACATACCCATGGAGGCGGCCACCAGCGGCACGTTGTCGACTATGGCGCTCACCAGGCCGATGATGGTGACGATCACGTCCTGGCGGCCGACGGTCTGGTCGAGCCACTTGGCCAGTGCGCCCAGAATGTGGGTGTGCTCCAGGGTCGCCACCGCCAGCAGGATGCCGATGAAGAAGACGATCGAGCTCATGTCGATCTTCATCAGGGCATGCGCCAGTGTCAGGTGCTCTTTGTCGCTGTCCTCCTTCTCGCGGTGGACCAGTTCCCCCACCAGCCAGAGGATGCCGAGGCCGAACAGTATCCCCATGAAAGGGGGGAGATGGGTCACGGTCTTGAATATGGGGACGCACACCAGGATGCCGATTCCCATGCAGAACATCAGGTTGCGCTCGAAGGTGGTGGTCTGCAGCAGGCCGTTTTCCTCGATCCGTTCCGGCGCAACGACCTCGCGCCCCTTCAGCATGAAGCTGACCACGACCAGCGGCACAATCAGGTTGATCAGCGAAGGGATTACCACCCCCTTCATGATCGCCAGGGTGGTGATCTGACCGCCGATCCAGAGCATGGTGGTGGTCACGTCGCCGATCGGGGTCCAGGCGCCGCCGGCGTTGGCGGCAACTACGATCATCCCGGCGAAGAAGAGGCGGTCGTCATGCCGGTCGAGCAGTTTCTTCATCAGCGAGATCATGACGATGGTGGTAGTCAGGTTGTCCAGCACCGAGCTGAGGAAAAAGGTGACGAAGCCGACCAGCCACATGAGCGTCGACAGCTTGGTGGTCCTGATGCGGGAGGTGATCACCTCGAAGCCGCTGTGGGCGTCGACCACCTCGACAATCGTCATCGCCCCCATCAGGAAGAAGACGATCTGCGCCGTGGAGGCGAGCGATTCGTTGAGTTGATGCCCCACCTGGTGATGATCCCCGCTCAGCAGCGCATACACGGTCCAGAGCAGCCCGGCCCCCAACAGGGCGGAGGCGGACTTGTTGATCTTGATCGGATGTTCGAGAGCGATGGCAGCGTAGGCGATTACAAAGATCACGACGAGGGCGGTGAGCATGATAAGGTCTCCGGAAAGTAGTTAATTGCAAATGTTTCATAGAGTCTTTGCAGATCGCGCCGCAGATATCGAAATGAGATGCGGCAATTGAAGCTATTTTTTAAAATAATTGAACATCCCCAGGTCACCGATACGCCCGATGGAAGCATCAGGATTGTTAGGATCCATTGGAGGGCTTCTCAAGGCATCACCGATAATCATGCCGCCAATGGCTCCATACAGCATTGCGGCGCCGCCGCCGGTCAGGAGATAATTAAGTTCTGTGCCGATCCCAAACCCGGTAAAGACCAGGCCGGTTACCAAACCGACGAAACCCAGGATGATGGCGCCAAGCCATTTATCGCCGGTCCTTTGAACCGCCCATCCGCCAACCGCCCAGGCCATCATGGAGTACACTGCAAAGCCTCCCAGACCCCAGCGGGCTGAAAAACTGTCCATACCACCGGTAAAAGACAGGGCAGACGGAATGACGTTAGTTGTGAGGCTCAAGCCGGCGAAACTGCCGAGCAGTGTCGCACCGATCGAACGAAGCCTGATGCTCATGATGAACTTGACTATGCCTGCATTAAATTTGCGAATCATTGCAAGAATCATGCTTTCTCTGCTCTCCATGGTGTCTGTCGTTCCATGCATTAATAACTCCTTTTTCCGCAAATGGCAATGACTGAAGAAGGCGGCTGCCGTGTATGCAGCCGCCTTCTTGATCCTACTTACTACTCCATATTAAACTGGCCTCAGTGTTGAGTCGGAGGAGCAACCAGCTTGCCCGGGTAACGGAGGCTGCCGACGAGATCCTGAATCTCCTGGGGAGGCTCGGGGGTGAATTTCCCTACTACCCACATGGTGATGAAGTTCAGGGCGGCGCCGACGGTGCCGATGCCTTCCGGTGAAATGCCGAACCACCAGCCGTCCTTGTTATTCATTGCCGGATTGATGAACTTGAAGTAGCTGATGTAGGCGGCAACGAAAACGATACCGACAAACATACCGGCCAGGGCGCCTTCCTTATTGGCCTTCTTGTTGAATACCCCCATCAGGATGCAGGGGAAGAAGGATGCTGCCGCCAGACCGAAGGCAAAGGCGACAACCTGGGCCACGAAGCCCGGCGGATAGATGCCGAATAAACCGGCGATACAGACCGCTACACCGGCAGCGCCACGTGCCCACCAGAGTTCTTCTTTTTCACCCATAGTCGGTTTCAGCATACCCTTCATCAGGTCATGCGAAATGGCGGCGGAGATAACCAGCAGCAGACCGGCCGCGGTGGAGAGTGCGGCGGCGAGACCGCCGGCGCCGATCAGACCGACGACCCAGTTGGGCAGTTTGGCGATCTCGGGGTTGGCCAGAACCATGATGTCCTGGTCGATCTTTACTTCGTTCTTGCTCTTCTCAATCGGATCGTCCCATTTGCCTTTGGCAATCTGCATGATGCCGTCGCCGTTCTTGTCTTTCCAGCCGACCAGCTTTGTTTTTTCCCAGTTCTTGAACCAGGAGGGAGCTTTAGCATACTCTACGTTATGCACGGACTTGATGAAGTTGGTGCGGGCAAAAACGGCAATGGCCGGGGCGGTTGTGTAGAGCAGGGCGATGCAGACCAATGCGTAACCTGCGGAAGAGCGGGCGTCACGCATCTTGGGCACGGTGAAGAAGCGGATCAGGATGTGGGGAAGGCCGGCGGTGCCGATCATCAGCGACATGGTGATGAACCAGACGTCGATCCTCGGACGCGCACCTGACGTGTATTGGCCGAAACCGATATCCTTCTGGATGCCGTTGAGTACATCCAGCAGATATTTCCCCTGGGTGCCGGGGTCATTGAGGATGGCTGCACCTTCTGCGGTGATTGGAGAACCGAATCCCAACTGGGGAATCGGGTTGCCGGTGAACTGCATGGAGATGAAGATAGCAGGAATCAGGTAGGCGACAATCAATACGCAATACTGCGCAACCTGGGTGTAGGTGATACCCTTCATGCCGCCCAGGGTGGCGTAGAAAAAGACCAGCGCCATGCCGATGATAACGCCCATGTTGATACTGACACCCATGAAGCGGGAGAACACCACGCCGACGCCGCGCATCTGACCGGCTACGTACGTGAACGATATGAATATCGCACACATCAGCGAGAGCAGCCGGATCGAGTTGGAGTAATACCGGTCGGCCATGAACTGCGGGATCGTAAACTTGCCGTATTTGCGCAGGTACGGCCCAAAGAGCATGGCGAGGAGAACATAGCCTCCGGTCCACCCCATCAGGTAAAAGGAGCCGTCGCGTCCCATGAACGAGATCAGACCGGCCATGGAGATGAAGGAGGCGGCGGACATCCAGTCGGCGCCGGTTGCCATGCCGTTCATGTAGGCGGGAACGGATTGCTCGGCGGCATAGAAATCGCCGGTTGACTTTGCCCGTGTTGCATAGGCGATGTAGATATACAGGGCAAAGCTAAGTCCCGTAAGAATCCAGGTCCAGGTAAGAATACTCATACTTTATCACCTCATGAATGTATTGAATTGATTGTGTTAACGATATCTGCGTGTAGGATATCACCCTTCGTGCACGTCATACTTGATGTCCAGCCTGTTCATTAAGAACACGTAGGTCCAGATCAGGATGACAAAGGTAACCATTGAACCCTGGTTTGCGAACCAGAATCCGAGCGGAAAACCGCCGATCATGTAGGCATCC
>JAMPXD010000104.1 GCA_023701365.1 Geobacteraceae bacterium
TGATCGGCGAGCAGCCGGTCCGCCCGGAGGGGGGGGAAGGGGGCGAAGGGGCCGGCGGCGGAGAGGGGGAGGCGCACGAGCTGGAGTCGACCGCCTACGACCTGGGGAAGATCCTCACCGAGAAGTTCGAGCTCCCCAACCTGAAGGAGAAGGGGAAGAAGAGCGCCTTGGTCCGCTACAGCTACGACCTGACCGACAAGAACCGCGGCTTCGGCCAGATCCTCGACAAGAAGGCGACCCTGCGGCGGATCATCGAGACCAACATCGCCCTCGGCAATATCCCGGACCTGTACGATATCGATACCTCCCGCTTCATGATCGCCCCGAGCGACAAGGTCTACCGGATCCTCTCCAAGGAGCTGGAATACGAGTCCCAGGCGATGGTCTTTTTCGTCCGCGACTACTCCGGCTCCATGGACGGCAAGCCGACCGAGCTGGTCGCCTCCCAGCATGTCCTGATCTACAGCTGGCTCCTGTACCAGTTCGCCAGGCAGGTGGAATCCCGCTTCATCCTCCACGACAACGAGGCGAAGGAGGTCCCCGACTTCTACACCTACTACAACTCCAAGGTGGCCGGCGGGACCAAGGTGGCCTCCGCCTACCGGCTGGTGAACGAGATCGTGGCGAAGGAGAACCTGGCGAAGGATTACAACATCTACGTCTTCCACGGCACCGACGGGGACGACTGGGACACGGAGGGGAAGGAGGCGCTCCCGGAGCTCCGGACCATGCTCGGCTACGCCAACCGGGTCGGGGTGACCGTGGTGCGGCACGCCTACAATGCCGCGACCAGGTCCGAAGTGGAGAACTATCTGGAAGGCTCGGGGCTCCTGAAGGAGAGGCCGGAGCTGCTCCGGCTCGACTCGATGGGGGTGGACGCGGAGGAGGCGAGGCTGATCGAAGGGATTAAGCGGCTTATTTCATAAGCCGCTTTGGCAAAAGGCTAAGGGCTAAAGGCTAAAGGTAAAAGACAAAAGGCTGAAGGCAGAACATGAAGTTGTGGGTTTTCCCTTAGCCCTTAGCCCTTAGCCGGGGTAATATATGCAACTGATCGATCAACATACCAAGCGGATCATGGAAGGGTGCAAGGAGCGGGCGCGGGCTGCGGGTCTGCGCTTCTCGGACGAGACCCTGGAGTATATCGTCACCAACCGGGACATGCTCGAGTTGTCGCCCAAGGTGATGATCCCCACCCTCTACGACTTCTGGGTCCACGACGTGGAGGTCCTGAAGGAGAAGGGGCGCTACGAGCTCTACCCCCATAACCCCTACGAGACGGTGATCAACACCCGGCCGCCGATCTCCTTCTACAACGACAACAACCCCGACTGGCTGAACGTGATGATCTTCTATCACGTCCTGGCCCACATCGACTTCTTCCAGAACAACCAGTTCTTCCGCCACACCTGGGAGTACGACCTGACCGGCCAGGCCCTGGCGGACAAGCGCCTGATCGCCCGGCTCCGCTCCGAGAAGGGGCGCTGGGTCGATTACGTGATCGAGTTCGCCCGCGGCGCCGACAACCTGGTCGGCTACTACGACGAGCTGGCCGCCCTCGACCGCCCCCCCGCGACCCACCAGGCGAGGCGGCGCGACTTCTACTTCGACCACTTCCTCCAGTCGGTGAAGCGGGTGCGGACCGCCGACTACATCAAGGAGATCGAGCGCTACAACGCCAGCATGACCGGCTACGGGGAGCTGGGGGACGACAATTTCTTCGCCGAGGTGATGAAGAGGTATCCGGAGTTCGAGGTAATGTTCCACAAGCACCTGGAAGAGCGGGCGCCGGGCCGTCCCGACCTGCTCCGGTTCCTGATGGAGCACTCCCCCTTCCTCAACCGGGACGAGAACAAGTGGATGCTGGCGGTCATCGAGATCGTCCGGAAGACCTCGATCTACTTCCAGCCCCAGATCCGGACCAAGATCATGAACGAGGGGTGGGCGAGCTACTGGCATGAGCGGCTGTTCATGGAGGACCAGCGGATCAGCGGCCACGAGGTGGACTTTGCCCGGGTCCACGCCGGGGTCACCTCGCTGCCGCGGGTCGGGCTCAACCCGTACGCCCTCGGGATGCGCCTGTTCCAGCAGCTCGAGGAGGGTGCGGAGCGGGGGAGGTATACCTTCGAGTTCCAGCGGCTGCGGGACGCGGCGGCGCGGGAGCGCTACGACGCCGCCACCGGCAAGGGGAGGGAGTTCATCTTCCAGGTCCGGGAGCACTTGTCAGACTTCCTCTTCATCAACAGCTACGTCGACCAGGAGTTCATCAACCGGCACCGGCTGTTCGTGGCGGGCAAGAGGCTGAACCAGCAGCGGATGGTCTGGGAGTACTACGTGAAGAGCCGCAGCGCCGACGACTACCGCCGGATGCTGCTCGATCTCCTCTACCACCCGCCGGCCATCTCCATCGACCGCCAGAAGAGCGCGGACGGCGCCCTCTACCTGTACCACCGCTTCGAGGATAAACCGCTGGTCCAGGAGTTCATCGGCAACACCATGCTCGGGATCGAATTCCTCTGGGGGGGTAAGGTCCTGCTCGAAACCAGCGAGGTGGTCGCGCCCCCGCCCCGGGAAGGGTACGGCGGGGCGAAGGTGGAGGAAGAGGTGGTCTACTGGCGGCGGGTGGTCTACACCATGGAGAACAGGAAGCTG
Organism: Geobacteraceae bacterium; assembly: GCA_023701365.1. Taxonomy (GTDB): domain Bacteria; phylum Desulfobacterota; class Desulfuromonadia; order Geobacterales; family Geobacteraceae; genus JAMPXD01. Next base: position 2,650 of record JAMPXD010000104.1, read on the forward strand.
ACGAAGGCAAATCTATAGAGGCAGGCAAGGCAAAGGGCGAAAGGCTAAAGGTCGGAAGCGGAAAAGATTTTTCCTTTTGCCATTAGCCCTTTGCCTTTTGCCCGGGGTCATACATGGACAGCATCGACAAGGCACTGCGACATATCGACCGGACCATGAGCAACTGGGAACAGCGGACCCCGGTGTCGTTCGAGGAGTACCTCAACCTCCTCGTCGCCAGTCCCGACAAGATGATCCGCAACATCTTCCAGCTGTTCCACGACATGATCACCGGCTACCTGAAGGAGGGGGTCGATGAATACCCGGACGACCCGGAATCGATCCACTACTTCTACTATGACTGCCGGCGCCTCTTCATCGAGGGGACCGACCACCCCTTCTTCGCCGACCGCCTGTTCGCCAACCGGCTGGTGAATCTGGTGGAGGCGTGGAAGCGGGGGGCGCAGCAGAACAAGATCTACATCTTCGAGGGACCGCCCGGGAGCGGCAAGAGCACCTACCTCAACAACCTCCTGATGAAGTTCGAGAAGTACGCCAACATGGAGGAGAATGCCTGCTACGAGGTGGTCTGGCGGCTCTCCCGGCAGCAGATGGCGAGCTTCTCCCCCCACGAGGTGAACCAGTTCCTCGACAAGCTGACGACGCTCCTCGACGAGTACGAGCTGGAGCAGGGGCCGGTGCTGGAGGCGAAGAATACCCTGTTCGCCGGCGAGTACGTCGAGGTGGCCTGTCCCTCCCACGATCACCCGCTCCTGATCGTGCCGAAACAGCATCGCCGGGCCTTCTTCGACGACCTCCTGAAGAACGACGAGATCAAGTGGAAACTGTTCACCGAGAAGGAGTACGAGTGGGTCTTCAAGAGCAATCCCTGCACCATCTGCAGCTCCCTGTACCAGGCGCTCCTCGCCCGGGTGAAGAGCCCGGCGGAGGTCTTCAAGATGGTGTACGCCCGGCCGTACCGGCTCAACCGGCGGCTCGGCGAGGGGGTGAGCGTCTTTGCGCCGGGGGACCGGCCTGCGAGGCAGCAGGTGCTGACCAACGAAATGCTCCAGGGGAGGATCAACTCCCTGCTGAAGGACAGCAACGCGGTCAACTACACCTTTTCCCGCTACGCCAAGACCAACAACGGCATCTATGCCCTGATGGACATCAAGTCCCACAACGTGGAGCGCCTCATCGAGCTGCACAACATCATCAGCGAGGGGGTGCACAAGGTGGAGGACCTGGAGGAGAACGTCAACTCCCTGTTCCTCGCCATCATGAATCCGGAGGACAAGAAGAACGTCCAGCTGTTCCAGTCCTTCTCCGACCGGATCGAGTACATCAAGATATCGTACGTCCTCGACCTGAACACCGAGGTGGAGATCTACCGCAACATCTTCGGCCGGCACCTGGACGAGGCGTTCCTGCCGCGGGTGCTCCACAACTTCGCCCGGGTCGTCATCTCAAGCCGGCTCAGCACCCACTCGGAGGCGCTCCTCGAATGGATCGGCGACCCGGAGAAGTACCGGCTCTACTGCGACGAGAACCTCCAGCTCCTCAAGATGGAGCTCTACACCGGCCACATCCCCCCCTGGCTCAGCGAGGAGGACCGCAAGGGGCTCACGGCAAAGGTGCGGCGGAGTGTCATCGACGAGTCGGAGGGGGAGGGGGACCACGGCTTTTCCGGGCGCGACACCATCAAGATCTTCAACGAGTTCTATTCCACCTATGCCAGGAAGGACAAGATGATCAACATGGCCGACCTGTACGGCTTCTTCACCAGGGTCCATCCCGACCTGAACGAGATGATCCCGGCCGGCTTCCTCGATTCGCTGGTCCGGATGTACGACTACACGGTGCTGCAGGAGGTCAAGGAGTCCCTCTACTATTACAACGAGGAGCAGATCGCGCGGGAGATCCAGAACTACCTCTTTGCCTGCAGCTTCGAGCCGGGGGCGACGGTGACCAGCAGCTTCACCGGGGACAAGCTGGAAATCAGCGAGGCCTTCTTCGAGGCCCTGGAAAACCGGCTCCTGGGCGCCGGGACGGACCTGTTCAGACGTCTCGCCTTCCGCCGCGAGACCCAGAAGGAGTACGCCTCCACCACCCTCACCCAGGAAGTCATGGCGGAGGGGCGGCCGCTCACCGAGACCGGCCTGTACCAGGCCCTCCATGAGCGGTACGTCCACAACCTGAAGGAGAAGTCGCTCGACCCATTCCTGGAGAACGAGAACTTCCGGCGCGCCATCAAGGACTTCGACAGCCCGGCGTTCAAGACCTACGACAAGCGGATCAGGAGCGACGTCGCCTTCCTGATCGGCAATCTCTGCAGCAAGTTCCACTACACCAAGCACGGGGCGAAAGAGGTCTGCATCTACGTGATCGACAACGATCTGGCCGGGAAGTTTGCCGACTCCTGAAATCGCCGGTCTTTTCCGTTCGCCCACATGCGGCTTGTCAGAACCGGGGAGGGTTTTCCATGGCAGGGGGAACGATCTGGAAAGGATCCATCCATTTCGGGGATACGGATGTGCCGGTGAAGCTGCATGCCGCGATCAAGGAAGAGCGGATCCAGTTTCACCTCCTGCACCGGCGCGATCAGGTGAAGCTGCGGCAACAGATGATCTGTGCCTACGAGAAGAAACCGGTGCCGGTGGCGGCACAGACCAAGGGGTTTGAAGTGGAGGAGGGGAAATACATCATCGTCGATCCGGCGGAACTCGAACAGATCGCTCCCGAAAGCAGCCGGATGATCGAGGTCCACGAATTCGTCAAGACCGGGCAGATCGATCCGATCTTCCTTGAGCGGGTCTACTACCTGGAGCCGGATACATACGTGGAAGGATATAACGCGCTGGTCACGGCCTTGCAGGAGATGGACGTGGCAGGCATCTGCACCTGGACCATGAGAAAACGCTCCTATCTCGGGGCCTTGCAGGCAAGCGGCAGGATTCTGCGCCTGAACACGCTGCGCCATGGCGACGAGGTGATTCCGGCAACGTCTCTCGAACTGCCGGAAATCCCCCTGTCCGAAAAGGAACTGCGAATCGGCAGCGATCTGATCAATCAGCTGGCCGCTCCCTTTCAGCCGGAGAAATTCGTGAACGAACACCAGAAAAGGCTGCAAAAGCTGATCGAAAAAAAGGCCCGCGGCGAAAAGGTCGCGGTCCTGCGCCCCAGGCTCCTGAAGCCGACCGCGTCGGACCAGCTGCTGCAGGCGCTCGAGGCGAGCCTGAAGAAGGTCGCCTGAAGTCGCGATCCCCCACCCATCCCTCCCCCGCTGGGGAGGGCAAGGAATTATCCCCAGGAGGGGGATGGGTGTGTAGGGGCAACCCTTGTGGTTGCCCAATTTAGGGCGGGCACAAGACCCGCCCCTACAGGGAGGGATGAAATGGCCATGCAGGGAATATGGAGCGGGACGATCAGTTTCAGCCTGGTGGCGATTCCGGTGCAGCTGGTCAAGGCCATAGTGCCCGGCCGGGTCTCGTTTCGTCTGCTCCACAGCGAGGATTACTCTCCCCTGGCGCGAAGGATGTTCTGTCCGGAGCAGGAACGGATGGTCCCCGCCGATGAGATCATCAGGGGATACGAAATCGGCCCCGACCGATACATACCGATAACGGACGAGGAACTGGCATCCGTGTCGCCCGAACGGAGCCGCACGATCGAGATCGTCGAGTTCATCGACATGAACGAAGTGGACCCGATCTATTTTGATCACCCCTACTATCTGGTTCCCTTGAAGGGGGGCGAAAAAGCCTACCGGCTGCTGGTCGAGGTGATGCGCCGGACCAACAAGGCCGGCCTCGCAAAATTCGTGCTGGCCGAGCGCGAGTACCTCGTGGCGGTCAAGAGCACGGAGGGGGCGCTGGCCCTGACCACCCTCCACTACAGCGAGGAGATACTCCCCGACGAGGACATCTCGCCGCGGGAAGGGAAGATCGAGGCCGTGGAGAAAAGCCGCATCAAGAAAAGCATCAGGCAAATGATGGCGGACTTCAACCCGGGGAAATATGCGGACGCGCGCCGGGAAAAGGTGATGGCTCTGCTGAAGCAGAAGGCAAAGGAAAAGGCCCCGGTGGAGGCCCCTGCAATTGCGGAAGAAGAGGGAGCGGGTCCGGCCGATCTGATTGCCGCGCTGGAGGAGATCATGCGCCAAGTGAAGCAGAACCGGTGAGCCGGAAAGTTGTCGAGATCGCCGGGAGAAGACTCTCCCTGTCCAACCTGGAAAAGGACCTCTACCCCTCCCATGGTTTCACCAAGGCCCACGTCCTGGAATACTACCGTCGGATCGCGGCGTTCATCCTCCCCCATCTGCACGACCGGGCATTGACCCTGAAGCGCTATCCCGACGGGGTGGCACAGGCGTTCTTCTTCGAGAAGCGCTGCCCTTCGCACCGTCCGGCCTGGACGGAAACGGCCGAGGTCCGCGGGGATGACGGCGAGCGGCTGACGGCCTGCCTGGTCAACGACCTGGAAACGCTGCTCTGGGTGGCGAACCTCGCCTCCCTCGAACTCCATGTGCCTCTGGCCAGGGCCGCCTCCCCGGAAACGCCCGATGCCATGGTGTTCGACCTGGACCCGGGCGAGCAGGCAGACATCCTGGATTGTGCCCGGGTGGCGCTGATCCTGCGGGACCTCCTCTCCCGGCTGCGGCTGGCAAGCTACGCGAAGACCTCGGGCCAGAAGGGACTGCACGTCTACGTCCCCCTGAACCGCCAGGAGACGACCTTCGCGGACACCAAGACATTTTCAAGGGCCGTGGCGGTGATCATGCAGAAAAACTATCCGGAGCTGGTGACCGCCAAAATGGCGAAGGAATACCGGAAGGGGAGGGTTTTCATCAACTGGTCGCAGAACGACTCCGCAAAGACGATGGTCTGCGTCTATTCCCTGCGGGCCCGGGAAAAACCGGTCGTTTCGTTTCCGCTCGAATGGGGGGAGCTGGAGAGCCTGGCCGGGCTTGGTGACCCGGAGAGGTTTCAGGTCATCCATTCGGAGGCTGTTCGCAGGGCCGAAGAAAAGGGCGACCTTTTTCGGGAGATGCTGGTGAAACAACAGAAGCTGCCCCATCTATAGCCAAATTCGTAAAAACCGTTTCACGCGGATAACTTCGGATAAATTCTGATAACAATCTGATTCAGGCAGAAGAATGGCTTGATCCGCCTTTATCCGGATTTTTATCCGATTTGATCCGCGTGAAATTGGTCTTATGGCTTTTCCTGTTTGGTTACCGCTTGTCCGGTTACAGGGAATGGATTTTCCACCATGGGATTAAAGGAATACGCATCCAAACGTAAATTCGAGAAAACACCCGAACCGAAACCGTGCCTGCCCCATGAGGGGAACCAGCTCATCTTCGTGGTTCACAAGCACGCGGCCCGGGCCCTTCATTATGATCTCAGGCTGGAGCTGGAAGGGGTGCTCAAGAGCTGGGCCGTGCCGCGGGGGCCCTCGCTGGAGCCTTCCGTAAAAAGGCTGGCCGTCATGGTTGAAGACCATCCGCTCGCTTACAAGGATTTCGAGGGGGTCATCCCGGCGGGGAATTACGGCGCGGGAAGCGTCATCATCTGGGACCGGGGCGTTTATCGTCACCCTGCCGCAAGAGACAGGAACGAAAGCGAGCAGCTTCTTCTGGCCGGATTGAGAAAGGGGGATTTGAAGCTTGTCCTCGAAGGGGAAAAGCTTCGGGGTGAATTCGCGCTGGTGAAGACCGGCAAGGACGGGAAGTCGTGGCTGCTCCTGAAGAAAAAGGACCGCCATGCAACCAGCGGGGACATTCTCCGGGAGAACCGCTCCGTCGTTTCCGACAGGACCCTGGAGGAGGTTTTCGCGGTCGAACCGGGGGAATCTTCCGGACAGAAGAAAATAGAGCAGATCCGTCTGCGGGAGGCAATGGAAGGCGCGGAGCTGAAGGAGGCGCCGCTCGGACCGATGCCGCACGCCATAAGGCCGATGCTCGCGACCCTGGTCAGGGAACCGTTTGATCATCCGGACTGGCTCTTCGAGATGAAATGGGACGGCTACCGGGCCGTCGCCGAGATCCGGGACGGGGAGGTCGCGCTCTATTCCCGCAACCTGCTCCCGCTGGAACAAAAGTTTTCTTCGGTCACGGAGGCGCTGCGGAAACTGAGGTTTGACGCAGTCCTGGACGGCGAAATCGTGGTCGTGGATGACCGGGGCCATCCCGATTTCCAGCTGCTGCAGAACTACCGGAAATCCGGCGGCGGTCATCTGCTCTATTACGTCTTCGATCTCCTCTACTTCCAGGGGCACGACCTGACCGGCCTCCCCCTGCTCAGCAGAAAGGAACTCCTGAAAAAAATTCTCCCGTCCGCCCCGCGAATAAGGTTCAGCGATCACGTGCGGCAGGACGGGGTCCTGTTTTTCCATGTCGTCAAGGAAAAGGGACTGGAGGGGATAATCGCCAAGCATGCCCGAAGCCCGTACCAGATGGGGAGAAGGAGCCGGCTCTGGCTGAAGGTGAAGACGCAGCTCACCCAGGAGGGGGTGATCGCCGGGTTCACGCAGCCGAGAGGGGGGAGAAGGCATTTCGGCACCCTGGTCCTGGGGGTGTACCAAGGGGACGAGCTGGTGTACATCGGTCATTCGGGAGGGGGATTCAGCGGCAAGGATCTGGAGGAAATCCGCGAGAGACTGGAGCCACTGATTCAGAAGGAATGCCCTTTCAAGGTGGCGCCGAAGACCAATGCCCCGGCCACCTGGGTAAGGCCGGAGCTGGTCTGCGAGGTTGCCCTGTCCGGCTGGACCGAGGATGCCATCATGCGGCAGCCGGTTTTCCTGCGGCTGCGCGAGGACAAGGCTGCCGGCGAAGTAGTGCGCGAAGGAGCGTGAACCATGAAGATCCATGTCGGCACCAGCGGCTACGGCTACAAGGAATGGAAGGGGATATTCTATCCCGAGAAGATCTCGCCCAAGGAGATGCTCCGCTTCTATGGGGAACGACTCAACGCGGTGGAGATCAACTATACTTTTTATCACATGCCCACAGAGAGGGTCCTCGCACCCTGGGCGGAGCAGGTCCCCGACGACTTTGCCTTCGCCCTCAAGGCGCCCCAGGTCATAACGCATCTGAAGCAGCTCCGCAACGTGGGGGAGGAGACCGACTACTTCTTCAGGACCCTGGCGGTCCTGGGGAGGAAACTGGGGCCGGCCCTGTTTCAGTTTCCCAGGAGTTTTCGCGCGAACCGCCCGGCGCTGGCGGAGTTTCTCCCCCTGATTCCCCGAGATGTGCAGTGCTCCTTCGATTTTCGCAGCCCGACCTGGCTCGATGCCGGAATTCTCGACCTCTTGCGGGAAAGGGGATGCAGCCTGTGCATCGAGGATACCGACGAGCATCCGGCAGACGAGATCATCAGCACGGCGCCATGGGGGTACCTGCGCCTGCGCCGCTCCGATTATACGGAGGCCGGCCTGTCGCAATGGCTGGAGAGAATCCTGGCGCAGAAATGGGAGCGGGCTTTCGTCTTCTTCAAGCACGAGGAGGAGGCAGCCGGGCCGGTCACGGGGCCCGAAATGGCGCTCCGTTTTCGTGAACTTGCCGGTTCAATCTCCCCCTAGAGCAGATGCCGCTCATGTCCCTCCTCATCCGGTCTCCTCACTACGTGGCTCCTCCTGTCGGTCGGGTTGGAGTAAAGACCCTCACACCACTGACATACCAGACTAAATCGGCAGGGTCTGCAGCACCAGCTGAAAATCTGCAGTATAATATCCTGGAAAACCTCGGCTGCGGCGGATGGAGCTTCCAGATCCGGCATCGCCAGGGCGGTGCTTCTGCGGAACCGTGTTTTCAGAAACCGTGATCTCAGGAGGAGCCGATGATGGCTACCATGGATCGGAAGGCATCTCTGTTCGTTGTTTTCTTTCTGGCGGTCTGCGCCACCCTCGTCTGTGCCGCCGTTTCGGTGCGGATCGAGGAATGGAGCATCCCTTCTGCCGACAGATTCCCCCATGATCCGGCCGTTGCTCCGGACGGGGCACTCTGGTTCACGGGGATGGGCTCCAACACCCTGGGGCGGCTCGATCCGAAAAGGGGGGAGTTCCGCTCCTACCCGCTGAAGACCCCCGATTCCGGTCCCCATGGACTGGTGGCCGACCGCGATGGAAACATCTGGTTCACGGCCAACTACAAAGGGTATATCGGCAGGCTCGATCCAAAGAGCGGCGCGGTGGCTGAGTTCCCCCTACCCGACAGGGCCGCCCGCGACCCGCACACCCTGGTATTCGACACCGACGGGATCCTCTGGTTCACCGTCCAGCAGGGGAATTTCGTCGGCAGGCTCGACCCGGCCACCGGGAAGTTCGTCCTGAAGCAGCTGCCGACGGCCGATGCCCGCCCTTACGGGATCGCGGTCAATTCGCGCGGCATCCCGTTCTTTTGCGAATTCGGCACAAACCAGATCGGCCGCATCGATCCTGCCACCATGGCGATCACCGAGTATCGGCTGCCGAAGGGTGCCAGGCCACGGCGGATAGCCATCACTGCCGATGACCTGGTCTGGTATACCGACTACCGGCGCGGCTTCCTGGGGCGCCTCTCCCCGGAGAGCGGCAAGGTCATGGAGTGGGCGTCGCCGGGCGGGAAAGGTTCCGGACCTTATGGCATGGCGGCGACGCCGGATGGAATGGTCTGGTACAGCGAGTCGGGGGTGAAGCCGAACACCGTTGTCCGTTTCGACCCGCGGACGGAAAAGTTCACGACCTGGCCTGTTCCTTCCGGCGGCGGGGTGATCCGCCACATGGCGGCAACGCCCCAGGGGGACGTTTACATCGCCTGCAGCGGGGTAGGCAAGGTGGGGGTGGTGCGGCTGGAGAGGTGAAACCGCCCGCCGTGATGATGGAGACGAGGATCCCATTATCAGCGGCAACTGGTGCGGCAGGGAGCCAGGCCCGGCGCCGATTTCCGCACGACTTTCGTTGAGGGCACGGTACGGAAAAGGGTTTCTGCATATGAGGAGGATCGGAATGGGCACATTTGAGCCCGGCTACATCCGTCTTCACAAGAACGGCGAACTCGCCAGGCGGATCGAGGCAGCCCGGCAGATCCTTGCCGACTGCACCCTCTGCCCCTGGCATTGCCATGTCGACCGCCTGGCGGGGGAGAAAGGGGTATGCCGGGTCGGGGCGCTCCCCATGGTCTCCAGTTACGGCCCCCACTTCGGCGAGGAGCGTCCCCTCGTGGGGACGTGCGGCAGCGGCACCATCTTCCTTGCCTTCTGTAACCTCAAGTGCGTCTTCTGCCAGAACTACGACATCAGCCACCTGGGGGAGGGCCGCGAGGTGCAGGTCGAGGAACTGGGGGAGATGATGCTGTCGCTCTGGCGCCATGGATGTCACAACATCAATTTCGTTACCCCCTCCCACCAGGCTGCCCAGATCATCGCGGCCCTTCCGTATGCCATTGAGCGGGGGCTCGACGTCCCCCTCATCTACAACTGCGGCGGCTACGAAGAGCTGGCCACCCTGCGCCTTCTGGACGGGATTTTCGACATCTACATGCCCGATTTCAAGTACGGCGACAGCGAGACGGCGCTCCTGCTCTCCGGTACCCCCCACTATCCGGAAACCGCCAGAGAGGCCTTGAAGGAGATGCACCGCCAGGTGGGGGACCTGGTCGTGGACGAACGGGGGATAGCCCTGCGTGGCCTCCTCGTCCGGCACCTGGTCCTCCCTGCCGGGCTGGCCGGCACCCGGCAGGTGATGGGATTCATCGCCCGGGAGCTCTCTCCCGACACCTACGTCAACATCATGAACCAGTACCGACCCTGCTTCAAGGCCTCCGGACACCCATTGATGAACCGGAGGATAAACACCGGCGAATTCGAGGAAGCGGTGGAAATGGCCCGGGAGGAAGGAATCCGCAGGCTGGATGGGTTCACCGTGTGAGGCGCCGGAAAGAAAGTTGCCCCCTTCCATCCGCAGGAAGTGACAGGGCGGGCA
>JAMPXD010000281.1 GCA_023701365.1 Geobacteraceae bacterium
CGGGATCAAGGGGGTGATCATGACCAGCCCGGTGCTCTGCACCGAGGACCTGGTCAGGCCGGAGCGGGAAAAGGGGGGCGGGGTCAGGATGCTGGAGAGCAACCTGAAAAGGATCCTGAAGACCGATGAGACCAGCGCGGAGGACGTCAACCGGCAGATCGAGCGGGCAAGGCGGGGTTTCCTGGCCCTTTTCGAGGCAGGAGCGGCAAACCGCCCGTTGAACCGCAGACACCTGTCCATCAGGAAGAAGATCATGGAGGTGGTGGGAAGGACCCCGGCAGTCGGGGGCTTCCAGCGGGTGCTGGCCATGCGGGACTTCGCCGCACCGACCGTCGAGAGGCCGATATTCGCAGGGCCGGCCCTGACCCTTCTCGCCGAGAGGGAAGAGGACATCCTCGTCCCCTCCTCTCCCACCATCGCCATGCTGAAAGACCCCGATCACCGCGCGGCCCTCTTTCCCCGCGGCAAGGTGAAGACCGTGGCCTCCGGCACGCCGGGCGATCCCGTGGCGCACGCCTCGCTCATTTTTCACCACCATTGCTATAACCCCCTCATCGAAGCCTGGTACGACAAGCTCCAGGCGTTCAGACTGTTCGCAGCCGGTTAATGGACGGCGCTACTCCCATGGGAAAGGTCCTTGCCGCCTCCCTCGGGCGGATCGTAAAGCCGGGGGCTGCCGTTGTGGCGAAAAGGTTCGCCAGGCGGGACCCCTTTGCCGCGCAGAGGAAGATCCTGGCCGGTCTCATCGAGAAGGGGGCGGCCACCCGTTTCGGCAGGGAGCACGGCCTGGCCGACCTGGCCGGCCGGCAGTTCGACACCCTCTACCGCAACTACCGGGAGCGGGTGCCGATCCGGACCTACGAGGATTTCTGGCGCGACTACTTCAGCGCGGGGTATCGCCAGAGCCACGATAAAAGGTCCATCAACCTGGACAACGTCACCTGGCCGGGCAAGATCCGCTTCTTCTGCGAGACCTCCGGCACCACTGCGCCGACCAAGTTCATCCCCTTTTCCGCCGAGATGTTCGCCGCCAACAGAGAGGCCGCCCGCGACCTGGCCGCCTGCTACCTGCACCGGACCCCCGAAAGCCGCCTGCTGCCGGGAAAACTCCTCTACATGGCCGGCAACACCCGCCTGACCGACCTGGGAGGCGGCGCAGTGAGCGGCGACATGAGCGCCATCACCCTCCTCCATCCCCCTTCCTACCTGAAACCTTTCATCGCACCGGACCCTTCGCTCTCCGCGCTCCCCTGGGAGGAGAAACTGGAGGCCCTCGCCCGGCTCCTCCTCACCGACCAGGGGATCTGCGCAATTTCCGGGGTCCCCCCCTGGATACTGCTCCTCCTCAAGCGCTGCACCGAGCTGGCGGGGCAGCCGCTGCCGGAGGTGCTGCCGAATCTGGAGCTGATCATCCACGGCGGCACCAGCATGAAGCCGTATTGCCAGGAATTTGCCGCCCTGTTCGGCACGAGGCCCCCCATCTGCCTGGAGCTCCTCCCCTCCTCGGAAGCGTTCATGGCGTTCCAGCTGCCGGGGGAAGAGCAGATGCGCTTCACCCCCTACTACGGGGTCTTTTTCGAGTTCGTCCCATTCGAGGAACTGGATGACCGGGGGGTCCCCGGGCCGGATGCCGCCGCCGTCCCCCTGGCGGAGGTGCAGGCGGGAAAGCGGTACGCGGTCATCCTCACCACCTGCGCCGGGCTGTGGCGCTACCATATCGGCGACACCATCCGCTTCGTCTCCCTCGACCCGCTCCTGATCGAGTTTACCGGCCGGGACAAGTTCCTCGACCGCTTCGAGGAGAAGGTGACCCAGGGAGAGGCGGAGGAGGCGATCGCGGCGCTGAACCGGATGGAAGGGGTCGATATCCGGGAGTTCATGGTCGGCCCGGACATCCCCGGGCGGCGCCATCTCTGGATACTCGCCATGGGTAGGGATAGCTCCCCCGACAACGCCCGGCTGGCGGCATGCCTCGACGGGAAGCTCCGGGAGATGAACGCGGATTACGCGACCTTCCGCAACCAGGGGAGGATCGGCGAGCCGCTCGTGGTAACGGTGAGCGAGGAGATGATCTATCGCTGGTCGAAGGAGGTGCGGGGAAAGCTCGGCGGACAGAGCAAGATCCCCCACATCGACCCGACGGTTGACGGCGAGATGATAAAGAGTCTGCACCGGTTCACCGGCATCCAGGCAAATAGAGGAATTGATGCAGCATAAAGTTTCCGAAGATTTTGCACAACCCTGGCCAGTCAGGGAACCTGACGGTGCCGGCCGGCTCAATCCGGCCAACATCCTGAACTTCCTGGGTGTTCACCCGGGCAACTCCGGCCGCTGTATCGAGAACCTGCCCTTCTCCCTCCACGACACGACCGCCGGTTCCGAAACCGAGCTGCAGGCGGTGGTAGTGGGAAGGAGGGAGGACGTCGACCTCCCCGTCACCATCGAGCAGTCCAACTACTTTGCCAACATCCTGAGAAGGGCCGCCGCCGGTGAGACGCCGCGAAGCCTCCTTACCGACCTGGAGCGGTTCCTCGCCGGCAACCAGGAGAACGTCTGGGAGAACAGCTGGGTCCGCTTCCCCCGCAGGAACCTCTCCCC
>JAMPXD010000105.1 GCA_023701365.1 Geobacteraceae bacterium
ATGCTCCGCAAGGTCTTCAAGATGCACGGGAACCTCGAAGAAAAGGGGACCATGAAACTGGAGAGCTGGGATTAACCAGTGCCCGGGTTTGCCGGCCGAAGAGGAGAAACAGCCCCATTGGCAGCGACGAGAACTGAAAGACTACGAAGGAATATCCCTGTACCTTCCAACCCTAACCACAAGAAGAGGAGACCTTACATGAAACTGTTCAAAGCATGCATGTTTTTTACCGTAGTCGCCATGGCGTTCGGAACCGGCGCTGCTGTTGCCGCACCGGAAGTGGTGACCCTCAAGGTCGCTCACTTCATGCCGGGCAGTTCCAACACCCACCAGAAACTGGTTCTTCCCTGGTGTGACAAGATAGCCAAGGAGTCCGGCGGCAGGCTCAAGTGCCAGGTCTATCCTTCCATGCAGCTGGGCGGGACCCCGGCGCAACTGTTTGATCAGGTGCGTGACGGGGTAGCCGACATCGTCTGGGCCGCTCCGTCGTATCAGGCGGGGCGTTTCACCAAGACCGAGGCGTTTGAACTGCCGTTTATGGTGAAAAAGGCGGAAACCGGGAGCCAGGCCCTGTGGGACTATATCCAGAAAAATGCCCTGGATGAGTTCAAAGGGACCAAGCTGATCTTCACCCATATGCACGACGGCGCGCCGCTCCATTTCGGCAGAAAATCGGTCAGGAACCTGGAGGAACTCAAAGGCTCCAAGGTCCGCGCGCCTGGTCGTCTGGCATCCAAGGCTCTGGCTGCGCTCGGTGCGGTCCCGGTGCAGATGCCTGCCCCGGCGGTGCCGGAGTCGATCTCCAAGAATGTGGTGGACGGCGCCAGTCTGCCCTGGGAGGCGATGACCGGTCTCAAGATGCAGGAAATTTGCAAGAGCCACACCGAGACCGGTCCGGGCCACGCCACGATTTCCAACACGTTCCTGGTGTTTGCGATGAATCAGGCCAAATACAACAGCCTCCCTCCCGAGTTGAAGAAGGTGATCGACCAGAACAGCGGCCGCGAGGCGTCCAAGTGGGCGGGCAAGTTGTGGGACAGCTTCCAGCCCCCGGCGCGCAAGATAGCGCAAGATCGCAGCAACACCATCAACTACCTGACCGAAGCTGAATACCAGCGCTGGGTAAAGGCGACCGGAACCGTTGATGATGAATGGATGAAGGAGGTCGCCGCCAAGGGTGGCAACGGCCAGGCGCTCCTGAATGACGCCAAGGCCCTGCTGAAAAAGTACAATGACTGATCGCGGCGACCGGTCGCCTCCCCCGATGTCTCAGTTCAGGGACTGGGCCTTCAGGAGAGTGACGTAAGGTCCATTCGATACGGGCGGCGGTTGCGACCGCCGCCCGTATGTTTTAACGGAATGTAACTATTCAGTAGTGACTCTGTCATAACTCCCCCTAACCCCCTCTTAGCTTAAGAGGGGGAATATCCTCCTCCCCTTAAGTTAAGGGGAGGTTGGGAGGGGTTATGTAGCCCTGTTGCACCTGAAATGAACTACAGAAATAAGCAACTGAATAGTTACAACGGAATATTGGTGCTGATCAGGTATGGAAAAGAACTCAGGCAGCTCAAATGCAGATGTGGCGGTGCAGCTCGCTGAACGTCTGGAGTTCGAAGCCCTCCTTTCCTCGCTCTCTGCAACCTTCATAAATGTTCCCGTCACTGAAGTGGACCATAAGATCGAGCAGGGTCTGCAAAAAATCGTCGATTTTCTCGGGTTTGACCGGAGCTCCGTGTGGCGCGTTTCCCCTGACAAGAACCGGATGGTCTGCACCCATACCTACGCCCTGCCGGGAATAAAGCAGCCTCCCGCGGTGCTGTCGGGCGTGGTCCCGGTCTGGGAAGCCATGGTGCATCAGGACCGGATATTCAGGATATCCGACGTGGACGAGTTGCCTGACGAGCTGTGGCGGGAGAAGGAGTACTGCCGGGAGCAGGGGGGGATCAAGTCGATCATGTTTATTCCCGCAAGCGTCGGCGGCACGGTGGTCGGCTTCATCACCTTCGTTTCCAACAGCGTCAACAGGGAATGGCCCGATGACCTGATCCAGCGCCTGCGGCTTTTGTGGGAGGTCTTTGCCAATGCCCTGGAGCGGAAACGGGCCGACCAGAAGATCCAGCATGCACTTGCCGAAATAGAGAAGCTGAAAGATCGTCTGGAGGCGGAGAACATCTATCTGCGCGACCAGATCAGCATCGAGCACAAGCACGAGAGGATCATCGGCCAATCGGACGCCCTGCGCAAGGTCCTGGTGCAGGTGGATCAGGTTGCCGCCACCGACTCCACGGTGCTTATCCTGGGGGAAACCGGCACGGGAAAGGAGTTGATCGCCCGGAGCATTCACGAGGTGAGTGGCCGCAGCGGCCGGGCCATGATCAAGCTGAATTGCGCGGCGCTGCCGGCGACGCTGATCGAGGCCGAACTGTTCGGGCGCGAGAAGGGTGCCTACACCGGCGCCTCCTCCAGGCAGACAGGCCGTTTCGAGGCCGCCAACGGCTCGACGATCTTTCTCGATGAGATCGGGGAGCTGTCCTATGAGCTGCAATCAAAGCTCTTGCGCGTGCTTCAGGAAGGCCAGTTTGAACGGCTGGGGAGTCCCAGGCCGGTTGATGTCGACGTCCGGGTCATTGCGGCGACCAATCGCGACCTCAGCCAGGCGGTCAAGGAGGGGAGGTTTCGGCAGGACCTCTATTACCGGCTGAATGTGTTTCCCATCACGGTGCCGCCGCTGCGGGAGCGGCGCGAGGATATACCGCTTCTGGTCTGGGCCATGGTTAAGGAGTTCGGCAAGTTCTTCGGGAAGACCATCGAGCGCATTCCGCGGAAAAACATGGATGACCTGGAACGCTACGGCTGGCCGGGAAACATCCGGGAGCTGCGAAACATGGTCGAGAGGGCCATGATCCTGAGCAAGGGGCCGACGCTGATCATCGACGTGCCGGACAGCTCCTCCACAAGCGCCTCTTCCGCAATGTCGTTTGCAGAGTTTGAACGGATGCATATCATCGCCGTCATGGAAAGCACCGACTGGCGCGTGCGGGGCAAGAACGGCGCCGCGGAAATCCTGAGGCTGAAACCCACTACCCTGGATGCCAAGATGAAGAAACTCGGCATCAAACGCAAACTTCCCGCACGCTTACCAGGCTGAAGGCTGAAGGCATCCAATATATTGGACATCATCCAAAATATTGGATGGGTCCTCTCTCTCTCCCGTCAAGCCGCAATCGTCAATATTTTTCAGGAGGTTACCGCTTTCATGGGCGGATCGCCCGATTCTCCATGGCCTCCAATATGTTGGACGTGGTCTCCCGCCCGTTTATGTAAAATAATTTTATAATAATCCATGATGGGATTAATGCTTATAATATCATTGCATTGTAAATGTGATGGGGCGCGGTGGCGGTTGGTATGGTAAGTGCAAAACAATGTATTGAAAATTATGTTCTAGTACCTTGAAACATTTAATCCTTCGTAGGGTGGGCAGGAAGTATTGCCCCCCAATACGTACCTCCCCCCTCCCGACCTCCCCCCGCGTGGGGGAGGGGTGCTTGTCTCCCTCCCCAGGAGGGGGAGGGATGGGGAGGGGGTTTTAGATGTTCCAAGGTACTTGTAAATTGCATGCGTCAAGGAGTTTGCACATGGCAGAGCAACAGAAAGACTGGGCGGCGCTGGCGAAGACCCCGAAATTCATGGAGCTGCACCGCAGGAAGAAGTCGTTCCTCCTCACCCTGTGGTGCCTCGGCTCCATCATGTTCTATCTCCTGCCGATCTGCGCCGGTTACGCCCCCGGGCTGATGAAGATGCGGATCATCGGCAGGCTCAATCTCGGTTACTTCTTCTGCCTCTTCGAGTTTGCCATGACCTGGGCAATCGCCCTCTACTACACCCACAGATCGAACACCTATTTCGACCCGCTCACGAAAGAGGTGCTGGCCGAGATCAGCAAGGGGGCGCAATCATGAGACGGCTGCTGCTGATCTTTTCCCTGACCTGTTGTCCGCTGCTCCATGCCGCGCCTTCAGCTTCCGCCGCCGCGCCGCTCCAGGGTGCGACCGCTGCCGTCGCGGTTCAGAACGCTGCCGCAGGCAAGGCGCCGGCTCCCCTGGCGCAGGAGGTCAAGACCAACAAGACCATCACCATGAGCATGTTCATGGCAATAATCTTCGTTACCGGGATGATCGTGGTCCGGGCGGCCAGGAGCACCAGGACCACGGCCGACTACTATGCCGCCGGGGGAGGGATCTCCGGGTTGCAGAACGGCTGGGCCATCGCCGGTGACTACCTGTCGGCCGCCACCTTCCTCGGCATCGCTGGGATCACCTCCATCTTCGGCGCCGACGGCTTCATGTACGCGGTCGGCCCCTTCTTCTCGTTTGTCACCATCCTGCTGGTCATCGCCGAGCCGTGCCGCAATGCCGGCAAATATACCCTGGGTGACATCCTCTCGCTCCGTTCCTCCTCGAAGGTGGTACGCGGCACAGCGGCCCTGTCCGCGGTGGTGGTCTCGACCTTTTACCTCCTGGGGCAGATGGTGGGGGCCGGCAAGCTGATGCAGCTCCTCCTCGGCATCCCCTACAACGTCTCCGTCTTCGGCGTCGGCGTCCTGATGATCCTCTATGTCACCTTCGGCGGGATGAAGGCGACCACCTGGGTGCAGATCATCAAGGCGTTTCTCCTGATGATGAGCGGCCTCACCATCACGCTGCTGCTCCTCTGGAAATTCGGCTTCAACCTGCTCGCCTTCTATGACGCGGTTGCGTCGAGCACGGCGGTGCAGGACCATGTGCGCGGCCTCCTGAAACACGCTGCCCCGGAGAACGGCTTCGACTACGGCCAGCGCTTCCTTGAGCCGGGTTTGATCCTCAAGGACCCCCTCGACCAGATATCCCTGGGGATGGCCTTTGCCCTAGGGGCGGCCGGACTGCCCCACATCATGATGCGCTTCTTTACCGTCCCGAACGCCCAGGCCGCCCGCAAGAGCGTGGTCATCGCCATGGTGCTCATCGGCGCCTTCATGATCATGGTGACGATGATCGGTTTTGGCGCCGCCCTCTTCATAACCCCGCAGCAGATCACCGCCGTCGATAAGGGGGGGAACATGGCGGCGCCGATGATGGCCCAATACCTCGGCGGCGGCGCCGGCTCCCTGGGGGGCGACCTGTTCCTGGCGTTTGTCTGCGCCGTTGCCTTCTCCACCATCATTGCGGTCGTTTCCGGCCTGATCCTGGCGGTCTCCGCCGCCGTTGCCCACGATTTCTACGTGAACGTCCTCAAGGACGGCAAGACCGACCAGGGCAAGCAGCTGAAGATCGCCAGGATTTCCGCCTTCGTGATCGGCGCCATCGCCATCGTCCTCGGGATCGCCTGCGAAAAGCAGAACATCGCCCATCTGGTGGTGCTCGCCTTTGCCGTGGTCGCCTCCAGCAACTTCCCGGTGGTCCTCTTCGCCCTGTTCTGGAAGCGCTTCAACGCCGGCGGCATCGTCACCGGCCTGAGCGTCGGGGCGCTGTTCGCCATCGGCGTGGTCCTGGTATCCCCCACCATGACCTATCCGAAGAGGATCGCGGCGGACGCGAAAAAGGTCGTGGACCTCATGGAGCAGAAGCAGGCGGCAGGGGTCGCGCTCGCCGATAAGGAGCTGAAGGCCCTGGAGAAGGCGCGGGCGGACTATGCCCGGAACAGGGACGGCAAGTCCCTGGTCGGTCTCGATGCGCCGCTCTTCCCCCTGAAGAACCCCGCCATCCTCTCGGTCCCGGTCGGGTTCCTGGCCGCCATCGCCGGCACCTTCCTGTTCGGCAGCCGGCGCGAGGAGGAGATGTTCGACGAACTGTACATCCGGCAGAATACCGGCTATGGCATGGCCGACGCGAGCGAGCATTGACGGAAAAAAGCAGTTGGACGCTGATCAAATCTGATTTACCTGATTTTACGACTAATTACTCTTTAGGTTTCAAGTTCTGCTTTATCAGTCTTGATCAGTTCAGATCAGTCTTTTCAGCGTTCAAATGAGGTTTTCAGGATAACCGATTGTGGAGGTTCCCATGAAACTACTGGTATGCATCAAGCAGGTTCCCGACATGGAATCCCGGTTCAAGGTGAATGACGGTGGCGACTGGTTTGCGGATGCCGACCTCGCCTACCGGATGAATGAATACGACGAATACGCCGTGGAGCAGGCGGTCAGGCTCAAGGAACAGCTGGGCGACACCGCCGATGTCACCGTCCTCTGCATCGGCCCCGACCGGGTCGTGGAAGCCATCAAGAAGGCCCTTGCCATGGGGTGCGACCGGGGGGTGCACGTCCCGGATGCCGCTGTCCACCTGAAGGACCCGTGGCAGGTCGCCTCCGCCATTGCCGCTTTCGCGCAGGGGAAGGGCTTCGACCTCATCTTTACCGGGATGCAGTCCCAGGACCGGGGGTCGGCGCAGGTCGGGGTAACCGTGGCGGAACTGCTCGGCTACTCCTGCGCTTCCACCGTGGTCGGCTTTGACTATGGCGCCGGGGCTGTCACGGCCAGACGGGAGCTGGAAGGAGGGGTGAAGGCGGTGGTCAGGATGCCTCTGCCCGCCCTGGCCACCTGCCAGCTGGGCCTCAACGAGCCGCGCTATCCGACCCTCCCCAACATCATGAAGGCCAAGAAGAAGGAAATCGTCACCGTCCCCATGGGCGAACTCCTCAAGGAGGAGCCCGTGGCCACCACCACCCGCTTCTATCCGCCGGCGAAAAAGGGTGGGGGGGTCGTCCTTGAGGGAGATGTCGGCGATCTGGCCGACAGGCTGCTCGGGATCTTGAAGGAAAAAACCACGGTACTGCGATGAAGCAGGTAGAGGCAGAGATGAAGCAGGTAGAGGTTGAGATGAAGCAGGTAGAGGTAAAGGTAAAGGTAAAGAAAAATCAGGAGTTACATCCCTTTACCTCTACCTTTACCTTTACCTGTCTCCAAGGGAGGCTCACATGAAAGCGTTGCTTGTCTGCGAATACAGGGATGGGAAACTGCTCGACAGCAGCTACGAACTGCTCGCCTTTGCCGAAAGACTGGGTGCCGACAGCGCCATGGTGCTCATCGGCGACGCGGCCAACGCCCCCCGTTACGGCGGCAAGGTCTATCTGGCGCACGTTGCCATCTACGGGGAATACAACCCCGATCTCCACAAACAGCTGATCCTGGCTGCCGTCGCAAGGGAGAACCCCGACTACATCATCTTCCAGCACTCTTCCTATGGCTGGGACCTTGCCCCGCGCGTGGCGGCGAAGCTGCGGCTGGCCCAGGTATCGGAGGTCGTCGGCATTGACGGGGATGGCTTCGAGGTGGGCTGCTGCAACGCCAAGATGAGGAGAACGGTCAGGCCCGCCACCGCCAGGGCGGTGATTACCATCCAGACCGGCGCATTCACCCCGCAGTCAGAGCCCCACGGCTCTCCCGCGGTGGAAATGCTCGATGTCGCCGGTTCCGGCAGCGTTGAATTCATCGGCTACGAGCCGGCCGAGGAGAAGGATATCGACCTGGGCAAGGCCGAAGTGATCGTCAGCGCCGGCAGGGGGATCGGCAAGAAGGAGAACGTGCCGGTCATTGCCGCCCTCGCCAGGGCCTTCGGTGGTGAACTGGGGGCGAGCCGGCCGGTGGTGGACGCGGGGTGGGTCGAACACAGCCACCAGGTCGGGACGACCGGCCAGACGGTCAGCCCGAAGCTCTATGTGGCCTGCGGCATCAGCGGCGCCATCCAGCATCTGGCGGGGATGAAAAAGTCGGATTTCATCGTCGCCATAAACAAGGACAAGGATGCCCCCATAGGGGAAGTGGCGGATGTTCTGGTCGTCGCCGATGTCATGCCGTTCGCCCAGGCGCTGACGGCAAGACTGCAGAAGTAGCGGGAGAGGAAGTCTTCCTTGACGCAAAGGATAATTTCCTTGACAAATAAAGAGGTATTGTGGTACCAATTTACATAAATACTTCATGCCAGTGCAGCAAAAAAGGAGGGTATATGTCAAAGGTACCGTATCGCTGGGCAATGACCGCCATCGGAGAACCGATGGCGAAAAGCGGCTTCGATCCTTTTCCGCCGGGGGCGGGGGAAGTGGTGGTCGAGGTCGCTGGTTGCGGGGTCTGCCACACTGACCTGGGCTACTACTATGACGGGGTCCGTTTCAATCACGAGATGCCTTTGACGCTCGGCCACGAAATCAGCGGCCGGGTGGTCGCCGTCGGAGCCGGGGCCGATGCCTGGCAGGGGAAGGCGGTGATCATCCCGGCGGTAATACCGTGCGGGGTGTGCGATCTCTGCGTCTCCGGGCACGGCACCATATGCCGCAAGCAGCAGATGCCCGGCAACGACATTCAGGGGGGCTTTGCGACCCACATCCGGGTCCCCGCCCGGGGTCTCTGCCCCGTTGACGAGGAGCGCCTCAAGGCCTCCGGTCTCAAGCTGGCGGACATATCGGTGGTTGCCGATGCCGTGACCACCCCCTACCAGGCGGTGGTGCAGGCTGAGGTCTGTGTCGGCGATCTCGCCATCGTGGTCGGCATCGGTGGGGTAGGGGGGTATGCGGTCCAGATCGCCAAGGCCTTCGGCGCCACTGTTGTCGCCCTCGACGTGGACCAGGTGAAACTGGACAAGATGGCCGAGTACGGTGCGGCGCTCACCCTCAACGTCAGGGAGGTTCAGGGCCGTGACCTGAAGAAGGCGATTCAGAATTTCGTCAAGGAAAAAGGGGTGCGGGAGACCTGCTGGAAGATATTCGAATGTTCCGGTACCACCAAGGGTCAGGATACCGCCTATGGTCTGCTCACCTATGGGGCAACCCTGTCGGTGGTCGGCTTCACCATGGACAAGGTGGAACTGCGGCTGTCGAATCTGATGGCCTTCCACGCACGTGCTTTGGGGAACTGGGGCTGCCTTACCGAGCTCTATCCGCAGGCCCTGGATCTGGTGCTGGACCGCAGGATTGCGCTGGCGCCCTTTGTCGAACAGCATCCGCTGGATCAGATCAACGAGGTCTTCGCCGCCGCCCATGCGCACAAACTGGCCGGGCGGGCCATTCTCGTGCCGGGCAACTGAAGCAGATAACTTCCAGAAAGGAGATGATCCCATAATGAGCGAGAGCCCTCTCAAGGTATCCATGGAGCGTGACGGCCGGTTGCTGCGGCTGACCCTCGCCCGGCCGAAGGCCAATATTGTCGATGCCTCGATGATTGCTGCATTGCAGGCAGCTCTCAGCGAGAATCTTTCCAAGGCGCGGCTGCGGGC
Organism: Geobacteraceae bacterium; assembly: GCA_023701365.1. Lineage (GTDB taxonomy): Bacteria > Desulfobacterota > Desulfuromonadia > Geobacterales > Geobacteraceae > JAMPXD01. The sequence continues at coordinate 9,246 of JAMPXD010000105.1, forward strand.
CGTGCTGCTGACGGCGGAAGGTCCGCACTTCAGCTTCGGCGCCAGCGTGGATGAGCACCTTCCCGAATCCTGCGCCCAGATGCTGCACCAGTTGCACCTCCTGATTCTGCAGCTCGTGGAGAGCCCCGTGCCGGTGCTGGTGGCGGTGCGCGGCCAGTGTCTGGGAGGGGGGCTTGAGGTTGCCGCCGCGGGGCACCTGCTCTTCGCCGCTCCCGGCGCCATGCTCGGCCAGCCCGAGGTTAAGCTGGCGGTGTTTGCCCCGGCAGCCTCCTGCCTGTTGCCGGAGCGGATCGGCCAGGCCCATGCCGATGACCTGCTCTTTTCCGGCCGCAGCGTCACCGCCGAAGAGGCCTGCCGGATCGGCCTGGTCAACGTCGTGGCCGAGGACCCGGACCAGGCGGCGCTCGACTATTTCGACCAGCACTTGGCGCCGTTGAGCGCCAGCACCCTGCGCTACGCCGTGCGAGTGGCCCGGGGCGAAATGAGGCAGCGGATCAGGGCGAAGCTCGCCGCGGTGGAGCTGATATACCTGCAGGAACTGATGGCGACCCATGACGCCCTGGAGGGGTTGACCGCGTTCATCGCCAAGCGGCCGGCCGTGTGGCAGGACCGCTGAAACCCCGGGCATTAATTATCGTAGAGACGTTGCATGCAACGTCTCTACCCAATAAAAACCGACAGGAGACCTAGCCTATGTTAACAAAAGCGTATATTCCCTACCGGGGCTACTACAGCACCCCCTTTGTCCGCTGGCAGGGGAGCCTGGCCAATGAGCATGCGATAGTACTGGGAGCCGCCACCTCCAGGCGATTCTTCGACTCCAAGGGGTGGGACCCGGCAATGATCGAGTACGTCCTGGTCGGCAGCACCGTCTATCAGCAGCAGTGGTTCTACAGCGGTCCTTGGGCCGCCGGGATGATGGGCGCTCATCAGGTTCCCGGTGTCCTCATCACCCAGGCCTGCTCCACCTCGGCGTTCACCCTCTTTCAGGCCGGCATGGGGGTCGAGACCGGAACGTACGACAACAGCTGGTGCCTGCTGGCCGACCGCTGCTCCAACGGCCCGCACGCCATCTGGCCCAATCCCAACGGCCCCGGCGGCAAGGTAGTCGCCGAGGACTGGTTTCTGGACAACGTCAACAAGGACCCCTGGGCGGGCGACGCCATGATCCAGACCGCCGAAAACGTCAGCAGGGAGTGCGGCATCACCCGCGAACAGTGCGATGCCCTCACGGTCAGGCGCTATGAGCAGTACCAGGACGCCCTGGCCAATGACCGGGAGTTCCAGAAGCGCTACATGTTCCCGGTCGAGGTGCAGCTCTCCAAGAAGAAGAGCATCACCGTCGAGGCAGACGAAGGGGTGACCGCCACCACGAGAGAGGGGCTGGTCGGCTTGAGGCCGGTGCTCCCGGACGGGGTGCACACCTTCGGGGCGCAGACGTTCCCTGCCGACGGCAACTGCGGTGTCTCGGTGACCACCCGGGAAAAAGCCAGAGAGCTCAGCGCCGACCCCAAGCTTGAGGTGAGAATCGTCTCCTTCGGCTATGCCCGGGCCAAGAAGGCGCACATGGCGGCGGCCGTTGCCCCTTCAGCCCAGATGGCCCTCGACAAGGCCGGCATCAAGGTGGCCGATGTGGGCGCGGTCAAGACGCACAACCCCTTCGCCGCCAACGACCTGGCCATGGCGAAGGTCCTCGGCCTGGATGTGAACAGCATGAACAACTATGGTTCCTCCCTCATCTACGGCCATCCCCAGGCGCCCACCGGCGCCCGTCTCATCATCGAGGGGATCGAGGAACTGGCCAAGAAGGGGGGGGGCTACCTGCTCTTCTCCGGCTGCGCCGCCGGCGACACCGCGGCCTCTGTCGTCATTAAGGTAGGCTGAAGGCTGAAGGCTGAAGTTAAAATCCACCAGAAACGGAGATAACCGATGGCGTATCAATACATCACCATGAAACAGGAAGAGCGGACCCTGACCATCAGCCTCAACCGGCCACCCACCAATCCGCTCAGCAGCGAGTTCGGGCAGGAGCTGTTCAAGGCCTTCAGCGAAGCCGGGCAGATGGACGACGTGACCGTGGTGGTCATCACCAGCGCCCAGGAAAAGGCCTTCATCGCCGGCGCCGACATCAAGGAGATGGCGGCCATGAATCAGGCCGAGTCGGAAGCCTTCTCCAGGCTGCTGCAGAATGCCAACAACATCCTCTCCGGCATGAAGAAAGTGGTGATCGCGGCCATTAACGGCCATGCCCTGGGTGGCGGCTGTGAACTGGCCATGGCCTGCGACTTCCGCTTCATGGCGGCGGGCAAGGCGCTGATCGGCCTGCCGGAGGCGACCCTCGGCATAGTCCCCGGGGCGGGGGGCACCCAGAGACTCCCCCGGCTGGTGGGGCTGACCAGGGCCAAGGACATCCTGCTCTGGGGCAAGGTCATGGGGCCCGAAGAGGCGTTGGCCATCGGCCTGATCGACAGGGTCATCCCGGCCGAGAACTTCATGGAGGAGGTGATGGCATTCGCCCGCAAGCTCGCCTCCGGAGCCGGCAAGGCGCTCGGCTACATCAAGGTCGCGGTCAATGAAGGGATCGAGCTCCCCATGGAGCAGGCGCTTGCGGTGGAGCGCAAATACGGGCTGGAGAATCTGAAGACCCATGACGCCAGGGAAGGGCTCACCGCCTTTGGCGAAAAAAGAAAGCCGACCTTTCTCAGCAAATAGTCGCAATACTAAATACAGCAAAGGAGAACGCACCATGAATCTGGACGACATCAAGACAGTAGGAATGGCCGGAGCAGGCAGCATGGGGGCAGGGATCGCGCAGGTAGCGGCCCAGGCCGGATTTCAGGTGAAAGTGGTCGACGTCAGTGAAGAGGTCTGGGGCCGGGCCAGGAAGACCATCATCAAGAGCCTTGAGCGGATCGTCAAGAAGGGAAATCTCACCGAGGCGGAGATGGAACAGACCCTGGGGCGGATCAGCTTTTCCACCGATGTCGCCAGTCTGAAAGGGGTCCCCTTCATCTTCGAGGCGGTCTTCGAGGACTTAAACGTCAAGAAGGAGCTGTTCGCCAAGCTGGACGCCGTCTGCGACAGCGACACGATCTACGCCAGCAACACCTCCTCCATTGCCATCACCGAAATGGCCGCCCTGGTGAAAAACCCCGCCAGGTTTGTCGGCATGCACTTCTTCAACCCGGTGCCGATGATGAAGCTGGTCGAGGTCATCCCCGCCCTCCAGACCGAAGAGGGAACCAAGGATCTGGCCCTGGCCATGGCGAAGAAGATC
>JAMPXD010000282.1 GCA_023701365.1 Geobacteraceae bacterium
CATGCGGCGCTCGCCTTTGCCATTGCCACCATCGTGACCCTGAACACCCAGGACCCGCTCACCTCCATCCTGGCCATTACCCTGGCGGTGATGGTCAGCCATTCCCGGCTGCTGCTCCGCATTCATACCCTGCGGGAGGTCCTGCTGGGGGCAGTTGCGGGAATCGCGATCACCCTGGCGATACTCCTTTTGTTCAGGGTGGCGGGGTAGGATTCTGATGATTTGTAGGGGCGCCCCTTGCGGGTGCCCAGATCCGGGCGGGCACAAGACCCGCCCCTACCGATTTTCAATGCAAATTTGAATGAAGAAGGGCACCCGCCAGGAGCGCCCCTACAGTGACGGAGGATGGAGAACCTTGGAAGAGGGACCAGAAAAAAAAGCGCCCGGCCTGATGGATCTCGTGGGGAGGTTTCTTTCGGGCAGGAAGAAGGTGACCGAGGAAGAGATCCAGGAGCTGATGGACGCCGGCGAGGAAGAGGGGATCATCAACGAGGAGGAGAACGAGATGATCCGCGCCATCTTCACCCTGCGCGACACGGTGGTGCGCGAGATCATGGTGCCGCGGACCGACATGGCCTGCGTGAGCGCCGACGCCACCGTCAGGGAGGTCCTGACGACCATCATCGGCTGCGGCCATTCCCGCATCCCGGTCTGGGACGGCACCCTGGACAACATCGTCGGCCTCATTTACGCCAAGGACCTGCTGAAATCGTGGGGAATGGACGAGTCGGCCGTGGTGCTGAAGAAGGTCATGCGCCCGCCGTTTTTCGTCCCCGAGACAAAGAACCTGGAGGAGCTCCTCCACGATTTCAAGAAAAAGAGGGTCCACATCGCCATCGTCATCGACGAATACGGCGGGACTTCCGGGCTGGTGACCATCGAGGACCTGCTGGAGCAGATCGTCGGCGACATCCAGGACGAGTACGACCTGGAGGAGGATTGGCTGGTGGAGGAGGCGGACGGCTCGGTCATGGTGGACGCCAGGCTCCCCATCGAGGAGCTGGAGGAGTACTTCGGGATCGAGGTGGAACGGGAAAAGTTCGATACGGTCGGCGGGCTGATTTTCCATCTCACCGGCAGGATCCCTCGCGCCGGCGAAGAGGTGGAAACTGACACCCTCCGCCTGGTCGTACAGGATGCCGATGCGCGGCGGATCGGCAAGGTCAGGATCACGCGCCGGCCGGAAAAATCCGAGGAGCCCGAAGAATAGAAGGGGCGGGCGCGGTCTTCCGACCATCTCGCCGCCGGTTGGCAAAATCTTCTACGGAACAAATGTTTTTTTCAGGATGATCTCGCAATGACCGATAACAGCGCCGTTTCCCGGCGTGATTACATCCTGGCGGCCCTTTCCGGGGCGCTTCTGGCGCTTTCCTTTCCGCAACCGGGGCTTTCATTCCTGGCCTGGTTCGCCTTTGTTCCCCTGCTCCTGGCGATCAGCAACAAGGGGCCGCGCACCGCCTTCAGGCTCGGCTTCGTCTCCGGCCTGACCGCCTACGGGGGCATCCTCTACTGGCTCAACATCGTGATGACCACCTACGGCAAGCTCCACTGGACCGTCAGCTTCTCCCTGTTCCTGTTGCTGGTCGCCTATCTCGCCCTGTTTACGGGAGCCGTCGCCTTCGTGGCGCGCCGGGGGGAGACGGCCGGGATCTCCCCGCTCCTCTCCTTTCCGGTTGTCTGGGTCGGCCTTGAATACGTGCGCTCCTTCCTGCTGACCGGTTTTCCCTGGGCAAGCCTCGGCTATTCCCAGTACCGCACCCTTCCCCTGATCCAGATCGCCGATATTACCGGGGTGTATGGCCTCAGCTTCCTGATCGCCCTGGCCAACGTGGTGATCTACCGGATCATCAGGGGGATGGTCAGGAAGGAGGGGGGCGCCTATCCGACTGCCAGCGCCGTGCTCCTCCTGCTTCTCCTGGTGGCGACCCTCGGCTACGGCTTCCATCGGCTGAGAACACCCGAGCGGGGGGAGGCGCTCAGGGTCGCCCTGACCCAGGGGAACATCCCCCAGGACGTCAAGTGGGACCCCGCCTTTCAGGAACAGACGATTGCCGTCTACGAGAAGCTCTCCCGGCAGGCGTGCGCGGGGGGGAGCGACCTGGTGGTCTGGCCGGAGAGCGCCGCCCCCTTCTACCTCCAGAGCGATCTCCAGCATGCCGGCCGGATCAAGTCCCTGGCAGCCGAGTTGAAGACCTGTATGGTGGTCGGCAGCCCCGCCTTCGAGCAGGAGCGGGAAAGGATCAGGTACCTGAACAGCGCCTTCCTGCTCGCTCCCGACGGGGAGCTGCTGGGACGGAGCGACAAGATGCACCTGGTCCCGTTCGGCGAGTACGTGCCGCTGGCGCGCTTTCTCCCCTTTGTCAACAAGATGGTGGCCGGCATCGGCGACTTCTCGCCGGGGAGCGCCATTACCCCCCTGGATACCGGCAAGGGGAAACTGGGCGTGCTGATCTGCTTCGAGGGGATCTTCCCCGAGCTGTCGCGGGCCTATGTCCGGGCAGGGAGCCGGCTCCTGGTGAACATCACCAATGATGCCTGGTTCGGCAGGTCCTCCGCCCCCTATCAGCATCTCTC
>JAMPXD010000106.1 GCA_023701365.1 Geobacteraceae bacterium
CCCGACACCGGCGGCCGGCAGGCGCCGGCGGCGCAGACCCGGGCGACCGTCCCTTCCCCTTCTCCTTCCTCGGACCTGAGCACCAGGTGGGGGATGAAACGCCCTTTCACGGCCCGGAGCATGCGCCGCGTCTCCTCCGCGTCCGCCGGGCCTGCCAGGGTAACCTCCACCTCCGGGCTGGTAAAGTAATCGAGGGCCGCGAGGAACTGGAGGTAGCCGGCCGGCTGGCGGAGCGCCCCCCCCATGAAGCCCCGCAGGATATCCTCCCCCTCCCGGAGCAGTTCCCGGTCGCCGCTGATCCGACCGAGCCTGACCAGGTTCATGGCCGCCACCGAGTTGCCGGAGGGGACCGCCCCGTCGTAGGCGGTGCGGCTCCTGACCGGGAGCTGCTCGGCGTCGGCGCCGACCTCGTACAGCCCAGCCCGGTCAAGGCTGCCGAACAGCCGGAGCATCTCGGCGGTAAGGCGGCGCGCCTCGTCGAGGGGGCCGGCGTCGAGGGTCGCCTCGTAGAGCTCGATCAGCCCCCAGACGTAGAAGGCGTAATCCTCCAGGAAGGCGGGCACGGACGCCCTCCCCAAGTGGTAGCTCCGCATCAGCCTGCCTTCTGGGCCCACCAGCCTTTCCCGGATGAAGGCGGCTGCCCGCCGGGCCGCCGTCAGCCAGCGCTCGTCGCCGCTTACTGCTGCGCCGCGGGCCAGGGCCGCGATCGCCAGGCCGTTCCAGGCAGTGAGCACCTTCTCGTCGCGCAGCGGCCTGATCCGCTTCTCCCGCGCCGCCAGCAAAAGCTCCCGCGCCCTTTCCATCTCGGCATGGAGGAGTTCCGGGAGCATTCCCTCCCGGCCGGCGAACTCCTCGGGAGAAACCGGCAGGTGGAGGATGTCCCGCCCCTCGAAGTTCCCCGGCTCCGTCACGTCGTACAGCCGGCAGAAGATCCAGGCGACCTGCTCGCCGACGACCCTTGCCACCTCTTCCCGGGTCCAGAGGTAGTAGCGCCCCTCCTCCCCCTCGGTGTCCGCGTCCTGCCCCGAATAGAAGCCCCCTTCCGGGGAGGTCATCTCCCGCAGCAGATAGCTGAAGATCTCCTCGGCGCAGCGCAGGTGGAACCGGTCGCCGGTCGCCTGGAACACCTCCAGGTAGGCGATGGCGAGCAGGGCCTGGTCGTAGAGCATCTTCTCGAAATGGGGCACGAGCCACTGCCGGTCCACCGCGTAGCGGTGAAAGCCGAACCCGATCTGGTCGCAGATCCCCCCCTGGCGCAGCATCCGCAGGGTATGGTCCGCCATCCGGAGCGCCTCTTCGGAGCCGGTCCGCTTCCAGTGGCGCAGCAGGAAGGTGATATTGTGGGAGAGCGGGAACTTGGGGGCGCTGCCGAACCCGCCATAGACCGGATCGTACAGCTTGGCAAGCTGGGCAAAGGCCAGGTCGAAGACCTCCGTACCGCCCGGCTCTCCCGGAGAGGGGGCGGAGAGTGAGGAGAGCGACTGCAGGACTGCCGCGCAGTTCTGCAGGACAGCCTCGCGCCGGCTGCGCCAGAGCTCGGCAACCTGCTCCAGCAGCTCGATCAGGCCGGGCATTCCGGGCCGGCCATGTTTCGGCAGGTAGGTGACGGTAAAGAACGGCTGCCGGTCCGGGGTCATGATCACCTGCAGGGGCCAGCCGCCGCTGCCGGTCATCATCTGGGAGACGGTCATGAACTGATCGTCGATGTCCGGCCGCTCCTCCCGGTCCACCTTGATCGCCACGTAGCGCCGGTTGAGGACCTCCGCCACCTCCCGGTCCTCGAACGACTCGTGCTCCATCACGTGGCACCAGTGGCAGGTGGCGTAGCCAATGGAGAGAAATATCGGCTTGTCCTCTGTCTTTGCCTTGGCAAAGGCCGCCTCCCCCCACGGGTACCAGTCCACCGGGTTCTCCGCATGCTGCAACAGGTAGGGGCTCCCGGCGAAGATCAGCCGGTTGAAGTGCTCCCCGCCATCGGCGGGCAGGGCGGTCTTGTCCATCTCGATCAGGCGCCGCAGCTCCGCGCCGGCGTCCCTTTTCCTGTCGTTGTTTGCCATCATCTCACCTCCGCCCGGGCATTTCGTCCTCTCCCGATAGTTTACCAGATAATCGGTTGCCGCTCCGGAAAAAGGTTGGTAGACTGAAGGCCGAAGGCTGAAGGGAAATCACTCCCTTCACCCTTGCCAATGAGGTCATCATGAGGCTATTTCTCCCTTTTCTCCTCTTCCTCCTGGCCGCAACCCCTGCCCCGGCCGCCGAGGTTGCCGTCGGCAGGTTCAGCGCCGGCGACCTGTCCGGGTGGCGGGAAGAGACCTTCAGGGGAAAGGCAAAGACCGCCTACCTGCTGGTGAAAGAAGACGGCAGGACGGTCCTCAAGGCCCACAGTCGGCATGCCGCCTCGGGGCTGCTCCGTAAGGTCGATCTCGACCCGCGCAAATACCCGCTGCTCCGCTGGTCGTGGCAGATCGGGCATCCCCTGAAGAAAGAAGATGTGAGAAAAAAGGGGGGGGACGATTTTGCCGCCCGGGTCTACGTGGTCTTCCCCCGGACCTTTTTCTGGCAGACCAGGGCGATCAACTATGTCTGGGCTGGCCGGCTGCCGAAAAACTCGGCAGCGCCGAGTCCCTATACGGCAAATGCCGTCATCATTGCGGTGGAATCGGGGGAGGAGAAGGAGGGGAGCTGGGTCAGCGAGGAGCGGAACATCTACGAGGACTATAAACGGGCGTTCGGCGAGGAGCCGCCGCGGATCGGGGCGATAGCGGTAATGACCGACACCGACGACACAGGGGAGGAGGTGACCGCCTGGTACGGGGACATAACCCTGGCGGACCGGTAATTCGGAGTGCGGAGTGCGGAGTAAAAATCAATGCGGAATACGAAGTGCGGTTTTAAAGGGTTTTTATTCCGCATTCCGCACTCCGCATTCCGCATTCCATTACCCGACCAGCTTCGTCAGCCTGGCCCGCTGCCTTTCCAGCTTCTCCTGCCCTTCCTCGAGCGCCTTCAGGAGATCTTTTTTCGCCTCATAGGCCATGTCCTTCCCCTTGTCGAGGATATCCTCGGCCTTCTCCGTCACCGTCTCCACCATGTCGGAGACGGTATCGGCGAAATCGTCCACCACCCCTTCAGCCTTCCGTCTCACCTTCTTGGAATAACGGGCGATGTCCTTCCGGGTCCTCTCACCTGACTGGGGTGCAAACAACAGGGCGAGCCCCGCCCCGATGATTCCCCCGGCAATCAGCATGAGCGCTCCTGCCTTTGCGATGTCGTTATTGTCTGCCATGTCCACCCTCCCGATTCGCGTGATGAACAAATTTTACCACAAAAACTTAATCTGCAAACAAGGCGCAACATTTTCCCTGAACCCCGTTCAGAACGCCCCAATTTGGCGAATTTTTGTTTTGCTCATTAATGTCGCCATGATATAGTTGCAGAAATAAGCCGGCCTGCACCGCCGGTAAACCAGGGGAGAATCCCATGAACAAGAGCTATGACGTCGTCATTGTCGGCGGGGGGCCGGCCGGGGTTGCCGCCGCCTACCTCTGCCACAAGTGCGGCCTTGACTATCTCCTCATCGAGCAGGGGAAAACCGTTTTCCAGGGGATCTCCGATACCTATCCGGAGGGGAAGAATGTCTATCCGTCCAAACCGAAGGAGAACCCCGAACCGTTCCTCGTGGAGGAGCTCCGCCCCCCCGACAAGCCGGTCACGGTGGAGAAATACATCCAGTACGTGCAGCACTTTGTCCAGCACGAGAACCTCAACGTCCGGACCGAGCTGCAGTTCGAGGACATCCGGGACGAACGGGACGGGCTGAGCGTCCTGACCTCCGAGGGGCCGATCAGGACGCGCAAGGTGATCCTCGCCTTCGGCAGCAGCGTCCCCAAGGAGCTCTCGGTGTACGGCGACGCCAAGATGGTCGCCAAGAGGGTGGAAGACCCGAAGAAATACGTGGGGGTCCGGACTCTGGTCATCGGCGGCGGCAACAGCGCCGCCGACGTGATCATCTCCATTCTGCGGGAGAAGCGGGAGGCGAACGACCACCAGCCGGTTTACTGGGCCCACATCTCCGAGAAATTCGACGTCAACAAGGAGACCGCCCAGCGTCTGGGGGAGGAGATCCTCCTCGGCGGCAACATCCGGCTTCTCCCCGGCGCCATTCCGCGAATCGGCGAGGTGGACGAGGAAGGGGTGGACCGGCTGGTAATCCGGATCAACGAGATGCGCCAGCCCGACGGCATCGAGTTCTACAATTCCATGAGCTTCCCGATGAAGAACGTCATCGCCTGCATCGGCTCCCAGGGGCCGCTGCCGATCTACGACAAGATCGGGGTCCAGACCATCGCCTGCGCCGAAGGGGTCTGCCAGGTGGCCAAGGAAGGGGACCGGCTGATCCTCCTCACCTCCGAGTTCGAATCGACCCGGAAAGGGGTCTACGTGGTCGGCGGCGCCATCTCCCCCTCCTACATGCGGATCAGCGCCGGGAGCATCCAGGAAGAGAGGCACCCGAACCTGATCTACACCGCCATCAACGATGCCTCCCATGTGGTGGATTCGATCAGGAAGAAGCTGGTGCCCCCCGCTGCACCCGCAGTATAACGTATTGACATGCAATGCAGAGACGCATTGCAATGCGTCTCTACCGGCTGCATCGGAAATTGTTGACACCCCGCCGCCGCCGGTGTATTAATTGAGGGTTTTTCAGCCGACATCACCACAGAGGAGAAGAGAGAGGATCATGATCAAGATTGATTTCGAAAAGATGGGGGGGCTGATCCCGGCGGTGATCCAGGACTGCGAGACGAACGAAGTCCTGATGGTCGCCTTCATGGACGAGAAGACCCTGAACCTCACCCTGGAAACGGGAAAGACCTGGTTTTTCAGCCGTACCCGCAACAAGTACTGGATGAAGGGGGAGGAGTCGGGCAACACCCAGGAGGTGCGGGAGGTCCTGACCGACTGCGACGCCGACACGGTGGTGATCAGGGTCAAACAGAACGGCCCGGCCGCCTGCCACACCGGCAACAGGAGCTGCTTTTACGTCAAGTGGGAGAATGGCGAGTGGGTGGAGCATTCCAACCCGCTGTTCGACCCGGCGCAAGTCTATAAGAAATAGGATGTTTCCGTAGGGGCGACGCATGCGTCGCCCGCTGGCCACAACCAACGAAAGGGCGAGGCATGCCTCGCCCCTACTTTTTTTGCGAGGATGAAACCATGTCCAACCTATTGAAATTAGGCGTCCCCAAGGGGAGCCTGGAAAACGCCACCGTCGAGCTGTTCAGGAAGGCCGGCTGGCAGATCAGCGTCTCGTCGCGGAGCTACTTCCCGGGCGTGGACGACGAGGAGATGAACTGCAAGCTGATCCGTCCCCAGGAAATGGGGAAATACGTGGAGCGCGGCACCATCGACGCCGGGATCGCCGGCCGCGACTGGGTGCGGGAGAACGACTCCGACGTGGTCGAGGTTTGCGAGATGGTCTACTCCAAGGTCTCCCGCCGCCCCGCCCGCTGGGTGCTGGTGGTGACTGGAGACTCCAAGGTGCAGGGGCCGGAAGACCTGCGCGGCGCCACCATCTCCACCGAGCTGGTCGGCTTCACCAGGCGCTACTTCGCCGAACGGGACATCCCGGTGAACGTGGAGTTCTCCTGGGGCGCAACCGAGGCCAAGGTTGTGGACGGCCTCTGCGACGCCATCGTCGAGGTGACCGAGACCGGCTCAACCATCAGGGCCAACGGCCTCCGGATAGTCTGCGACCTGATGGAGTCGGTGCCGGTGCTGATCGCCAACAAGGCGTCCTGGAGTGACCCGTGGAAGCGGGCCAAGATCGAGACCATCGCCACCCTCCTCAATGCGGCGCTGGACGCGGAGAACATGGTGGGGCTGAAGATGAACGCCCCGGCGGACAGGATCGAGGCGATCATCAAGGTCCTCCCCAGCCTGAAGAACCCGACCGTCTCCCATCTCTACAACTCGGACTGGGTATCCGTCGAGAGCGTCCTGAACGAGAAAGAGGTGCGGAGAATAATTCCCGAGCTGATCAAACTCGGCGCGGAGGGGATCATCGAGTATCCGTTGAACAAGATCATTTGACGCCCTCATGATGCAGACAGGAAAGGGGCAGCGATAATCGCTGCCCCTTTCGTTCAGACGGTTTGCTGGGACATCCCTTGCGGGTGCCCTGATTGGGCGAAAACAAGGCCTTACCCTGCAGTGCTGTGCTTACTTACCAGCCGAAGCTATATCTACCTGAACCCCAGCCTGCTCAGCATTTTCCCCAGATACTTGTTGATCAGATTTTTCCGGCTGAGGGAAGCGATCACCGGCGGCTTTCTCGTCCCGATGGCGTTCAACTGGGCGGCAATCTCCTGGTTCGGTCCGCGGGCCAGCCCTTCCCGGAAAACTCTGATCGCCTCCTGCTTGTTCCCCGCCACCAGATGGACCCTGCCGAGATTGAGATAATGAACGGTGCTGTCAGGCTCTTTCTCAAGCGCCTCCCGGCAGAGGAGCATCCCCTTCTTGAACTGGCCCCGTTCCTTGGCGACACAGAAGCCGAGATAGGAGGAGTAAACCGGGCTGGCCCCCAGCACGAAGGCCCTTTCGAAAAAAGTGAGCGCTGCCACCGAATTCCCCTGCTGCAACGCCCTGAGCCCCCTGTGAAACTCTTTATCCGTTTCCGTTTCACTCATCGCGACATCCTTTAACCTTGATATCCACCGCATAGAGGCAATATTACTTCTGCTTCCCCTTCCCCACTTCCTCCTTGAGACCCTCCACAACCGCCTTCACCTCGGCCACCATCTCGGCCGCCTGGGGCGATTTCTCCATCTTCAGGTAGAGCTCCAGGTACTTGATGGCGTCGGCGACATGCTCCCGGTCCATGTAGAGGCTGCCGAGGGTCAGATAGGAGAGGGTGAAGGCCGGGTCGAGCCGGACCGCCTCCAGGCACTCCTTCTCGGCCTCATCGAATTCCCCAAGGTCGTAGTAGAGCTCCCCCAGGTTGAAGTGGGCCGCCGCGTCATTCGGTTCGATCTCGATCCCTTTTTTATAGGCGGCGATCGCCTTGTCACGATCACCCAGGCCGTACAGGGCGTCACCCAGGGCGTTGTAGGCGAAGATATTGTCCGGCTCGATCTCCAGGGCCTTATTGTAAGCCTTGATCGCATCGTCGGCCCGTTCCATGCTGTTGTAGACCAGGCCTATGCTGACGAAGCCGTCGGCGTTGTTCGGTTCGATTTCGGTGACCCGCCGGTAGCTCTTCAGGGCATCCTTGTGGCGCCCCATCTCGAAATAGAGATCCCCGAGTGCCGTCAGCGCCTCCGTATCCTCCTGTGCCAGCTTGAGGCCCGCGAGATAGACCTTGACCGCCTCCTCCAGCTTCTCCTCGCCGGACAGGGCCTCACCGAGGTTAAAGTACCCTTCCGGGTTTTCCGGCTCGATTTCCGTACAGCGGCGAAACTCGGCAACCGCCTTCCCGGTCTCCCCTGCCTCCAGGAGCGAAATCCCCTTCGCCAGATGATCATCGAACGTAGCGCGCATTTTCCCCTCCATGGTCGTCAGCTTCCAAACGTTGCCACTATACCAGAAAGCTGCAGCGAAGGCCAGAAATTGCATGCGCTGATTAAAAAAACGCAACGGGATGTTTCCATTTGCCGACTAATGTACTATACTTCGTGGAAAATTTACTCAAATGGATATCTACATGGGCGAAGAAAAGCGGGAAAGCCTGGGACTCAGGACCCTGGAGGACATCAGCGCCCTGATCCTCCACTCCCACGATCTCCAGGAGACCTTGGACAATATCGTCAACCTGGTGGCGAAACGGATGGGCTCCGACGTCTGCTCCATCTATCTCCTGGAGGACGACGGCGAAACCCTCACCCTCAAGGCCACCAAAGGCCTCTCCAGAAGTTCGGTCGGCAAGATCACCATGAAGACCTCGGAAGGTCTGACCGGCCTGGTGGTGGAACAGAAGGGGGTGGTCAACATCGAGGACGCACCGGGCCACCCCCGCTACAAATATTTCCGGGAGACCAAGGAGGAGAGGTTTCACTCCTTCCTCGGCATCCCCCTCTTCGAGCGGAAGGCCCCGGTCGGGGTCATCGTCGTCCAGACCAGGGAGCCGCGGGTCTTCACCCCTGCCGAGATCAGCACCCTCTCCACCATTGCCTACCAGATCAGCAGCATCGTCATCAACGGCAAGCTCCTCGACTTCATCAGCAAGAAGGAAGAGGAGCGGGCCTTTTTCGAAAAGGAGCTGGAGCGGATCAGGGCCGGCAGCGGCAGGGAGGAGCAGGCCGGCGCCAGGAAAAAGGGGAAGGGAGCGGTGACCCTGGCCGGCACCGCCGCCTCCCCCGGCTTCTGCTGGGGAAAGCTCTACCTCCTCAACCACCGGGCGCACCGGGAAGGGAGCGGCTTCGAGGAGACCCTGCCGGCGGAAGAGGAACGGAAACGGTTTCTGCTCGCCCTGGAGAAGGCGAAGATCCAGACCCTCTACATGGAGAAGCGGGTGGCCCAGACCCTCTCCAAGGAGGATGCGGCGATCTTCCACACCCACCTGATGATCCTGGAGGACCGGGGCTTCAGCGGCAAGGTGCTGGAGCTGATCGACGGCGACTACGGCGCGGTCCGGGCGGTCCGGGAGGTGGTGGACCACTACGTGCAGGCCTTCTCCAACATGGAGGACCCCTACCTGCGGCAGCGCTCGGCAGACATGGAGGACATCGGCCGGCGGATCATCGACGCCATCGAGGGGAGCGACCGGCCCCGGATGAAGCTGCGGGAAAAACGGATCATCGTCGCCGCAGAGATTCTCCCCTCCGACATGGCGACCCTCGACCACGAGAAGATCCTCGGCATCGTCACCGAAAAGGGGGACGTGAACTCCCACGCCTCGATCATGGCCAAGTCCCTCGGCATACCGGCGGTGCTCGGCGTCGATGGGCTCCTGAAGAAAATCGGCCTGCGGGACGAGATGATCATCGACGGCACCTCGGGGCTCATCTACATCAACCCCGACGACCGGGTGAAGGAGGAATACGAGCGGCTGCAGCGGGACTACAGCCTGAAGCGGCGGGAGATGGAGGGACTGCGCGACCTCCCGGCAATGACCACCGACGGCTGCAGGGTCCACCTGCGCGCCAACATCGGCCTCCTCTCCGACGTCCGGGTGGCGCTCGCCCACGGCGCCGAGGGGGTCGGCCTGTACCGGACCGAATTCCCCTACATGGCCCGCAAGTCGTTCCCCGACCGCCACGAGCAGTACCGGCTCTACCGGCGGATCCTGGAGGGGTTCGCCCCCCTGCCGGTAAACATCAGGACCCTCGACATCGGCGGCGACAAGGGGCTCCCCTACTTCGCCTACCCCAAGGAGGACAACCCGTTCATGGGGTGGCGCTCGATCCGGGTCTCCCTAGAGCGGCGGGACATCTTCATCGAACAGCTGGCCGCGGTCCTGATGGCCTCACCCCACGGCAGGGCTTCGCTGATGTTCCCGATGGTGTCGGGGGTGGATGAGATCAGGGCGGTCAAGGAGATCATGACACAGGTGAAGGAGGAGCTCACCCGGGAGGGGCATCCGTTCAACCCGGAGATGCGGCTCGGGATCATGGTGGAGCTGCCGGCCGCGGTCCAGACCGCCGACATCCTGATCCGGGAGGTGGACTACTTCAGCATCGGCACCAACGACCTGATCCAGTACACCCTGGCAGCCGACCGGAACAACCCGAAGGTGAAGAAATACTATGACTCCTACCACCCGGCGGTCCTCCACTCCATCAAGCGGGTGGCGGACGCGGCGAACCGGGCCGGCAAGGAGGTCTCCATCTGCGGCGAGATGGCGGCCGAGCCGATGAGCGCGGTGCTCCTCCTCGGCATGGGGATCAGCGACTTCAGCCTGTCGGCCCCCGCCATCCCGGTCGTCAAGCAGGTAATCCGGCGGATCAGCATGGCCCGGGCCGTGGAAATAGCGGAAAACGCCCTCGCCATGGTAAGCAGCGGCGAGATCCGGGAGTATCTGGGAGGTATAGGGAAGGAATTGGGTGTGTAGGGGCGAGGCATGCCTCGCCCTGATTCGGCATCTTGCGTTTCCACGAGGGCGCGGCAAGCAGCGCCCCTACATTGAATCAGATGGAATCTCCGGCAACCTCTGCAAAAGGGAAAGAAAGCCCTCCCCCGCCAGCTCCCGCAGCTGCGCCAGAAACCCCGCCGGCAGCGGCGCGAAGACGGTCAGCGTCTCACCGGTCGCCGGATGGGTGAGGGAGGTCCGGAATGAGTGGAGGAGAATCCCCTCGTATCCGTGCAGGAGCCTCCCGCCATAGCGCCTGTCGCCGGCAACCGGGTGGCCGATGGCCTGGAAGTGCTGCCTGATCTGGTGCATCCGCCCGGTCACCGGCCAGACGGCCGCCAGCGCCCCCCTCTCCCCCTGGTACAGGGAGCGGAAACTGGTCTCCGCCTCCTTCCCCTCCAGCGGCACCGTGATCCTCCCCTCTTCCGGGACCCTCCCCTGCACCACCGCCAGGTAGATCTTGGCCAGTCCCTCCTCCTTCACGAACCTGCCGAACATCCCGGCCGCAGTCGGGCTCTTCGCCAGCACCACTGCGCCGGAAGTACCCCGGTCGAGCCGGTTCACCGGCCTGAGTTTGCCGGCAAAACCGTCCCGGTCCGCCAGAAAGCGGCTGCCGAGCTCCACCAGGTTTTGCTCGTCCACCTCGGCGGCCCGGTGCATCGGCAGCCCCGGCGCCTTGTTGAAGACGATGATCCAGCTGTCCTCGTGGAGGATGTCGAATCGCGGCTTTCTACCGGTCAGGAGCGCCCTGGTCCTGCCGCTCTCCTTCAGGGTAACCGTGTCGCCCAGACGGAGAAGCGCACAGGGGGAGGAAATCGGCACCCCGTTCAGGGCCAGGTGCCCGGACTTTATGAGCTTTTTCAGGTAGGCGAGAGGTGCGGCCGGGAGGAGATTGCGGACGAGGCTCTCCGCGCTGCGGCAGTGGTCTGTTTCTGAAATAGTGAAGGTTAGCATGGGGGGAGTATACCTGTCCCGGCGGGCGGGCGCAAGCTCCATCTGGCAAGACCGGAAGGTGACTTCATCGCTTCCTTGGCTATACTTATAAGCATAAACGGAAGCATTTCATTCAGCCAAGGATACAGGCACATCAGGGGGTTTTGGCCGTGAAAAACGTTGCGAATAAAGAGACCCTCCTGGTCGCCCTCGGCGGCAACGCCCTGCTCCGGCAGGGGGAGGAAGGGACCATCGCGGAACAGTTCGCCAACCTGCGGCTGCCGATGCGGCAGGTCGCCCGCCTCTCCCGGCGCTACCGGATCATCATCACCCACGGCAACGGACCGCAGGTGGGAAACCTCCTCCTCCAACAGGAGAGCTGCGCCGCAGTACCCAAGCTCCCCCTGGAAATCCTGGTGGCCCAGACCCAGGGGCAGATCGGCTACATGATCGAATCGACCCTCGACAGCGAGCTGGCGGCACTCGGCTCCGGCAAGCGGCACCTGGTGAGCCTGATCAGCTACGTGGTGGTTGACGCGAGCGACCCCGCCTTCCGTGAGCCGTCCAAGCCGGTCGGCCCGTTCTACCGCGAGGAGGAGGCGAAGGGGCTCCCCTGGCCGGTCCGGAAGACCCCC
Source organism: Geobacteraceae bacterium (assembly GCA_023701365.1). GTDB lineage: Bacteria > Desulfobacterota > Desulfuromonadia > Geobacterales > Geobacteraceae > JAMPXD01. The sequence continues at coordinate 11,635 of JAMPXD010000106.1, forward strand.
AAGGGATACCGCAGGGTGGTCGCCTCGCCGCGGCCGGTCACCATCGTCGAGAAAAGTGAGATCAGGGCACTGATAGATATGGACTTCATCGTGATCTGCTGCGGCGGCGGGGGAATCCCGGTGATTCGGGAGGGGCGCGCCTTCCACGGGGTTGACGCGGTGATCGACAAGGACCTGGCGAGCGCCCGGCTCGCCGGGGAGGTGGGGGTGGAGATCCTCGTGATCGCCACCGACGTGCCGGGAGTCGCCCTGGGCTACGGCAGCACCGGCGAGCGGTTCCTCGACCGGCTGACGGTCGCCGCGGCCCGCCGGCACCTGGAGCAAGGGGAGTTCCCGGCCGGCTCCATGGGACCCAAGGTGGAGGCGGCGCTGCAGTTCATGGAGGGCGGCGGGAAGCGGGCCGTCATCTGTGGCATCGACGAGATCGAGGCGGCGGCGGCCGGCAGGGCCGGGACCGAGGTATTGCTCGGATAAAAGGGACCTGCTCCGAAAATATACGGAATCTTAAACCCGAGATAAATTTCCCTTGCACCCCCTCTGCGATTCACATAAATTAACAAGCAGGCGGCAGAAGCCCATTCGAAGGCTGATCCAGGCCCGACCATAGAAGCTGAACTTCAACAGATCGTAAAGGCGCTCTATCATGCAGCTCGACAAGGCAGAAATCCTCATCGTCGGCGCCGGGATCATCGGCCTGACCATCGCCCGGGAGCTGGTCAGGGCCGGCCACGGCGACATCGTGATCATCGACAAGGAACCGGAGCTGGGGCGGCACGCCTCGGGACGAAAC
>JAMPXD010000107.1 GCA_023701365.1 Geobacteraceae bacterium
AGCATGCTGCGCCCCTACGAAGACCTATTACGTCGGCAATTCGCCGCCAGAAACATGGTACAGCATCGCCATCCGCACCGCCACCCCGTTCTCCACCTGCTTGAGGATGTGGGACTGGTCGCCGTCCACCACGTAGGAGGACATCTCCACCCCGCGGTTGATCGGGCCGGGATGCATCACCATGGCGTCCTTTTTGGCCAGTTTCAGGTTGTCCGGGTTGAGCCCGTAATAGCGGGAATACTCCTTCAGGGTCGGCAAAAGCGTCTTCCCCTGGCGTTCCAGCTGGATCCGGAGCATCATCACCACGTCCGCGTCGGCGATGGCGTCCCGCATGTCGTTACAGACGGTGACATTGCCGAGCCGTTCGATCCCCGGCGGCACCATGGTGGGGGGGCCGGAGAGGAAGATGCTCGCCCCCATTCTGGTCAGGCCGTGGATGTTGGAGCGGGCCACCCGGCTATGGGTGATGTCGCCGACAATGGCCACCTTCAGCCCCTCCAGGGTGCCGAACTCCTGGCGCATGGTCAGCATGTCCAGCAGCCCCTGGGACGGGTGCTCGTGGGCGCCGTCGCCGGCGTTGATGATGGAGCAGGGAAGCCTCTTGGCGAGAAAATAGTGGGAACCGGAGATCGCATGGCGCATCACGATGATGTCCGGTTTCATGGCCAGCAGGTTCAGGGCCGTGTCCAGCAGCGTCTCCCCCTTGGTGGTCGAGCTGGTGGAGGTGGAGATGTTGACGGTGTCGGCGGAAAGCCTCTTCCCCGCGATCTCGAACGAGGTCCGGGTCCGGGTGGATGCCTCGTAGAAGAGGTTGATGATGGTCTTCCCCCGCAGCGTCGGCACCTTCTTGATGTCGCGGCTGTTGACCTCCCGCATGTTCTCGGCCGTATCCAGCAGGAGCTGGATCTCGTCCCTGGTCAGATCCTGCAGTGCGATGATGTCCTTGTGCTTGAAACCCATACGCCCCCCTGTCTGTAGGGGCAGGTCTTGTGCCTGCCCAGAATAAGGGCACCCACGAGGGGTGCCCCTACAAGAATTATTTTTGCAGCACCACATCCACCGGGTTGTTCGCTTGGTCGAAATTCACCACGATCTTCTCCTTGGCGCTCGTGGGGACGTTGCGGCCGACGAAATCGGCCCTGATCGGCAGTTCGCGGTGTCCCCGGTCCACCAGCACCGCCAGCTGGATCGAGGCCGGCCTGCCATGGTCCATGATGGCGTCCATTGCCGCCCTGATGGTGCGGCCTGTGTAGAGGACGTCATCCACCAGCACCACCTTCTTTCGCTCGATGGAAAAGGGGATTTCGGTCTTCCCCACCGGCAGGTGCTCGGAGTGCCCCTTGATGTCGTCCCGGTAGAGGGTGATGTCCACCGCGCCGACCGGCACCTTGCCCCCCTCGATCTCCTCAAGCCGGCGGGCCAGCTCATGGGCGAGGTGGGCCCCGCCGGTCCGGATGCCGACCAGTACCAGTTCCTCCACCCCCTTGTTCTTCTCCAGAATCTCGTGGGCGATCCGGGTAAGCGCCCGTTTCACCCCTGCCCCATCCAGTATGACCGTGTTGTCAGCTGTCACTGCTCCCCCCTCCTTTCTTGAAACAGGTTCTATGTTCTATGTTCGATGTTCTATGTTCGAAGTTTACCGTCAAAGACACGAAACAAGTCTGTGGTTCGCAACGTCCAACGTCCAACGTCCAACCTCGAACAAAAAGAGCCTCCCCGCAACAGGCGGAAAGGCTCGCTAAATACAGACGGATTCTCTCTATTTATCACCTTTGCTAACCTCACGGGGTTAAATTAAAAGGCAGGTAGGGCAAATTTCCAACAAATGTACCACCACGGGAAAGCGGAGTCAAGGGAGAAATTCATTGTTTCAAAGTGACGGGCGTCACCCCCTGTATTCCCCGCCAGCCGCAACGACGCGACTCCCGAAGTGACGCTCACCCTTTGGCGATGACCTCATTCGCCTTTTCCAACTGGTTGGGAAAGAGGTCGGCCGGCACCTTTTCCCTCCCCAGAGCCTTGCACACCACGTATCTGGCACACCCCAGGCTGTCGCCGGTACAGTACTTGATCTTGATGACCTGCGCCGTTGCAGGCATATTGGCCATCTTGTCGTTGAAGAAAATACACTTTTCCAGCAACTCGCAATCGGACATGACATCTCCTCCTCATCTGACGTGGTTTGACGGCGGACCCCGCCTGTCGGTCCGCATTGCATTAAAAGGCCGGCAGCTATTCCACCTTGAGCTCCTTCAGCATCTTTTTAGCTTCCCGGTAATTCTGGTCCGCGGCCTTCTTGAACCACTTCACCGCTTCAGCCTTGTCCGGCGAAACGCCTATCCCCTGGAGATAGACCATCCCCAGGTCGTACTGGGCATTGACGAACCCCTGCTCGGCCGACTTGCGGAAAAGCTTTGCGGCCTCGGCGTAATTCTCCTCGACCCCTTCTCCCTTGACATACATGAACGCCAGGTTCCACTGGCCGACCGGATGCCCCTGGTCGGCCGACTTCCGATACCAGTTGACCGCTTCCTTCTTGTCCATTTTCATGCCGACGCCGGAGGCATACATGACACCCAGCTTCGACTGGGCGTCCGGGTCACCCTGCTCGGCCAGCTGCTTGACCTGGGGGACATCCATGCCGTCGAACCCCCATGCCGCCCCAATCCCCAGAAAAAAACAGATGCCGATCAACGTGCAAAACTTTTTCATCTCCGCCTCCCTTGCTCCTTTGAAATTCCCCCTGACGGATACTGTGCCCCCTGCAGGGACAGGGTGACTGCTGACATGCATCCAGCCGTTAAAGTAACATAATCCGCCCCGTGATACATCATTAAAATTCCATATTGCAATGAATTGTCCGGCCAAGTCTTGGCCGGTGGAGAAGAGCTCGAAAAAACCTCATACGGTTTTGACACAAAAAAAGGCGGGGCCAAGGCCCCGCCCTTTCATGCTGCGGCAAACATAGTCTACTTCTTGTGCTCCCGGCGGAGCCGTTCCGCGTCCTCCTTGATCCGGGTGGCCGCCTCCTTAACCTTGGCCCAGCCGTACCAGTGCATGTAGTCCGGGTTGGCGTGGAAGGCGCCCTGGAATGCCCGCATCCGGTATTCCAGGAACATCAGGTGGAGCTCCTGCTCGGCGGTGCTCTTCGCCTCGTAGAACTGGAGCAGGTCCGGGGCGTATTTCCATCCTTCCGGCTTCTTCAGGATGCCGTCGTCGTAGAGCGCCTTTACGGTGCGGATCGACTCGGCGAAGATCTGGTCCACCTCGCGGATCACCTCGTCACCCGCCTTCAGGTTCGCCTCGGCGTAACTCTTCGAGTGGCACTTGGAGCAGACCTCGATCATCTTGTTCCTCTCCTTGTCGAAGCTCTCCTTGTCGAGCCGCGCCACCTTGGCCGCCTTGACCGCTTCGATCCGCTCGGTCGGCTGCCCCTTGTCGTCCAGGACCCCGATCGCCTGGAGGATGGTGACCCGGTCGGCCATCCATTTCGGGTCGTCCTCGGGGAGACGCAGGGCCAGGAAGCCCCAGGCAGTCATGACGTCATGCTTGCCGTCCGGCATGTGGCAGGTCTGGCAGGTGGGCGCCCGGCCGCTGGTCGGCTCGATCTCCCAGATGGTGCCGTGCTTGGAGGTCTGCCACATCTCCCACTGGGGATGGTCGAAGCCCATGTGACAGGTCCGGCAGGCGCGCGGGTCCCTCGCCTCGGCAACCGAGAAGGAGTGGCGGGTGTGGCACGAGTCGCAGGCGCCGGTGCCGTAGCGCTTCAGGTCGGTGGCAGGCTTCTCCCCCACCTTGTGGCAGCCGGAGCACCCCTTCAGGTCCCCCCCGCCGACGGCCGAAGGCTGATGGGTGATCATCGGCATCGCCTTCATGGCGGCCCAGGCCAGGGCATGCTTGCCTTTTCTGTACTCCTCGACCCGCTTCGCATGGCACTGGGCGCAGGTCTCCGGGGTGGGGAGCTTTACCTTGGCCACGTCCGCGGCCGACTGGTGGTCGGTGCCGTGACAGGCGGAACAGTCGAGGGTCTTCCCCATCTTGCCGGAGAGGAACTGTTGCACCACCCCCGGCGTCACCTTCTCGTGACAGCTGATACAGGCAGACTTCTTTGCCGCCTCTTTCTTCGCCGTCCCCTTCCCGGCCGCCTCGGCCGTGGACAGGGAAAGGGCGAGGAGCGCCGCGGCCGTGACCGCGGCAAACATCCCGCTCAACCTTCGTTTCATGCTCAAATCCTCCTTCGCTCAATTAGTGTCAGGGTTTTCCACCCTGCATGAATGTTCAGCGGCTCCATTCTATGGGAAAAGCTTAACCACACCTTGATCCAAGTCAAGAAACCGCGATTTTCAAATCCATTGCCCAAGTTTTCGAAAACCGCTATAATTTCCCCAGTCGATTTCGCCTCGAAGAGCACAATCTGACCATGCCGCCTGTAACGGCTGCGCCAAAGGAACCCCCCGGCATGACCGACAAGACCCGCTGGCTCCTCCTCCTCTGCCTTGCCCAGTGCTTCATCATGCTGGTGTTCATCAACTACTCCGCCATCCTGCCGCTGCTGGTCCAGGAGTGGGGGATGACGAACACCAGGGCGGGCTCCATCTTCTCCGTGTACCAGCTGGGTTACATCGCCTCCGGCGTCATCCTCAGCGCTCTGACCGACCGGCTCAACACCAAGCATATCTTCATCTTCTCCGCCCTCTGGTCCGGCACCGCCAACCTCCTGTTCGCGCTGTACGCCCATGATTACCCGAGCGCACTGGTGCTGCGGGCCCTCACCGGAATCGGCATGGGGGGGACCTACATGCCGGGGCTGAAGCTGGTGGCGGAACAATTCAACTCCCGGGAACGGGGAAGGGCCGTCGGTCTCTACGTGGGGGCGCTGGTGCTCGGCGCCTCCCTCTCCCTCGCGGTCACCGGCGCGGTGGCATCGCTGGCCGGCTGGCGGGCCGCCGTGATCGTCTGCTCGATCGGGGTCTACCTCGGCGCGGCCCTTTCCCTCAAGGTCTTCAAGGGGTTCCGGCCCATCCGCCACGACAAGGGGGGCCAGAGCTTCCGCAAGGAAATCCTGAGAAACAGGCCCGCCTTCCTGATGATCCTCGGCTACGGCTCCCACATGTGGGAGATGTACGGGATGCGGAGCTGGTTGGCGCCGTTCTTCGCCGCCCTCCTGGTGAGCCACGGCATGGCGCGGGGGGTCGCCACCGGCTGGGCCGCCACCGCCGCTGCGGCGATCATCGGCATCGGCGCCTTCTCCACCGCCATCACCGGCACCCTCTCCGACCGGCTCGGCCGGACCAGGACCATCTCCATCGTCATGGGCGCCAGCGCCTTTTTCTCCTTCTTCTTCGGCTGGCTGATCAACATGAACCCCTACCTCACCTTCGCGGTGGGGCTCGTCTACGGCTACCTGATCGTCGCCGAATCGCCGGTCTTCTCCACCGGGCTCACCGAGCTGGTCGCCCCCGGCTACCTCGGGGCGGCCATGGGGATGCAGTCGCTGGTCGGCTATTCCCTCGGCACGATTTCGCCGACCGTGTTCGGCTGGGCCCTCGACCTCTGCAAGGGGTGGCAGCCCCTGCCGGGGATCAGCGCGGAATGGGGGGTCGCCTTCGCCACCGCCGGGGCGGGCGCGCTCGCCGGCCCCGTCTTCATGCATCTGTTGCGCCGCTGTCCGGAAAGCACGCGGATGGCGGGAGGGAAGAAATAGGGCAAGGATGAAGGATGAAGGATGAATTTTGAAGTAAAGATCTAGAAACCGGAAATTCACGATTCACGATTCATAATTCATAATTTGGTGTCAATAATGACCCTGTTCAAGAAGATCCTGACCGCGCTGCTCCTCATTTCGCTGCTCCCGCTCCTGGTGTCGGCAATCATCCTGGCCCTCAACCTGGGGAACGTCAGGGAGAAGCTCGCCGACAGGATAGCCGCCGAAGCCGACCTCCAGGCCTCGGAAGGCCTCAGGCAGAGGGCCGGGCAGGTGGCGACCAACATTGCCGGCTTCCTCAATGAGTGCGAGGGGGACCTCCGGCTCCTGGCGGCCCTTCCCCGCTCGCCCCGGGTCCTCAGGACCTTCTATGACACCAGGAAGGGGATGATCTGGCAGCGGCGCGGCCCGGCGCAAAGGCCCCGCGAGGTCCGGGAATGGGTCCCCCGCTACTCGGCCCTCGCCATCATCGACAAGAACGGCCGGGAGATCTTCGCCATCCGGGACGGCAGGGTCCTCCCCGACGCGGAGCTGCGCGACGTCTCCAGGCCGGGCAACACCGACTACCGGAGCGAGGAGTATTTCAGCCGGGTGAAAAAACTGGCAAGGGGGGAGATCTACGTCTCCCACCTCACCGGCTTCCACGTCTCCAGCGATGAGCAGCTGGCAGGCGCAGCCGACCCGGAACATGCCTTCGGCAAGAGCTACCAGGGGGTGGTCCGCTTCGGCGCGCCCCTCCATGATGGAGCGGGGAGATTCGCCGGCATGGCCCTCCTCTCCCTCGACCACCGCCACCTGATGGAATTCACCCAGCACATCCTCCCAGGCAAGAACAGCGAGACCGTCTTCCCCTCCTACAAGAGCGGCAATTACGCCTTCATCTTCGACGACGAGGGGTGGATCATCACCCATCCCAAGTTCTGGGACATCCGGGGGGTGGACGCGGCGGGAAGACTCATCCCCCCCTACTCGGAGCGCTCCTCACCGGCCGATGTCAGGAGCGGCAGGATCCCGTTCAACCTGGACCACGCCGGCTTCATCCACCCCAACTATCCCCGGGTGGCGGCCCTGGTGAGGGAGAAAAAGGGGGGGTACCTGGACGTCACCAACGTGGGAGGGGCACGCAAGATGATGGCCTTCGCCCCGATCCTCTACGATGGCGGCGACTACCAGCGGCACGGCATCTTCGGGGCGGTGACCATCGGCTTCCAGATGGACCAGTTCCACGAGCTGGCCCGGGCCGGGGTCTCCCTGATCAACCGCCAGCTGCGGGAACACATCACCTCAAGCATCCTGATCGTTGCCGTCACCTCGCTCATGGTGGTTCTCTGCGCCTGGTTCCTGTCCCGCGGGATCACCCGCCCCCTTGAGCTTCTGGCCGAAGGGGCGCGGCGGGTCGCCGAGGGGAGCCCCGGCAACCGGGTGGAGATCGCCAGCAGCGACGAGCTGGGCGAGCTGGCCGACAGCTTCAACAAGATGGCCTCCGAGCTGGAGTCCCGCAAGAACAGCCTGCTCCGGACCCTGGACGAGCTGAGCTCTTCCCGCAGGGAGATCCTGGAGGAGCGCAATTTCAAGGAGAGCGTGCTGGAGAGTATCTCCAGCGCCATCCTGACGGTCTCCCCCGACGGGATACTGACCTCCAGCAACGGCACGGGAAAGAGATTCCTGGGAGAGTCGGCCCGGCCGGGAGCGCACTTCTCCGAGGTTTTCCAGGGGTGGGGTGACATGGCGCAGCGACTCGCCATGGTCCTCAAGGGAGAGAAGGGGTACGGCCGGGAACCGCTGGTGGTGGAACGGGATGAGGTGCCCCGTTATTTCGAGGTCGGCTTCTTCCCCATCGGCGAGGAGAGATCAGGGGGGATTACGATAACCATGCGGGACGAAACGGTGCGGGAGCGGCTGCGCGAGGAGATGACCAGGATGGACCGGCTCGCCTCCCTCGGCAAGCTGTCGGCGGGGATCGCCCACGAAGTGCGAAATCCCCTGACCGGCGTCTCCCTGCTCCTGGACGACCTGCACGACCGGGCGCCCCACGACCCGGAGAGCCAGGTCATGATGCGCAAGGCGCTCGCCGAGATCGAGCGGGTGGAACGGCTGGTGTCGGCGCTCCTCAACTTCGCGGCCCCCCCCAGGGCCCAGTTCCGGGAGGGGGAGCTGAACCGGGTGGTGCAGGACACCGTTCTCCTGCTCCGGCGCCAGTGCGAGCATCAGGGGGTGGAGCTCTCCTTCGCCGCCGGCGAGGTCCCCCGTTTCAGCTTCGACTTCGAGAAGATCAAGCAGGCCCTCCTCAACCTGGTCAAGAACGCCCTGGAGGCGATGCCCAGGGAGGGGCGGATCGGGATCGAGACCTGCGCGACCGATGACAGCGCAACCATCACCGTCACCGACAACGGCCCGGGGATCGCTCCCGGCGACCTTCCCCTGATCTTCGAGCCGTTCTTCACCAGGAAGGGGGCCGGCACCGGCCTCGGCCTCTCCATCACCCAGCGGATCGTCGAGGAGCACCACGGCAGGATCGCGGTGGAGAGCGGGGTGGGGAAAGGGACCACCTTCACCATCCAGCTGCCGCTGAAGAGCGATTAGCGGGGACCAGCCGCACTAGTACCCTTAAATTAACGTAGGGTGCGTTAGCGGCTTCATCGCGTAACGCATCTTCTCCCGGTGCGTTACGGCAAAAACCGCCTAACACACCCTACGTTTATTTTAGAGTTAGATGGCACCAGAACCGGTTCAATCCAGGGAAACGACTGTGACCCGGTTCCTGCCCCCTTCCTTTGAGCGGTACATCGCCTGGTCCGCCTCATCGATGAGCCATGCCGCGGTCCTTCCCCTGGTCTCCCGCGTCCCGGCGACGCCGATGCTGAGCGTCACCTGGGCGGCCACGGCGGAAAAGGCATGCGGCATGGCCTCGACGATCATCCGCTGGCGGAGCTTTTCGGCCAGCTGTGCGGCGCCGCTGAGAGGGGTGTCGGGCAGGATCACGGTAAACTCCTCCCCGCCGTAACGCGCGGGGAGATCGCCCGCCCGCCTGAAGGAGCTTTGCAGGATCTGGCCTACTGCCTGAAGGCATCTGTCGCCGGCAACGTGGCCGTAATGGTCGTTGTAGTTCTTGAAAAAATCCACGTCACAGAGTATCAGCGACAGAAACTGGCGGGTCCGGCTGGCCCGATTGATCTCCGCATTGAGGACCTCGATGAAATGCCGGCGGTTTGCCAGGCCGGTCAGGCTGTCTTCCCTGGCAAGCCTCTCCAGCTCCCGGTTCTTGTTGCCGAGCTCCAGGGTCAGCTCTTCCAGGGCATCGCGATGGAGCTTCAGTTCCAGGTGGTTTTTCACCCGCGCCTTGACGATCGGCGGACTGATCGGTTTGGTGATGTAATCGATCGCGCCGCATTCCAGCCCCTTCGCCTCGTCCTCCTCCTCGCCCATGGCGGTGATGAAGATCACCGGGGTCTGCCGGGTCCGCGGGTCCTCCTTGAGTCTCGCGCACGCCTCATAGCCGTCCATCTCCGGCATCATGATGTCCAGCAGTATCAGGTCCGGCGCTTCCCGCTGCGCTATGCGGATGCCGTCAGGGCCGTTGGTGGCGAAGAAGATGTCGTAGTCCCCCTGCAGGACCTCGTTCAATATCTGGATATTTGCCGGGGTGTCATCAACGATCAGGATTTTCAGCCGCTCCGTCTGCATGGCAACCTCGCTGCTCCTGTTTACAAGGGCAAGTCAATCTTGACGGCCTCGGAGATGGTTCCCAGAATCTTACGGGCCGCTCTGAAATCGAGTCCGTTCATGGCCGCTTCGAGCCGTTCCGGAGCAGTGCCGGCGAGCATGGGCTTCAGTTGCGCCCAGACCCCCAGGGCGTTCATGTTGTTCGCATCGAGCAGGGTCGCCAGTTCCCGGGCCAGCGGTGCGATCCGCTCGCGGTCAACGGGAGGTGTATCGGGGAGAGGTTTCTCCGGCGTCCCGGCTGTTGCGGCAGCTGCCTGCTCCAGGGTGCCGATGACCTCCAGCACCCGGGACAGTTTTTCTTCAAACTCCGCCAGGGCCGATTGCAGGGTGCCCGCGTCCTCTCCCTGCAGCGCCTGTTCCAGGGCGAGGGCGGTGCCGCAGAGGTCGGTGAGGTCCAGGTTCCCCCCCACCCCCTTCACCGTGTGGACGATGCGCCGGGCAAGCTCGCGATCTCCCCGCGCCAGGGCAGAGCGCAATCTGTCCCTCGTCTCCCTGTTCTCCTTGCGGAAACTGAGCAGAAGCCTTCTCAGAAAGGGGGCGCTCCCCAGCCGCCGGAGCGCCCCGGAGAGGTCGATGCCGGGGAGATGGTCGGGGAGCCCCGGCTCCTCCCCCGCCACCAGCGCCTCCCCGAACGGCTCGAACGTCGTGACTGCGTCAGGCCTGGTCCACCTGCGCAGGGCGGCAAACAGTTCAGGCACGTCAATCGGTTTGGTCACCTGATCGTTCATGCCGGCCCGCAGACAGAGATCCAGATCGCTGGGCATGGCGCTGGCGGTCATCGCAATGATCGGCAGCGTCTTGAACGCCTTGTCGGCGCGGATGCGCCGGGTCGCCTCCAGCCCGTCCATCACCGGCATCTGCACATCCATGAATACCGCGTCGTAGCAGATGCCCGATGAGGTAAGCAGCTCCACCGCCTCGGCGCCATTGCCGGCAACATCCACCTGCACGCCCCGCCCCTCGAGAATCTCCCTGGCCACCTCCTGATTGATGGGGTTATCCTCCACCAGGAGGACATGCACCCCGGCGAAGCCCTCGGCATCGTGAGAGGGCGCGGCAAGACCCGCGGGGTCGCTTCTCTGCGCCCCGGCGCCGGGCAATGCCGCCTCTGCCGCACCCCGGCAAGCGAATCGGGCGGTGAAGCCGAACGTGCTCCCCTGCCCCGGTTCGCTCGCCACCCGGATCGCGCCCCCCATCATCTCCACCAGTTGCTTGCTGATGGCGAGCCCCAGGCCGGTGCCGCCGTACCTGCGGGTCGTTGACGTGTCCGCCTGGGAAAAGGCGTTGAACAGCTTCGCCTGCTGCTCCGCGGTCATCCCGATGCCGGAGTCCTGCACGGAAAAACAGAGTTCCACCTGGTTGTCGCGGCTTGCCGCAAGCCTGACGCCGACGCTGACCCGCCCCTGTTCGGTGAACTTGATGGCATTATTGGTCAGGTTGAGGAGCACCTGCCCCAGGCGGAGCGGGTCACCGCTAAGGTCATCGGGGACGTCCGCGCCGGTGTTGATGACAAGTTCGACCGGCTTGCCCAGGATATTGGCGCTTGCCACGTCGCCGAGGTTTTTGAGGACCGTGCCGAGACGGAAGGGAATGGCTTCCATCTCCAGTTTGCCGGCCTCTATTTTTGAAAAGTCGAGGATGTCGTTGATGATCCCGAGCAGTGACGCCGAGGCGCTGCGGGCCTTGCTGAGATAGTTTTTCTGCTTGTCCGTGAGCTCCGTCTGCTGCATCAGGTAGAGCATCCCCATGGCGGCATTCATCGGCGTCCTGATCTCGTGGCTCATGTTCGCCAGGAACTCGCTCTTTGCCCGGGTCGCGGCCTCGGCAGCGGCCGTGGCCTTCAGCAGCTCCGCTTCCGCCCGCTTGCGCTCGGTGATGTCGAGAAAGGTCACCACAGCGCCCACAACCTTGTCGCCGCTGCGCTGGGGATAGGACCAGTATTCCGCCGGAAAGCCGGTCCCATCGGCCCGCCAGAGGAATTCGCCGTCAACGTGGACACCGTCATTTTCCCGGAATGCCTGGTACATCGGGCACTCTTCGACAGGATAGGGGGTACCGTCCGGACGGCTGTGATGGATCAGCAGGTGCATGTTCTTGCCGATCAGCTCGTCGGGATGACTGAAGCCGAGCACTCTGGCGCAGGCCGGGTTGGCGAAGGTGCATCTCCCCAGCAGATTGACTCCGTAGATCGCTTCAGCGGTCGATTCGAGGAGGAGCCGGATATGTTCCTCGTTTCTCCGCAGCTCCTCCTCCGCCCACTTCCGCTCGGTGATGTCCTGCAATGTTTCGATAACGGCGATGATCTTCCCCCCGGCGTTGTGGACCGGCGCCGCATCGAAGAATATGAAGCGCTCCCTGCCGTTCAACGAGGGATACCAGCCTTCAGCTTGCAGGGCTTCGGGAGCGAGAGGGGAGCGGGTGTATTCTTTATAGAGAGAGGAGAGCTCCCCGATACTGCCGTCGAGAACAATATCGGCCAGCACCGGCCGCTTTTCGGCATAAAAGGCCTTCCAGGACGCAGCGGTGCCGAGCATGTCGGCAGCCTTCACGCCGGTCAGTTCCTCGCAGGCCCTGTTCCAGACGATCACCCGGTGACTGCTGTCGATGACAAAGGTGGGGACTGCGGAAAATTGCAACAGGTTCTCACTGAGTTCGCTCATGTTTCTCAACCGCCTCGGCAACCAGACAGGAATTTTCGCTAATTATAACATCATTGCACGCATTTACATTGCCCGTTACAACTGCTCCCTGAATGCACACCATTGTTCAGGTTTGGAACAGCACCGCCTCGTCATACCGACAAAAAGTCCATATTTACAGCTGGTTACGGTTGGCACAATTCTGGCTCTTCATCTCACTAAGAACTGCGCGTCACATCCTGACCGGCGAGGTGCGTTATGGCATCGAGAGTTCACATCGGCGACCTGTTGGTGAAAGCGGGCATAATCTCAGTCAAGACCCTGGAGCGGGCGCTGGAAGTGCAGAAG
>JAMPXD010000283.1 GCA_023701365.1 Geobacteraceae bacterium
CCACCGGTGCCGGGGGGGCGGCCTTGGCCACCTCCGCCTGTTGTTCCGCCACCACCGGGGCCGCGGCTCGCGCCCCGCCGAGCTGGAAGGTGAAGCCGGCGGTGTAGGCGAAGTTGTTATAAATATCGCGCGGGGGGTTCCCCTTGTCGTTCGCGGTTATGTCGAGGATATGGCGCAGGTCGCCCCGCAGGGCGAACCAGTCGCAGAGGTAGTACTTGAAGCCGGCGCCGTACTCGACCAGGGCATCGTTGTTGAGGCTCTCCTTGTCAGTGTCCAGAAAAAGGAGGCCGGCCCCCGCCACCGCGTAGGGGACGAACCGCTGCTGCGGCAGGAAATGGTAGAGGAGGTCGCCGGAAACGCTGTAGGCCGTCAAGCTCCTCCGGCTGCCATCGGTGGCGAGGCTGTCGGGGACCCCGCGGAAGACCGTCTCGAAGGCCCAGTGCGGACCGAAGCCGTAGCCGACCGCCAGGCCGTAGACCGGCTTGTCCTGCAAATGCTGGTTCCCCTCGAAGAGGTAGCCACCGGCGAAAGGGGTTACCGACAGCGCGTAGGGGACGTTGGCGGCCCGGGCGGGCCCCGCCAGGAGACCGCAGAGGAGCACGACGGCCGCCATGATGAGTGTCTGACATCTGTTCACTTGAAAACCCCCCTTGACATGGAAATGTATCACATCCCTGCATAATTGATCCGGCTAGCAGGGCAACCCTCCCGGCAGCGGCGGGGGGGAGTAAACGGGGCGGTCCGGCGTATCCGTTACCGGCAAGGCCGTCCGCTTCACGGCGGGGAACAGGTCGGGCCGCAGCCTCAGGAAGGCCGGCGGCGGGTCGCCGTTGAAGTGGAGGGCAGGGGAGTACTCCGGCACCAGCTCCTGCAGGAGCGTCATGATCCCCCCCAGATCGAACGCCCGGGCCGCGGCAAGGAGCCTCTCCTGGGCGGCGACGATCCCCTGGTAATCGGTGGTGACCGGGGCCAGCACCTTGATCTTGTCATGCACCGTCGGCCCGATCCCCTCCCCTTCGATCAGCAGCTCCTCGAACAGCTTCTCTCCCGGCCGCAGCCCGGTGAAGGTGATGTCGATGTCCTCGTAGGGTATCAGCCCGGACAGCTTGATCAACTCCTCCGCCAGTTCCAGGATCGGCACCGGCTCCCCCATGTCGAGCAGGAAGATCTCCCCCCCCCTGCCGATGCAGCCCGCCTGCAGCACCAGCTGGGTCGCCTCCGGGATGGTCATGAAATAGCGCACCACCTTCGGGTCGGTCACCGTGACCGGCCCGCCGTTGCGGATCTGCTCCTTGAACATCGGGATCACGCTGCCGTTGCTACCCAGCACGTTGCCGAAGCGGACCGTGCTGAACCTGGTCGCGCTCCGCCCGGCCAGGGCCTGGACATGGAGCTCGGCAACCCGCTTGCTGGCCCCCATGACGTTGGTGGGATTGACCGCCTTGTCGGTGGAGATCATCACGAAATCCTTCACCCCGAACCGGTGCGCCGTCTCGGCCAGCACCCTGGTGCCGCCGATGTTGTTGGTGACCGCCTCCGCCGGGTTATACTCCATCATCGGCACATGCTTGTAGGCTGCGGCATGGAACACCACTTCCGGCATGCACGTCTCGAAGGCCTCCTCCACCCGGTCGGCCTGCCTGATGTCACCGAGCACCGGAATTACCGTCAGCCCCGGGTGCTGCTTGGCCAGCTCCTGCTCGATGTAGAACAGGGGGGTCTCGGCGCTGTCGAACAGGATGATCTTGCGCGGCGCAAACCGTGCCAGCTGGCGGCAGATCTCGCTGCCGATGCTCCCGCCGGCGCCGGTCACCAGGATACTCTTGCCGCTCAGGTAGCCGCGGATCGCCGCGTCATCCAGCAGCACCGGCTCCCGGCCCAGCAGATCGTCGATCTCCACGTCCTTGATCTGCGATACCGAGACCTTGCCGTTGATGATATCGCTCACCCCGGGGAGGGTCTTGAAGCGTACCCCGGCCATCCGGCAGCGCCTGATGATGGCGCGCACCACCCTGCCGCTGGCCGACGGCAGGGCGATGATCACCTTCTCGATCCGGTAGGCGCTGACCAGCTGCGACAGCCGCAGCGTATCCCCCAGGACCGGCACGCCATGGAGGCGCATCCCCGCCTTCGCCCGGTCGTCGTCGACGAACCCGACCACCTCGTAGGGGGAATCGGGCTGCTTCATGATCTCCTTGAGGAGCATGCTCCCCGCCTCCCCGGCCCCGACGATCAGGGTCTTGCAGCCGCCGTTGGACCTTTTCCGGGTGAACTGCCTCTCCCTGACGAGGCGCCACGCCAGGCGGCTTGCCGCCAGGAAGAACAGGAACAGGAACCAGTCGAGGAAATAGATGGAACGGGGGAAGACATGGGGATGGTCGACGGTCATCAGGACCAGGGTGGCGATGAAGCTGGCGATGGTGACCACCCTGAAGATCTCGACGGTATCCTGGAGCGAGGCGTAGCGCCAGAGATTGCGGTACATCCCGGAAAGCGCCAGGACCAGCGGCTTGATCGCCAGGACGACTACCACCCCCTTGACGAACAGCGGCCATTC
>JAMPXD010000108.1 GCA_023701365.1 Geobacteraceae bacterium
TGCTCGCCATCGCCAACGTCCTCTACGACGGCTTCAAGGACCCGAAGTACCGCCCCTGTCCGCTTCTGGTGAAGATGGTCAATGCCGGATATCTGGGGCGGAAGTCGGGGAAAGGGTTCTATACGTATTAGCTGCATGCATTTACCCCATCCCCCTCCCAGCCTCCCCCTTGAAAGGGGAGGAGTCTGATATTCCCTCCCCTTCAAGGGGAGGGTCAGGGTGGGGATGGGGTTAGAGATCGATATTAGGAGACATACATGGAATTCAACAACCTGCTGATCGAGATCAGCGACGGCGTCGCCACCCTCACCGTCAACCGTCCCCAGGCCCTCAACGCCCTGAACAGCGAGCTCCTCACCGAACTGGAGTGCGCCCTCTACGGCCTGGAGCAGGACAGCGCCGTGAAGGCGGTGGTCATCACCGGCGCCGGCGAGAAGGCCTTCGTGGCCGGCGCCGACATCAGGGAGATGGCGGCCATGACCTCCTTCGAGGGGCACCGGTTCGCCCTCAAGGGGCAGCGGGTGATGCTCTTCATGGAGAAGATGCGCACGCCGGTCATCGCCGCCGTGAACGGCTTCGCCCTGGGGGGCGGGCTGGAGCTGGCGCTCGGCTGCGACTTCATCTACGCCTCTGCCGGCGCCAGGCTCGGCTTCCCCGAGGTGACCCTCGGGATCATGCCCGGCTTCGGCGGCACCCAGAACCTGTCCCGGCTCATCGGCAAGAGCAGGGCGAACGAGATGATCTTCACCGGCCGGTTGGTGACCGCGGAGAAGGCGCTCGCCTGGGGGATCGTCAACGAGGTGTGCGCGCCCGAGGAGCTCCTCGGCAAGGCCAGGGAGAGCGCGGGGACAATAGCCCGGGTGGGGCTCCTCGGCGTCGGTTATGCCAAGGACGCCATCGCCAACGGCCTGAACATGACCAAGGAAGACGGCTTCCGCTACGAGGCATCCCTGTTCGGGGTCCTCTTCGCCACCGAGGACCAGCGGGAGGGGATGGCGGCGTTCGTCGAGAAGCGCAAGGCGGAGTTTCAGGGGAAATAACAACCTCGCAGGGGCAATTCATGAATTGCCCCTACAGAAAATACGGAGGAGAGCATGAATTTCGAACTGAGCCAGGACCACAAAGTATTGCAGGACGCCGTCCGCGACTTCGTCACCAGGGAGATCAAGCCGATCGCCATGCAGATCGACGAGGAGCACATGATCCCGGACGAGCTGGTGCGGAAGATGGGGGAGATGGGTTTTCTCGGCAGCTATCTCCCCGACGAGTACGGCGGGGCCGGCCTGGATATGCTCTCCTACGCCATCGTCGTCGAGGAGGTCTCCAAGGCCTGCGGTTCCAGCGGAGTGCTGATCTCGGCCCACACTTCGCTCGCCTGCGGCCCGATCTACACCTTCGGCACCGAGGAGCAGAAGAAGAAATGGCTCCCCCCCCTGAACAGCGGGGCGATCATCGGCTGCTTCCTCCTCACCGAGCCCGATGCGGGGAGCGACGCCGGGGCGATTGCCACCACCTACCGGCGCGAAGGTGATGAATACGTCGTCAACGGCGCGAAGATATTCATCACCAATGGCGGTTACAAAGGGACCGGCGTCCTGTTCGCCACCTCCGACAGGAGCCTCAAGCACAAGGGGGTCTCGGCCTTCATCATCGACCTCCAGACGCCCGGCGTCGAGATCCTCAAGAACGAGAAGAAACTCGGCATCCGTGGCAGCTACACCACCGCCTTTGCCCTGGACGACGTGCGGATTCCGGCGGAAAACCTGCTGGGGGCGGAAGGGCAGGGGTTCAAGATCGCCATGGATACCCTGAACGGCGGCCGGATCGGCATCGCCTCCCAGGCCCTGGGCATCGCCGAAGGCGCCTTCGAGCGGGCGCTCGCCTACTCCAAGGAGCGCAAGCAGTTCGGCGCCCCGATCTGCGACCTGCAGGCGATCCAGTTCAAGCTGGCCGACATGTACGCCCGGATCGAGACCAGCAAGCTGATGACCTACAAGGCGGCCTGCCTTAAGGACAGCAAGAAGAGCTACACCATGGAATCGGCCATGTGCAAGATGCTCGCCTCGGAGGCCGCCACCTACGTGACCAAGGAGGCGATCCAGATCCATGGCGGCTACGGCTTCATCTGCGACTACGAGGTGGAGCGGATGTACCGCGACGCCAAGATTACCGAGATCTATGAGGGGACCAACGAGGTGCAGCGGGTGGTGATCTCGAAGTTGCTGTTGTCGTAGGATAGAAATTGTGTTTGTAGGGGCGAATCTTGTATTCGCCCGGTTGAAGGGCGATCACAAGGATCGCCCCTACAGGGAACGGATCTATGGAAGCTACCCGCGAAATCTACTGGAACGTCGGCCACGGCGTCGTCATTCCCATGTACCTGCTGGCCCTGGCCGCCTTCGCCGTCCTGGTCCGGGGGTTCCTGCAGCGGCTCCCGGTCTACCGGCTGGGGAAGCCCCTCGACCGGTTCGACCGCTACGACGAACGGGTCAAAAGGCTGATCGGCGGTCTCTTCAGCCAGGAAAAGGTCTCCAGGGTCAGGGACGGGGGAGTCCCCCATGCCCTGTTCTTCTGGGGCTTTCTCACCCTCTTTGCCGGCACCGTGATGGTGATGCTCCAGGCTGACTTCCTCACCCCGCTGCTGCACGTCAACCTGCTCTCCGGTGAGTTCTACAAGGCCTACTCGCTGGTGCTGGACGCCGCCGGTCTGGTCGCCACCCTGATGCTGGCCGGGCTCTTCATCCGCCGCTTTGCCATGAAGCCCGAGGGGCTGGAAATCGTCGATGACGATATCCGCATCCACACCATCCTGTTCGCCATCCTCATCACTGGCTTTCTGCTCGAAGGGGCGCGGATGGCCGTCACCGAACTGCAGCAGAACCCCGACCTGGCGCGCTTTTCACCAGTAGGCCTGCTCGCCGCCCGGCTGTTCACCAGCTACGACAACCCGTCGATCATGGCCGCCCACAAAGTGCTCTGGTGGCTTCATTTCGCCCTGGTGCTCGGCTTCTTCTGCATGATCCCCTACAGCAAGCTGCGCCATATCTTCACCACCAGCATCAACGCATTCTTTGCCCCTCTTGAGCCGAAGGGCGCCATCGCCACCATCAACATGGAAGACGAAAGCGCCGAGCAGTTCGGCGCCGCCAAGGTGACCGATCTCGCCTGGAAGGACATCTTCGACGCCGACGCGTGCACCAGCTGCAAGCGCTGCCAGGATCGCTGCCCGGCCTACGCCACCGGCAAGCCCCTTTCCCCGATGAAGGTGGTGCAGCAGATCGGGGAGGTCGCCTTCGGCAAACCGGGGGCCGACCTCTGCGCCACGGTCACCGATGAGGTTCTCTGGGCCTGCACCACCTGCCGCGCCTGCCAGGAGATCTGCCCGGCCGACATCGAGCACGTCAACAAGATCCTGGAGATGCGCCGCAACCTCACCCTCATGGAGGGGGCCTTCCCGGGCGACGAGGTACGGACCGCCACCGGCAACACCGAGGTCAACGGCAACCCCTTCGGCCTGGCCTATGCCGGTCGCGGCGAATGGGCCGAGGGGCTGCCCGTCTCCCTCATGGAGAGCGGCGCCGAGGTCGATATCCTCTACTTCGTCGGCTGCTATGCCTCCTTCGACAAGCGCAACCGGGAGGTGGCCAGGAACTTCGTCAGGATCTGCAATGCCGCCGGGGTCAGGGTCGGCATCCTCGGCAAGGAAGAGAAGTGCTGCGGCGAGCCGGTGCGCAAGCTCGGCAACGAGTACCTCTACCAGATGGTGGCCCAGGAGAACATCGAACTGATCAAGGCCTACGGGATCAAGAAAATCGTCACCACCTGTCCACACTGTTTCAACACCCTGGGGCGGGACTACCGGGACCTGGGGCTGGATCTCCCGGTCGAGCATTACACGACCTTTGTCCACAACCTGCTGAACAAAGGGGTCATCAAGCTCAGGGCCGAAGCCGAGCCGTTCGCGTTCACCTATCACGACTCCTGCTACATCGGGCGCTACATGGACATCCTTGACCAGCCCCGGTCGCTGCTGCAGGCGGCCGGCGGCCGGCTCACCGAGATGGCGAAGTCCGGCTACGAGAGCTTCTGCTGCGGCGCCGGAGGCGGCCTGATCCTGGCCGAGGAGAAGACCGGCACCAAGATCAGCGAAGCACGGCTGACTATGGTCAAAGAGACCGGCGCGCCGCTCCTGGTCTCCAACTGCCCCTTCTGCCTCACCATGTTCGAGGACGGCATCAAGACCGGCGGCCACGAGGGGGAGATCATGGTGCGGGACCTGGCGGAGATAGTGGCGGAGAGGCTGGAAGGGGTTTGAAAAATAGGTCCCATCGGTCCTATAAAAAGCATCTAGCCCGGAGGTTAACATGAAAATACTGGTCTGCATCAAGCAGGTGCCGGACATGGAGTCACGGTTCAAGGCGAACAGCCAGGGGGTCTGGTTCGAGGAGACCGATCTCGCCTTCCGGATGAACGAATACGACGAATACGCCGTGGAGCAGGCGGTGCAGCTGAAGGAACAGCTCGGCGACGCCCCCGAGGTGACGGTCCTCTCCATCGGTCCCGACCGGGTGGTGGAGGCGATCAAGAAGGCCCTGGCCATGGGATGCGACCGGGGGGTGCACGTGCAGGACCCGGCTGCTGCCACCCGGGACCCGTGGCAGATCGCCTCGATCATCGCCAGCCACGCCGGGGACAAGGGCTACGACCTGATCCTCACCGGCATGCAGTCCCAGGACCGGGGCTCGGCCCAGGTGGGGGTCACCGTGGCCGAGGAACTCGGCTATGCCTGTGCCACCACCCTGGTCGGCTTTGCCTTCAGTGACGGGACGGTTACGGCCAAGCGGGAGCTGGAAGGAGGAATCAAAGGGGTCGTCAGGCTCCGGACCCCGGCCCTGGTCACCTGCCAGCTGGGACTCAATGTCCCCCGTTATCCGACCCTCCCCAATATCATGAAGGCCAAGAAGAAGGAGATTCAGACCATTGCGGTCGCGGAGCTCCTCAAGGAAGAGCCGCTGGCGACCACGGTCAGCTTTCACCCGCCAGCCAGGAAGGGGGGAGGCATCGTTCTCGAAGGAGATGTGGGGGTGCTGGTGGACCAGCTGCTGGGGATACTCAAGGACAAGACCGCCGTCTTGCGGTAACGCAATACAGACAAAAAGCATTAACCACAGAGGACCCGGAGGAACGCAGGGGAAAGGTAAAACCTATGGACCTTGGAACCTCCGAGTAATTTCTGTTTCCTCTGTGTCCCTCTGTGAATCTTCTGTGCCCTCTGTGGTAATGTTTCGAGAATTGATATTGGAGGTCTCCATGAAAGCACTATTGATTGGCGAATACCGGCAAGGAAAGCTGCTCGACTCCACCTTTGAACTGTTCGGCTTTGCCGCCCAACTGGGCGGGGAGACCGCCTTCCTGCTGGTCGGCGACGAGACCCGGCTCCCCGCCTGTGACGGTCCCCTCTATCTGGCCGAGGCGGCCGAATGCGGCGAGTACAACCCGGATCTGCACAAACAGCTCATCCT
Organism: Geobacteraceae bacterium; assembly: GCA_023701365.1. Classification (GTDB taxonomy): domain Bacteria; phylum Desulfobacterota; class Desulfuromonadia; order Geobacterales; family Geobacteraceae; genus JAMPXD01. The sequence goes on from JAMPXD010000108.1 coordinate 5,523, forward strand.
CCAGGCCGTAGCCAGGGAAAATCCGGACTTCATCGTCTTTGTCCACTCCTCCTACGGCTGGGACCTGGCGCCGCGGGTGGCGGCCCGGCTGAAGGCCGCTCAGGTCTCGGAAGTCATCGGCCTCACGGACGGCGGCTTCGAGGTGGGGTGCTGCAACGCCAAGATGCGGCGCACGGTCAAGCCGAGCACCGCCCGGGCGGTCCTCACTATCCAGGCCGGCGCCTTCCCGGCCCGGCAGCCGAACGGCACCCCCCGGATCCAACGGCTGGCAGCGACGGGAAACGGCGGCCTGGAGTTCGTCGGCTATGAGCCGGCCGAGGCCAAGGATGTGGACCTCACCCGGGCCGAGGTGATCGTCAGCGCCGGGCGGGGGGTGGGGAAGAAGGAGAACGTGCCGGTCATCGCCGCCCTGGCCAGGGCACTGGGAGGGGAACTGGGGGCGAGCAGGCCGGTGGTCGACGCCGGCTGGATCGAGCACAGCCACCAGGTCGGCACCACCGGCCAGACGGTCAGCCCCAGGCTCTACGTGGCCTGCGGCATCAGCGGCGCCATCCAGCACCTGGCGGGGATGAAGAAGTCTGATTTCATCGTCGCCATCAACAAGGACAAGGATGCCCCCATCGGCGAGATCGCCGATGTGCTGGTGGTGGCCGACGTGATGCAGTTCGTCCCGGCCCTGACCGCCCGGCTGCAGAGATGAGCCTGGAGCGGGGGCTACTCCGGGTCTGACAGGCAGAATCTGGCAAACGGAGGCTGGCGATGTATCTGGAGCTGACCGAAGAGCAGAGGCTGATTCAGGAGACCGCCCGGGAGTTCGCCGGGGCCGAGCTGGAGCCGCTGGCGGCGAGGCTCGACCGGGAGGATGACCGGGAGGCGTTCCTGGGCAACCTGAAAAAACTTGCCGCGCTGGGGTTCATGGGGCTGAACGTGAAGGACGCTTATGGCGGCGCCGAGGCAGGGGTGGTGGCCTTCAGCGTGGCCATGACCGAGATCGCCCGGGCCTGCGCCGCCACGGCGGTGACCGTATCGGTCAACAACATGGTCTGCGAGGTGATCCAGGCGGTCGGCAGCGAGGCACAGAAACAGGCCTACATACCGCGGATCTGCTCCGGGGAATACGCCGCCGGCAGCTTCGCCCTCACCGAGACCGGCGCCGGCTCCGATCCGTCCGGGATGACCACCCGGGCCGTGGCCGACGGCGACGGCTTCGTGCTCAACGGCGCCAAGATCTTCATCACCAGCGCCCCCTACGCCGGGGTCTTCGTGGTCTGGGCGGTCACCGACCCGGAGGCGCCCAAGGGGAAGGGGATCAGCTGCTTTCTGGTGGAGGCCGGCACCCCCGGGCTGATCATCGGCAAGCAGGAGCAGAAGATGGGGCAGCACGCCTCGGCCACCAACGAGGTGCTCTTCGACGACTGCCGCATCCCCGGGAGCGCCCTGATGGGCAAGCTGAACGACGGCTTCCGCATTGCCGTCGCCGAGCTGGCCGGCGGCCGGATCGGCATCGGCTCGCTCGGCCTCGGGGTGGGGCTGGCGGCCATGGACTACGCCACCCGCTACGCGACCGAGCGGGCCCAGTTCGGCCAGCGGATCAGCAACTTCCAGGCGATCCAGTGGAAGATCGCCGACAGCTACACCGAACTGGAGGCGGCCCGGCTGCTGCTGATGAATGCGGCCTTCCGCAAGGAATCGGGGAAGCCTTTCGCCAAGGAGGCCTCCATGGCCAAGCTTTACGCCACCGAGGCCGCCAACCGGGCCTGCTACAACGGCCTGCAGATGCTCGGCGGCTACGGCTACAGCCAGGACTTCCCGGTGGAGCGCTACGCCCGGGACGCCCGGATCACCTCAATCTACGAGGGAACCAACGAGATCCAGCGGGTCATCATCGCCAGGGAGATCCTGCGGAATTTCGCATGAAGACACTTACCGGATTCGACCGATCGGTCGGATCTGACGGATCGGTCCGATTTTTTCCAGGAGGAACGCATGGGCAACAGCAAACGCATCACCCTGCAGCAGGCCGCGGTGAAAAAACCGTAGGGTGGCGGGTGTCCCCCCACGGCCGCATCTCTTGCGCCCCAGCGAGGTCCGACGCAGCATGCCCTTTCCGCAAAGGGCTTTTTTTTAGCCGCTCTGCTCATCTTACGTAAAGATTGGGATCTTCCCGGACCAGCGATGATCTTCAGCTAAACATCCGTAGGGTGGATTAAGCGAAGCGAATCCACCAAAAACTGGTGGATACGGAGCAAAACCCGCTCCTTTATTCCACCCTACTTGAAGCGAGCTGAAGATTGTCGCTAATCGGCTTCTTTTATCGTGAGGTTTACCATGCTCGTAGTCGCCTGCATCAAGCAGGTCCCCGACACCACCCAGGTGCAGATCGACCCGGAGACCAACACCCTGGTGCGGGAGGGGATCCCGTTCATCGTCAACCCGTACGACACCCACGCCATCGAAGAGGCGCTCCGCCTCAAGGACCGGTTCGGCGTCAGAGTGGCGGCGATCTCCATGGGCCCCCCGAACGCCGAGGCGACCCTGCGCAAGGCCCTCGCCCTGGGGGTGGACGAGGCGATCCTCCTCTCCGACCGGGTGTTCGGCGGGGCCGACACCCTCGCCACCAGCAACGTCCTCTCCGCCGCGATCAGCCGGCTCTCCGAGCGGGAGGAGGTGGGGCTGGTGATCTGCGGCAAGCAGACCATCGACGGCGACACCGCCCAGGTCGGCCCGGGGATCGCCACCCGGCTGGGGCTCTCCCAGCTAACCCTGGTGGACCGGATCGAGGAGTTCGACCCGGAGCGCAAGGTGATCCGGGTTCGGCGCAAGCTGGAGGGGCGGCACGAGATCGTCGAGGCGCCCCTGCCGGCCATGCTCACCGTGGTGCGGGAGCTGAACCGGCCCCGCTACCCGACCGTGCCGATGCGGCTCGCCTCCGCCGATGCCGGGGTACAGGTCTGGAACAATGAGGTCCTCAAGCTCGACGTCAACAGCATCGGCCTCAAGGGCTCCCCCACCTGGGTGAGCAGGATCTTCTCCCCAGAGCGGGAAAAGGGGGAGATCATCGGCGACGGGGTGAACGACCCGGTAGGGACCGCCAATCTGCTGATCGACCGGCTGCTCGGCAAGGACCTGCTGGCCATCTAGTGCGGAATGCGGAATGCGGAGTGCGGAATAAAAACGATTTCATTCCGCACTCCGCATTCCGAATTCCGCATTCAAAAAGTTGAGGGATCATCCATGACTGAAATAAAGAAACCGGTTAAGAAACCAAGGGGCAAGGCCTGCCTGGTCGCGGGCAAATGCATCGCCTGCGGCGCCCGCTGCCAGAGCTCCTGCCCGGTGGATGCCATCGAGATGAACGAGGCGGGCGAGCCGATCATCGACATGGCCAAGTGCATCGGCTGCGTCAAGTGCGTCAAGGTCTGCCCGGCCCAGGCGCTCGACATGTTCTTCACCCCCGAGGAGCAGCAGCTCCTCGATCAGCTGATGCAAGCGGGCGCCCCTCAGGTCGAAGAAGTGGATGCCGAGGCCGCCGCCCTCGCCGCCAGGCTCGCCGCCTACCGCGGGGTCTGGGTCTTCGTCGAGCAGACCGAGGGGGAGGCGGCCAAGGTCTCCTGGGAGCTCCTCGGCAAGGGGAGGGAGTTGGCCGCCGCCCTCGGGGTCGAGCTGGCCGCCGTTGTGATCGGCGACAACGTCGCAGAGCTCTGCAGCGAGGCGTTCGCCTACGGCGCGGACAAGGCCTACCTCCTCGACGCCCCGGTCTTTCGGCACTACCGGACCGAGAGCTACCTCAAGGGGGTCTGCCACCTGGTGGAGCGATACCGGCCGGAGGTGATCCTGATGGGGGCCACCGGCCTCGGCCGCGACTTGGCCGGCGCCGTCGCCACCGTCCAGAAGACCGGCCTCACCGCCGACTGCACCGGGCTCGCCATCGACGACAGGCGCAACCTGATGCAGACCCGCCCGGCCTTCGGCGGCAACATCATGGCCACCATCATGTGCGACAAGTACCGCCCGCAGATGGCCACCGTCCGCCCCCACGTGATGGCCATGCCCGAGAGGCAGGAAGGAAGAACGGGCGAGATCGTCCGGGAGAGCTGCCCGATGGCCGAGACAGACATCCTGGTCAAGGTCCTCGAAGTGATGAGCGACAAGAAGGGGAAGGGGCAGATCGACATCGCCGGCGCCGATTTCATCGTCTCCGGCGGCAGGGGGATGATGGGGAAGGAGAACTTCGCCATGCTCCAGGAACTGGCCGACGAGCTGGGGGGGGTGGTCGGCGCCTCCCGCAGCGCGGTGGACGCCGGCTGGATGCCCCCCGAGCGCCAGGTCGGGCAGACCGGCAAGACCGTCCGCCCCAAGATCTACATCGCCTGCGGCATCTCCGGGGCGATCCAGCACCTGGTCGGGATGCAGGACTCCGACACCGTCATCGCCATCAACCGGGACCGGGAGGCGCCGATCTTCGAGGTGGCCAGCTACGGCATCGTCGGCGATATCTTCCAGATCGTCCCGGCCATGACCGCACGGCTGCGGGAATTGAAACAGGCAAAAAACAAATAATCTGCCACAGAGGACACAGAGGGCACAGAGAAAACCTCTAAAATTTTTGTCATGCAAAGACACGAAGGATTAAAATATGTCTAACAGCTTTTAAGCTTCACTTTGTGGCTTTGCGTGAAAAATTATTCTTTGATGTTTTTCTCTGTGTCCTCTGTGACCTCTGTGGCAAATAAGAGGTTTTCCATGCAACCCAATCCAGCCATTTTCGCCCCGATCCTCGCCGCCGCCCTTCTCCTGTTCGCAGTCAGCTGCTGGCGACGCTTCAGCCTCATCACCCTGGGGCAGCCCGAAGACCGCTTCCACAGCCTGGGGAAGAGAATCGGCGACATGCTCCTCTACGCCTTCGGCCAGAAAAGGGTGGTGGCGAAGCCGTTCGGGCTGAACCACTTCGTGATCTTCTGGGCCTTCATGATCCTGCTGCTGGCCAACGGCGAGTTCCTGCTCCGGGGGGTCTTCCCCGGCTTGAGCCTGGCGCTTCTCCCCGCCCCCCTCCATCACGGCCTGCTGTACGCCTTCGACCTGGTGTCGCTCTTGACCCTGGGGAGCATCGCCCTCGCCGTCAGCCGCCGCCTCTTTTTTCCGCCCCCCTACCTGGAGACCCGCTACGTCAAGGCCAGAAGCTTCGAGGCGCTGCTGATCCTCATCAGCATCGCCCTCCTGATGGCTGCCTACTTCGCCCTGCACGGCGCCGAGATCGCCATGGGGCTGGAGCCCGCGGCAGCATACATGCCGGTCTCCAACTTTACCGCAAAGCTTTTGCAGGTTTCCCCTTTTGCCTCGAGCCTCGTGCCCATTGCCTGGTTTTCATGGTGGCTCCACGCCGCAGTCCTCTTGCTGTTCATGAACTACCTCCCCCACAGCAAGCACATGCACATCCTCACCGCCATCCCCAACTGCTTCTTCCAGAGCCTGGAAAAGCCCAACACCCAGCCAAGGGAGGAATTCGCCAAGGGGAACCTCTACGGCGCCGGCGCGGTGACCCTTCTCACCTGGAAGGACCTGTTCGACTCCTACTCCTGCACCGAGTGCGGCAGGTGCCAGAACGCCTGTCCTGCCGGCAACACCGGCAAGGAGCTGAACCCGCGCCAGGTGGTGCACGACATCAAGGTGAACCTGCTCGCGAACGCCCCGTTCCTGAAAAGAGGGGAGAAGCCGCAGCTGCCGCTGATCGGCAGCCAGGGGGAGGGGAGCGTCTCCGAAGAGAGCATATGGGCCTGCACCACCTGCGGCGCCTGCATGGAGGCCTGTCCGGTCATGATCGAGCAGATGCCGAAGATCATAAGCATGCGGCGCCACTTGGTGCAGATGGAGGCAAAGTTCCCGGAGGAGCTCCTCAACCTGTTCGAGAACATGGAGGGCCGCTCCAACCCGTGGGGGATCGCCCCGACCGAGCGGACCAAGTGGAGCTCCACCATGGAGGTGAAGCCGTTCGAGAAGGAAAAGACCGAATACCTCTTCTACGTCGGCTGCGCCGGCTCCTTCGACTCCCGCCAGAAGCATGTCACCGTGGCGCTCGCCACCATCCTGGACGCCGCCGGGGTCTCCTGGGGAATCCTGGGGAAAGAAGAGAAGTGCTGCGGCGACTCCCTGCGCCGGCTCGGCAACGAATTCCTGTTCGACAAGATGGCCCGGGAAAACGTCGAGATTTTCCGGGAAAAGGGGGTCAGCAAGGTGATCGTCCAGTGCCCCCACTGCTTCTCCACCCTGAAGAACGACTACCGCCAGTACGGCCTGGAGCTGGAGGTGATCCACCACTCCGAGCTGCTCGACCAGCTCCTGAAGAGCGGCAGGCTGAAGCTGAACCGCCAGGTGGCGGAGCTCGGCCGGATCGTGTTCCACGACTCCTGCTACCTCGGCCGGCACAACGACGTCTACCAGGCGCCCCGCGAGGCGCTCCGGCTCGCCACCGGGGCGGCCCCCGCCGAGATGGAGCGCAACCGCGAGAATGCCTTCTGCTGCGGCGCCGGCGGCGGGCGGATGTGGATGGAGGAGTTCTCCGGCACCAGGATCAACCTCAGCCGGGTCGAGGAGGCCTTGGCCTCGAAGCCGGACACGGTCTGCGTCTCCTGCCCCTACTGCCTGACCATGTTCGAGGACGGCCTGAAGGACAAGCAGGCCAGCCGGACCAGGGTCCGCGACATCGCCGAGGTGGTGGCGGAGGGGTTGCGGGGGTAGGAA
>JAMPXD010000109.1 GCA_023701365.1 Geobacteraceae bacterium
AGAAAAAAAGGATGATGCGCATCCTGGTGGTGGAAGACAACCCCGTAAACATGAAGGTGGCGCTCAGAATCATGGAGAAACTCGGCTACCCGGCCGATGGGGTCTTCAACGGCAAAGAGGCGCTGGCGGCCCTGGAACTGATCCCGTACCGGCTTGTATTCATGGACGTGCAGATGCCGGAAATGGACGGGCTGGAAGCCACCGAAGCCCTGCGCCGCAGGGAGGCGGCGAGCGGCGGCCGTATCCCGATTATTGCAATGACTGCCCATGCGATGAAGGGTGACCGGGAGAGGTGTCTTGCGGCCGGGATGGATGATTATCTTGCCAAGCCGGTCCAGCCGGATCTCCTGCTCGCGCTGATCGAACACTACCTCCATGGCGTGCCGGAGGAGAGGCAACCGGCCGGCGGGCAGCCTCCGCCGGAAGAGGTCGTCTTCGATGCGGGGCGACTCAAGAAGCGGCTCAAGACGGATGACGCCTTCGTCAGGGGACTGGCGGAACTCGTCGGGCGGGAAGCCCCGAAACACCTGGCGGCTGTGCGGCGTTTCCTGGGGGACGGGAACATGGCGGAGCTGGCGCACCATGCCCACCAGATCAAGGGAATGGCCGCCAATATCTGCGCCGAGAACTTCAGGGAAGCCGCCCGTGCAGTCGAACAGGCGGCGAGCCGGGATGATCCCCGTGCGATCGAAGCGCCGCTGGCCCACCTCGAGAAAGAGTATGGGCGTCTCAGGACGGCCCTCGCGGCATACCTGGGGGTCTGCCCGCCTTAAGGGACTCGGAAAATACTAAATTAGTATTTACCGAGTCCCTAAGGCCCCGCGGGCCGTTTGCGTCACAGGTTGTGCAGATCTATCATCCTGATGTCCCGATTGTAGTTGGTCGATGCCGCCTTTGTCGCCCGGGCCAGATTATTGGCAATTTCCTGGATCTTTACCACGTCCCTGTTGATTCCCGCCAGACTGGTGCTCACCAGTTCCGACGCCCCGGCCAGCTCCCGTTGCAGAATATAGAGAAACGCGTAGACGGAGGTCAGCGGATTGTTGATCTCGTGGCTGACCGCCACCGCCATTTCCTTGAAGACCTTGAGCCGTTCCAGCTCCACGGCCTGGGTCCCGGCCTTGTGCAGAGCCAGGTGGGCCTTCACCCGGACCAGCAGCTCTTCCCGATAGAACGGCTTCACCACGTAGTCCTCGGCGCCCGCCTCGAACCCCCGGACCCTCTCCTCCTCCGAGTCATTGACGGTGATGAACACCACCGGGATCTCCCGGGTTTCCTCCGTACTCTTCAGGATGCGGCAGACTTCATAGCCGTCCAGCTGCGGCATATGGACGTCGAGGAGAATCAGCTCAGGGCCGTTCTCCCGGGCCGCGGCAAGGCCTGCCCGGCCGTCGCTGCAAAAGTCCAGCTGGTATTTCCCGGCAAAGATTTCCGCAATGATCGCCTGGGTATCCAGGCTGTCATCGATGACGAGGATTTTTTCCATGATGATCACTCCAGCGCATTGGGGTTATCCGGGCGCTCTGCTCCCGGCTTCGCTCTGAGACGGAAAAAGCAAATAGGGTGCCACGCTGAGGCGATGAACAATATCAGGGGGATAGGGTGGCTGATCGGAGCTGAACAACTCTCCGGCGGGGGATTTCTCGCACTTTACGAGCGGGATAGGGTCATAATGCGCAGAAGCGGGACGCGGTTATCGGCCTAGCGCACCAGCCACTGGTGGACGGCGGCGCCGGCCAGCCAGACGGCGAAGCCTGCCGAAAGGGCAAGCGGAAGGGGGAGCTGGCGGCGGAAACAGAGAAAGGCGGCGGCGAAGAAGAGGATGGTCGGGATGATCCCCCAGAGCACCCCGCGGGTGTAGTCGGTCATCAGCCGGAAGTCGCCCGGGTTGTCGAGATGGAGCCAGATCAGCACCAGCAGCGAGGTGAGGGGCATGGTGGCGATCAGCCCGCCCAGCGTCGGATAGTTTCGGCCGATCCGGGCGCAGGCGATGATGATGAGGTTGGTGACGACCAGCTTGAAGAGGAATGGCATGGCTACTCCCCGCCGGCTCCGGCTGCTGCCGCGGTTGCCGGGGCGAACGCCGCGGTGAGCGGGAGGAGCCGCAGCCCTCTATCCCGGAGGAGCGGTAGTGCCCTGGCGATCCCCGCCGGTTCATTGCCGTTGCCGTGCACCAGGATGAAGCTCCCGTTGCGCGGCTCTTCCCCCTTGGCGAGCCAGGCGTCGCTGCCGAGCGGGATCAGGGAGAGCTGCCGCAGCTGCTCCAGCGCCTTGGCGTCGGCGACCAACCCGGGAAAGCGGAAGAAGGGGGAGGGGGTGAGGCCGCTCTCCAGCAGGAGCTGCTCGGTGGCCAAGACCTCCCGCTCCAGGTCGATGCCGGGGGAGAGGAGGAAGTTCCGCGTCAGCGGCGCCTTCGGATCGTACGGGTGGCTGTCGGAGTGGTTCACCCAGGTGACCGCCAGCCTCCCCTCCCGGATCTGCTGCACGAGCCAGGCGAGCTCGTCCCGGTGGTTTTCCAGCCAGTTCCCGGTCATGGCGAGCGCCACCGGGGTCGGCCGGCCGCTCTGCCGGGAGAGGCCGGCCACCGCCGCGAAGAATTCCTTCTCGAAGGGCCGTTTCGAGGGGCACATGTCCACCGTCAGGAAGACGCCGTCCACCGGCAGGTCGGCGCGGACCGCCCCGTGGTTCTGCAATCTGCAGGGGGGGGAGGTGTGCCGGGTGAGGGCCAGGTCAAAGGGGGTGGCCCGCAGTTCCGCCTGTCCCACCGGGGCCTGGAAGGCCTTGAGGGAGGCGAGCGGAGCGACCGCGGTCTCGAAGGTGCGGGGGTTGACCAGCAGCACGTGGGGGGTGCCGCCACGCTCATAGCGGCGGATGGCGAGGCGGAGCGCGCCGCTGCGGTCGTAGCAGGGCTGGAAGATGCTGCGGTAGCCGCTGATCCGGCTTTCCGCGGCCGCAGCCGGAAAAGTGGGGAGCAGCAGAAGTGCGACCAGGGCGACGAGGAGTAAGGGACGGATTGCCATGGCGCTAGGCGAGCACCATCCGCAGCGCTTGGTCGATCTTCTCCACCTCCACCCTGGTGTTGAAGCAGGGGCCGAACGGGCGGTCGTTGAGGATGCCGATTACCGGCAGCGGGTAGCAGTCCTTGATCCCGGAGGTCAGGTCCCGCTCGCACGCCACCGCCACCACCAGCTTCGGCCGCTTCTCGATGATCACCTTCCGCGCCAGGGTGCCGCCGGTCGCCACCGAGATGTCGATCCGGTATTTCTCCGCCAGCTCGGCCAGCCCCTTGATGTCGCAGCGGCCGCAGCGGATGCACTTGTTGATGGCGCCGGTCACCTTGATCTCGCAGTCGAACAGCTGGAGGCAGTGGGGGAGGAGGATCAGGACCCGGTCCGCCTGCACCAGGAGCCGCTGGGACTGGACCAGGCTGTTGTTCATGGCGATGAACGACTGGCGGATGGTGTCCTTGGAGATGCCGAGGGCGTTGCCGAAGAACTCGATCACCGGGAGGAGGAAGCGGATCACCACCCCGCGCATGAACCGGGTGAACAGGATGTCCTTGCCGAGCGCGGTGGTGAGGACCAGCAGGATGGTGCCGAGAAGGGCGGCCCCGGAGAGGATGCCGAACACCAGGCCGACGATGCGCGGCAGGTCGGGATGGATGTTGGCGAGCCCCCTGGTCGGCACCCACCAGAGGAGATAGATGACCCCGACGATCAGCAGGCAGGTAACCCCCATGAGCGCCACGAACAGGCGCTTGCGGGGGGTGGCGGCGGGCTTTTGCGGGTCAGTCACGGGAAGCGTCCTTCATGCCGAGGACGGTGCCCGGCTCGATCCGGTAGCCGGCCAGGAATTGCGCGGCAGGGAGGCGCTTGCGCCCTTCCAGCTGTAGCTCCTCGACGCGCAGGCTGCCGCCGCCGCAGGCCACTTCGAGCCCCTCCCGGCCGGCCCGCAGGACCGTCCCCGGCAGCCCGGAGCCTGGCGCGACGCTGACCCGGCAGATCTTCAGGGTCTTCCCGTCCAGCATGGTGAACGCCCCCGGCCAGGGAGTCACCCCCCGCACCAGGTTCTTGATGGCCTGCGCACCCTTGCCCCAGTCGATCAGGCCGTCTTCCTTCTTGAGCATCGGCGCGTAGCAGGAGAGGGTGTCGTCCTGTTTTTCCGGGACGAGCCTGCCGGCGGCGAGGAGATCGAGGGTCTCCGCCAGGGCCTCGGCGCCGAGCAGCGCCAGCCGGTCGTGGAGCGAGCTGGCGTCCTCGTCCGGGTCGATCGGGGTGCTCTTCTTCAGCAGCATGTCGCCGGTGTCGAGCCCCACGTCCATCTGCATGGTGGTCACCCCGGTCTCGCTCTCGCCGTTGATGATGCACCAGTTGATGGGGGCGGCGCCCCGGTAGCGGGGGAGGAGCGAGGCGTGGACATTGATGCAGCCGTGGCGGGGGATCTCCAGCAGGGACTTGGGGAGGATCTGGCCGAAGGCGATCACCACGATCAGGTCAGGGTTCATCTCCCGGAGCGCCTCGATGAATTCCGGGGCGCGCACCCTGGCGGGCTGCATGACCGGGATGCCGTGTTTCTCGGCCAGCGCCTTGACCGGCGGCGGGGCGAGCTGCTGGCCCCGTCCCTTGGGCCGGTCGGGCTGGGAGACCACCGCCAGGATATCCTCCCCTCGCTCGATCAGCATTTGCAGGGTGGGACAGGCGAACTCCGGGGTCCCCATGAATACCAGGCGGAGCTTTGCCATCATTCCCTCTCCTGCAGCTCTTCCCGGATGCGGCGGTACTTTCTCCGGAAAATCTCCCGCTTCAGGGGGGAAATATGGTCGACGAAGAGGATGCCGTCCAGGTGGTCGATCTCATGCTGGAAGGCGATGGCCAGCAGGCCGTCCGCCTTGCAGGTGATCTCCTCCCCCTCCAGGTTGAGGGCCTTGACCACCACCCGGGCATGGCGGCGGACGTTGGCGGCGTATTTCGGGACCGAGAGGCACCCCTCCTCCTCGTAAGACTCGCCGTCGGCGTGGATGATGACCGGGTTGATGGCGACGATCAGCTCGGGAGGCTCGTCCTTGGCGGAGACGTCGATCACCACGACCCGCTGGTGGACGCCGATCTGGGGGGCGGCCAGGCCGACCCCGGGGGCGTCGTACATGGTTTCCGCCATGTCCCGGACCAGCTCGATGGTCTTTTCATTGATGACTGTGACCGGCGCCGATTTCTTCTTCAGCTCCGGGTCGGGGTAGGTGAGGATATTGCGTATCATGCTGTTCCTTTGGTGGGTAGTGCCGGCAACCCATACAATATATAAAGTTGGGCGCGAAAATGCAAATGTTTCCTTCCTGGCGAGGCGCTCCTTACCGACCGGTAAATTTTTCTTGACAGCGGTCCGGAAAAATTATACTTACCGTTAGGTAAACTCATCGGACAGGGGGAAACGACATGACGAGAGGGAACAGGAGATGACGCGCACGGCTCAGCCAGGCCAGGAAACCGGGGTCAGGGAGCGCCTGGCGATGGCGGCCCTGGAGCTGTTCACCAGCAAGGGGTATGCGGCCACCTCGGTCCGGGAGATCGTGACGGCGGCCGGGGTGACCAAGCCGGTCCTCTACTACTACTTCGGCAGCAAGGAGGGGGTCTACCTGGAGCTGATGCGCGCCGCTTACGGGGAGTTCGATGCCATTCTCGACGACTGCCGCAGCCGCCGGGGAAGCGTCTTGGCGCGGCTAAAGGAGCTGTGCGACCGGATCTTTCTTCTCTTTGTCCGGGAGCTCAACGTGGCCCGCCTGATGTACGCCATCTACTACGGCCCGGCCCAGGGGGCGCCGTTCTTCGACTTCGAGGCATACCACCTCAAGCTGCACGAGCTGGTCAGGGATATGGTGGCGGAAGGGATCGGGACAGGGGAGCTCCGGGAGGGGGACGCGGCCGACATGGGTTGGCTCCTGATCGGCGCCCTCAACGTGGTGCTCGAGGAGCAGCTCTGCCAGCGGCAACCGCGGATCGGCCGGGAGGGGCTGGCGCGGGTCATCGAGCTGGCATTCAGGGGAATCGGTCAAGGAGGTATTGAGGCTGAAGGCTATGGCTAGTGGCTAGCGGCTAGTGGCTAGTGGCTAAAGGCTAAAGGCTAAAGGCTAAAGGCTAAAGGCTAAAGGCTAAAGGCTAAAAGCTAAAGGCTAAAGGCTAAAGGCTAAAGGCTAACGGCTAGCGGCTAGCGGCTAACGGCTAACGGCTAACGCCTTGATGGTGCATGTATTGTGGCTGAAGGCTGACAAGGAGTGAACCGATGAAAAAGATATGGGCTGTGCCGCTTGTTTGTGCAGTGCTTGCCGCAACCCTGTCGTCCTGCTCGGGGAAGAGCGAGGCGAAAAAAGGGGAGGCCGCGGTCCGGAAGCCGGCGGTGGCGGTGGAGACCGCCGTTGCCGGGGCCGCCGAGCTGGTGGAGGGGATCGAGGTGACCGGCAGCCTCGACCCGAAGTTTTGTGCCGACGTGAAGACCCAGATCCCGGGCCTGGTGAAGCAGGTCTACGTCACCGAGTGGGTCAGGGTGCGCAAGGGGACTCCGCTTGCCCGGATCGACGTGGCGGAGGCCGAGGCCCTGGTCAAGCGGGCCGAAGCGGCCATCGAATCGGCCCGGGCGGGGCTGGCCCAGACCCGGGTGGCGGCTACCCGGACCGAGCGGGAGCTGGCCCGCACCATGAAGCTGAAGGAGGCGGGGCTGGCTACCCAGCAGAGTGTCGATGACGCCCAGAGCGAGACGGCCGCGGCCGCGGCCCGGATCGAGGCGGCCAGGGCGCAGATCCGGGTGGCGGAGGAGGAGCTCCGCCAGGCGCGGGCGCGGCAGGCCAAGGGGGCGGTAGTCTCCCCCATCGACGGGGTGGTGGCCCTGCGCGAGGTGAACGTGGGGGACCTGGCGAGCGACGCGGCGGCCGCCAGGCCGATCTTCCGGATCGTCGACAACCGGCTGCTGAACCTGACGGTCACCGTCTCCTCCGCCGATTCGGCCCGGGTCAGGGTCGGCCAGCCGCTCGAATTCACGGTCGATTCCCTGCCGGGGAAGACCTTCACCGGCAGGGTGATGTACATCAACCCGGAGCTCTCCGCGGCCGACCGCTCGCTCAAGGTGATCGCCGAGGTGAGAAACGACGGGGAACTCCTCAAGGGGGGGCTGTTCGCCAAGGGGAGGATCGTCGCCGGCAGGCGGGGGGGCGTGCTCCAGCTGCCGCGCAGCGCCCTCTCCGGCTGGGACATGGCGGCAAGGAAGGCCTCCGTGTTCGTGGTCGAGGGTGACGCGGCCCGGCTGCGCCAGGTGGAGACCGGGGCGGTGGCGGGGGAGCTGGTCGAGATCGCCGCCGGCCTCAAGGCAGGAGAGAAATACGTCAGCCGCGGCGGCTTCAACCTGAATGACGGCGACCAGGTGCTCGTTGCGCAAGAGATATCCCAATGATCCTCTCCGACCTTTCCATAAAACGCCCCATCTTCGCCGCGGTCATGATGCTGGCCCTGGTGACTCTCGGCCTCTTCTCCTACCGCCGCCTCTCGGTGGAGATGTTCCCCAACGTGGAGTTCCCGGTGGTCTCGGTGGTGACCACCTTCTCCGGCGCCAGCCCGGAAACGGTGGAGCGGGAACTCTCCAAGCGGATCGAGGAGGCGGTCAACCAGATCGCCGGGGTGAAGCATGTCTTCTCCACCTCCCGCGAAGGGGTCTCCACGGTGATGGTGCAGTTTCGCCTGGAGGAGAAGGTGAACGACTGCGCCCAGGAGGTGCGGGCCAAGGTGAGCTCCATCCGCGGCACCCTCCCCGCCGGGATCGAGGAGCCAATCATCCAGAAGCTCGATTTCAACGCCATGCCGGTGGCGTCCCTGGCGGTGCAGTCGAGCACCCTCTCCCCCCGGGAGCTCACCACCCTGGTGGAAAAGCGGGTCAAGAAACGGTTCGAGAGCGTGGCCGGGGTCGGCAAGGTGGAGATGGTCGGCGGCCGGAAACGGGAGATCGTCGTCGATCTCGACCCGATCCGGCTGGACGGCCTGGGGCTCGGGGTGAACGATGTGGTGGGCGGCGTGAGGTCCGAGAACACCAACACCCCGCTGGGGCGGCTCACCGGAGGGACGGCGGAATACCCACTGCGCATCGACGGCAAGCCGGACCGGGCCGACCAGTACCGGCGGATGGTGGTGGCGAACCGCAACGGCCGCCCGATCACCCTCGGCGAGGTGGCGCAGGTCGGCGACGGGGTCGAGGAGCGGCGCAAGCTCGCCCTGGTCAACGGCCGGCCGGCCATCGGCCTCGACATCTACAAGCAGTCGGGGGGGAACCAGGTGGAGCTGGTGGACACCCTCAAGAAGGTGATGGCCCGGACCCAGCAGGAGCTTCCCCCCGGCGTGACCTTGACCATGGTGCGGGACGGCTCGATCATGACCCGCGAGTCGCTGGCCGACGTCAAGGAGACCCTGATCATCGGCGGCATCCTCACCGTGCTGATCGTCTTCTGCTTCATCAACTCCTGGCGCTCCACCGTGATCACCGGCCTGACCCTGCCGATCTCGGTGATCTCCTCCTTCATCGTCATGAACGCCATGGGGATGACCCTCAACGTCATGACCCTGATGGCCCTGTCGCTGGCCATCGGCCTGTTGATCGACGACGCCATCGTCGTGCGGGAGAACATCGTCCGCCACCTGGAGCGGGGCAAGGACCACATGGAGGCCTCCCGGTTCGGCACCGCCGAGATCGGCCTCGCCGTCTTCGCCACCTCCATGTCGATCATCGCGGTGTTCGTGCCGGTCGCCTACATGCGCGGCATCGTCGGCCGGTTCTTCTTCCAGTTCGGGGTGACCGTCGCCTTCGCGGTGCTGGTGTCGCTGTTCGTCTCCTTCACCCTCGACCCGATGCTGTCGTCGCGCTGGCACGACCCCGCCATCCATATGCACGGCCGCCGCAAGGGGCTGGCCAGGTGGCTGGAGCTGTTCAACGATCGCTTCGACGCGGCCGCTGACAAGTACCGCCGGGCCATCGGCTGGGCCCTGGACCACCGCAAGAGCGTGATGGTCAGCGCCGTCGCCGCCTTCATCGCCGGCATCATGATCTTCGCCACCCTGGAATCCTCCTTCATGGCGCTCTACGACAAGGGGGAGTTCCAGGTCTCCTTCAAGACCGCCCCGGACGCCTCCCTGGCCGAGACCGAGGACCGCCTGGCCGCCGTGCTGGCGAGGCTCGGCGACATCCCCGAGATCGACCACAGCTACGCCACCATCGGCGCCGGCGACAGCGGCACGGTGCGCGACGGCCTCCTCTACCTGAAGCTCAAGGAGCGGAGCGAGCGCGGGCGCGACCAGTACGCGCTGCAGCGGGTGGTGCGGGAGCGCTTGCGGCAGATCGCTGGGATCACCTTCTCCATCGAGGAGGTGGGGCAGATCGGCGGCGCCCAGAAGCCCCTCAACGTCAACCTCAAGGGGGCCGACCTGACGGTCCTCAAGGAGCTGGGGGCGAGGCTCAAGAAGGAGCTGTACCGGACGCCGGGGATCGTCGATCTCTCCATGACCCTGGAGCACGACATCCCCGAATACCGGCTGCGGGTCGACCGGGACAAGGCGCTCTCCGCCGGAGTGACCACCGGCGACATCGTCGCCTCGCTCGGCCGGCTGGTCGGCGGCGAGGCGGTCAGCACCTTCGAGGACGAGGACGGCGATGCGGTGGATGTGCGGTTGCGCCTCCCCGCCGGGCTGCGCCGGAACGCGTCCCAGGTGAACGACCTGAAGGTGTCGGTGCCGGACGGAAGCGGCGGCGCCAAGCTGGTGCAGCTGGCGAGCCTCTCCACCACGGCGATTGCCGCCTCGCCGACCGAGATCAACCGGCGCGACTTGGCCCGCCAGGTGACGGTCTCCGCCAACCTGGACAACCTGCCGATCGGCACGGCGGTGCGACACGTGGAGGCGGCCGCGAAAAGGATCAACATGCCCCCCGGCTACGCCATCGACCTCTCCGGCGAGGCGGAGGACATGGCCGAGTCGTTCGGCTACATGGGGGAGTCGCTGCTGTTGGCGGTGATCTTCGTCTACCTGATCCTGGCGGCCCAGTTCGAGTCGTTCTTCGAGCCGTTCGCGATCATGCTGTCGCTGCCGCTCTCCATCGTCGGGATGGCGGGGATGCTCAAGCTCACCGGCGACACGGTCAACATCATGTCGCTGATCGGCCTGATAATGCTGATGGGGCTCGTCACCAAGAACGCCATCCTGCTGGTGGACTACGCCAAGGTCCTGCAGCGGCGCGACGGGCTGCCGCGGCGACAGGCGGTGATCGAGGCGGGGCGGACCAGGCTCCGGCCGATCGTGATGACCACCCTGGCGATGATCTTCGGGATGCTGCCGCTCTTTCTCGCCATCGGCTCCGGCGCCGAGATGCGCGCCCCGATGGCCCGGGCGGTGGTGGGGGGGCTCCTCACCTCGTCGCTTCTCACCCTCCTGGTGGTGCCGGTGATGTACACCTACATGGACGACCTGGGGGGGTGGCTGCGGCGGAAATGGCGGGGGAAGGAGGTTCGTTATGACTAGATATCCATTTCAAAGTGCAAAGTGCAAAGTGCAAAGTGCAAAATTGCCTGCCAGGAAGCGCAAATTTTCATTTTGCACTTTGCAATTTGCATTTTGCATTTCCTTATGTCTCTGTGGCGGATTCTTTTCACCAGTAAGAGCCGCCGAGCCCCGCACCCTCACCCTCTACCAGGCCCTGGAGCTCGCCGACAGCAGAAACCGCGACATCCAGAAGGCGCGGGAGTACTACCGGCAGGTGGAGGGGCGGTACGTGGAGGAGCGGGCCGCGGCCCTCCCCCAGCTGACGGTCACCGGCAGCGTCGCCAGGAAGCAGGACGACAGCCAGAGGGTCATCGCCGGCGGGCTTTTTCCCACTTTGCAGGATAGCAGGTCGGCCGAGATCGCCCTCTCCCAGGCCCTGTTCACCTGGGGCAAGGTGGGGGCCGCCATCCGGGCCGCGCGGAAGGGTTTTCAGAGCGCCGACGAGTTGCTCCGGATCTCCCGCCAGGATGCCCGCCGGGACGTGGCGACCGCCTTCTACGATATCCTCCTGGCCCGGGAGCAGCATGCCATTGCGGTGCAGAACCTGGGGCAGAAGGAGCGCCACCTGGACGAGGCGCGCCGGCGTCATGACGCGGGGGTGGCCACCGACTACGACGTGCTGGCGGCGCAGGTGGCAGTAGCGAACGCCCGGCCCGAGGTGATCCGGACCGACAACCAGATCCGCGCCGCCAGGGACCGGCTCCGCTTCGTCCTGGCCGTCGAGGAGGACCTGGAGGTGAGCGGCACCCTGGAGGCGGCGCCGGTCCCCCTCCTCTCCTATGCCGAGGCCCTGGAGCTGGCCCGCAAGCGCCGCCCCGAGCTTGAGGAGTTGCGCCGCAGGGAGGAGATCGCCGCCGAGCTGGTGACCATAGCCAATGCCGAGGACAAGCCCCGCCTCGACCTCAAGGGAGGGTACGGCTGGAGCCAGCTCGAGACGGGGGCTGCCCGGGGCGACGGCCAGACGTGGAGCGCCGGGGTTTTTCTCTCCTTTCCGATCTTTGACGGCCTGAAGACGCGGGGCAAGGTGGCCCAGGCCGAGAGCGACCTGCGCACCCTCCGGATCGACGAGCAGAGGCTGGCCGAGGCGATTGCCCTGGAGATCCGCAACGCGGTCAACGCGGTGCGCGAGGCGGAGGAGATCGTCACGGCCCTGGCCGGTACGGCCGGCCAGGCGGAGCGTCTCCTCGCCATGGCGGAGAAGGGGTTCGAGCTGGGGGTGAAGATCAGGCTGGAGGTGGAGGACGCCGAGCTGAGCCTGCTCCAGGCGCGGGGCAACCTGGCCCGGGCCCGGCGCGACTGGCTGGTGGCCCGGGTCAGCCTGGAGCGGGCGATGGGGGTGCTGGGGGAGTAGCCGCAGCACACGCCAGTTTCTGATGGTGATTTCGCAAAAATCCAGCCGATCTGTTCCGCTCGCCTTCAGTCCGCTGCGGACGCCGCCGCTTCCGGCCTCCATGCTTTTGCCGGCTCCACTGCGATCGGCTGTTCCGACGGCTGTTTGATGCGCTCCTTCAGGTCGACAACAAGGGAGGGCACCTTGTTCTGGGCATCGACGACGGCAATGGCAGCCATCTTGACAATGTCGTCCACGCTGTCGCCCCGTTGCAGA